>DATLBY010000158.1:0-15199 GCA_035526665.1 Bryobacteraceae bacterium
CGCGCCTGCAACCGCGAGGCGTCCTTTCGTAGCTCCTCCAGCTTGCGCCGCGATTCTGCAGCCTTCGCTTTGCGGGTGGCCAGCTCCTCGTCGACCATCTTCCGCTGCTCGGCCGTGCTCTGGAGATCCATCTGACGCGCCGACATCCGCGCGGAAAGATCGATCTTCACTCGCTCCAACCGCTCGAGCTCCGCCGCCGCATTCTCTTCCTCCTTCTGCAAGCGAGCTGTGTCGCGATCTACTCCCACCAGATATTGATCGATCTGAGCCAGTTGGTTCTTCAGGGAGGAAGCCTCACCCAAGAGCCGGAGCACCTGCTGGCGCGAAGTCTCCATCCACTTCTCGCGCTCCCGAAGCTTGGCCTGCACCTGGTCGCGCTCTTCGCTTTTCCGGCCTAATGCCTGGCGCGCCGCCTCCGTCTGTTGCTCCAGCTCCTTCAATCGTTCCGCGAATCCGTCCAGATCCGATTGCTGTTGGGCGTAGCGCACTTCCAGATCCTGCGACTCGGCCTCGCCGCGCGTCAGCCGCTGCTCGATCGAATTGATCTGGTTCGCCTGATTTTGCAGCCGGCCGCGAGTGCGCTCGGCCTCCACCCGCTGTTCCGCCAGTTGCTTGCGCGCTTCGGTGAGTTGTCCCTCGGTGTAGTAGCACTGCTCCTGCAGCTTCGCCTGCTCTTTTTCCTGTTCGGCGACCTGGGCGCTCAACCGTTGAAAGTCCGCGGTGGCAACATTCAGATCCAGTGCGGTTTTGGCGGCTTCCCGCTCCACCAGACGGAAACGGCCCGTGATGGCCTGCCGCAGCTGCGACACCATCTCGGTTTTGAGCTCGTCATACCGCTTCGCCTTCGCCGCCTGGCGCTTTAGCGAGTTCACCTGCCGCCCGACCTCTTCCAGAATGTCGAACACGCGCGTCAGATTCTGCTTGGCGCCTTCCAGCTTGGCTTCGGCCAGCCGCTTCTTCGTCTTGAAGCGCGTAACGCCCGCCGCCTCTTCAATGACGGCTCGCCGGTCCTGCGGTTTGGTGCTGAGAATCTGGCCGATACGGCCCTGCTCGATGATCGCGTAGCTTTCGGGCCCCAGCCCGGAGCCCATAAAGAGATCCTGAATATCCCGCAGACGCGCCTGCCGCCCGTTGATCAGATACTCGCTCTCGCCGGACCGGAACAGCCGCCGCGTAATCGTGATCTCTTCCTGCTTCTCAGGCTTGGCATCGTGGGGATGGCCGTTGCCATTGCCGTTCGCGATGGGGAACTCAGCGTGTACGCTCGGATCCACCAGGGTCAGCGTCACCGAGGCCATGCCGACCGGCTTCCGTTCCCGTGTGCCGGCGAAGATCACGTCCTCCATCCGGCTGCCGCGCAGGCTCTTGGCCGATTGTTCGCCCAGAACCCAGCTGATCGCGTCACTGAGGTTGGATTTACCGCAGCCGTTCGGCCCCACGATCGCGGCCACGCCGCTTCCGTGAAACCGCATCTCCGATTTGTCGCAGAAGGATTTAAAGCCCTGGAGTTCTACGCGCTTGAGCTTCAGCAAAGGTGGACCCCTTATACAAGTAGATTCGCCCGGCCGCCGCTTGGCGCCGGTTTCTCGGGGGATGTAAACATAATAATTCGGTTTCTGGCTTTTGTAAAGAACCCAATCCACTAAACTTTGTGGCTATCGGACGGATCCGTCTATATCTAGGGGTTCACTACGGCCGGAATCAACTGAATGCGCTCCTCGGTGGCGGCCTCAACCGCCTTGCGGCTGAAGGGCATAGGGTGATAGCGACCGTTTGCCCAGCCCTCGATGAGATCGGCATAATGGGAGCTCCCCGGCTCTCCGGATTCGCCCGGCGCGTTCGTCATCATCGACCGGTCCCAGTCAGCCAGGTCGATAACCTGCCGGTAGGAGGCGCCGCTGCTTTCCCGCGACGCCTTGATTCCGAAGGAGTTAATGGTATGCGGATCCCCGGGCCGGGTGATCGGCCCACGGCTCCACTGCGGCACATGCAAATCGTGTTGGAAGGTGATCTTACTCAGCGCGCCCCACCGCCAGCGGTCCATATTGGTCCCCAGGTGCCGGTCCAACTCCGCCAGGGTCGCGTCCAGCGTATCGCGTAGTACCGAGAAATCCGTCAGCGACTCGATTTTGCGGAGCGTGACCTCATAGTCGGTGCGCAAGGCGAGTGCCGGCCCGAACAGAGCCGACGCGACCCGCGGAAACCATAGTTCGTAGATCAGCCCCGGCGTCGACTCCACGGTCATCCGGGCGTCCCACTGCAGCATCCGCTGCACGATCTGCGCGTGGCGCGTACCCGGCGCCGGTTTCCATCGCCGCAACGTAGCTTGGAAACGGCGGGCGGGCATCGACATCACGTCGTACTGCATGGCTTCAAAATCCGCCACCGTGAACTTCTTGGTGCCGGCCAGCAGCTCCTGGATCCGCTGGATTCTCCAGGACGGCCCCCACTGATAGGTCAGGATCCGGTTGTAGCCCGGCGGCAGAATGTTGTTGTTCGCCGAAGCCACAAAATGCCTGGGCGGATTGAACGTCATCGGCATCTGGTCAGGAGGGATGAACCCGGACCATTCGTATTCGCCCGAGCCCGGCACCGGCAGCAGGCCCGTCCAATTCTTCCGGACGGGCGCAAGCCCCGCCACGATAAAGCCAATATTGCCGGCGCGATCGGCATACACCATGTTCTCGGATGGCACTTTGAAGCGTGCCACTGACGCCTTAAACTCGTTCCAGTTCTTCGCCCGCGCGGTCGATAATCCCCCCAGATAGCCGGCTCCCCCGGGCTCCATCCCCACCCAGCGCAACGCGTAGGCCCGCAAGGCGGCCCGGTCTTCGTAAATGACAGGTCCGTGCACGCTGAAGCGGAGTTCCACCTCGCGGGGCTTCGTCTCGCCCTTTACGGACAGCTTTTCCTTTTCGATCTGAAATGGTTTCCACGCGCCCTGATACCAGTACTCCGCGGAATTTTTAGGATTGATCTTTTCTACGTACAAGTCCTGCTGATCGGTTCCGGTGATGGTAAATCCAAACGCGATGTCTTCGTTGTGTCCCAGCGCAATTCCGGGAAGCGCCGGCTCGCCGGCCCCCATCGCGTTCCACCCCGGCGCCACCAGATGCACCGTTTTGCGGAGCGACGGCGTACCGATAACCCGGTGCGGATCCGATGCCAGGATCGGCTTCCCCGTAGCCGACCTGGTACCGTCCACCGCCCAGTTGTTGCTCCCTTGCGCGGGCCCGGGCGCTGAGAGCATTTCCACGAACTCGCGGATCACGCCATGGTTCACATCCGCCAGGTTGATCCCGGGCGGCGGCGTCACCGCAACCGGCGGTTGCAGCGGCTTCTGCCGGAAAAGCGCATCTAGCCCGAATTGCACGATGTCCTGTGCATGTTCCACCTCTTTTACAAGGTTTTGGCTAATGGAGAGACCCGCGATCCGTGCCGTGCAGTCCTCCGGAACCCATAGCCCAGGATCGTAGCCCGCGGTCCGAAACTCAATCGGCCGGACCCCATTGAGCGACTGGATGTAGGCGTTCACCCCGTGCGCGAAAGCGGTCGCGATCTGACGGGCGTCGGGCGAATAGCTCTGCCATTCCGCATTCCAATCGCCTCGAAACCGGAAGAGTCTCGCCATGCGGTCGCGCCGAACCGCCCCGTAACCCTGGATCTCGGCCAGCTTCCCCGTTCCCGCGCGCCGCCAGAGATCTATCTGAAACAGGCGGTCGCGCGCATTGATATATCCGTTGGCGAAAAACAGGTCTTCCGTGTTCTGCGCGTAAATGTGCGGCACGCCCCAGCGGTCTCGCAGGATTTCCACCGGCCGCTTCAGTCCCGGAACTTTCACCGTCTCGCCGGTGAGCAGTGCGGGAATCAGAAGCAGAAACAGAATCGGGCGCCGGACCATGCCGCTACTTTTCCAGTCTGTATATCGCCAAACCGGTTAGCAGCTTGGGATAGAAATCCGTCGACTTCTGAGGCATCACGCCCCCCGAAAAAGACGTATCCGCCACCTGCTGAACGGTAGTCGCCTCCAGCAGAAAAGCGGCTTGGGCGGAGCCGTTTCGCACCGCATCGGCCGCCGCCTCCACGCCGCGCACATACTGGAGGAACTTCTCCTCGCGGACGGCCTCCGCGCTGATCCCCAGCGCCCTGCCGAGCAGGTCGTCGTGCAGCACCTGCACATCCAGGCGGCCCTTCCTCTCACTCTGGAGCAGGAAAACATCCGGCGAGCCCGCAAACACTACACCGATACGGATCTGCTCCGGCTCCATCTGCTCCCAGACTTGCCGCAGCGCAGCTGTGGAATCGAGCCGCTTCACGATAAACTGTTCGCTTGCCTTCTGAAGGAAGGCATCCTGGTTCACTTCCGGCAGTCCACTAACAACCCGGTGCGTAGCTAAGATGCGCAGCCCGGCAGAGTGCATATTCACGAACGTCATCATGACGTTTCGCGCATCCTCGAGCTTTGGATTGTCGTCCCGGAATGCCATGGCCGTTTCATAGCGATGGTGTCCGTCTGCAATCACCAGTTTCTTGTCCGCCATCAGCTCCTGCATCTGCCGGATGGCGACGGCATCGTCGATTTTATAGAGCCGGTGTGCGGTTTCATACTCGTCGATGACCTCGGCGGCGGGGCTCCCTGTGGCGAAGCGATCCAGAATTGCATCGATGCGCCCGGCGGGATCCGGATACAGCATGAAGATTTGCCCAAAGTGGGCGCGTGTGTGCTCTAGCACCCTCCGCCGGTCCTTCTTCGGCCCGGAAAGCGTCTGCTCGTGCCGGTGCACCACCTTCGCACTGTAATCCTCTACGGCCCCCAAACCGATAAAGCCCTTCCGCGTCAGCTTTTCGCCCGTGTCCGGGACAGTGAACTCCTGAAAATACCCGAAGAACGCCGGCTCTTTTTCCTGGGTGAGAACTGCCGACGAAATCCAGTCATTGAAGAATTTTGCCGAACGCGTGTACACATTCTCTGCATCGGAATCGGTAGCAAAACGCTCTCCCAGGATCACCCGCACCAGGTTATGCGGACTCAGAGAGAGATAGCGCTTCTGCATTTCCGGACTGATCTTGTCATAAGGCTGCGTCACCAGATTGGCCAGTGCGCCTGCCGATGGACTATATCGATAGGGCCGAAAGGGATAGATTTTCGCCATGGGTCGGAGGAGTTATCAGCATACCAGAGGGCCCTCCTGGGCCGCCTCTGCATCTTGGCCCTTTCGCCGCTGCCCGAAGTGGCGTAAAGTATGTCTCAGAGTACTGGAAATACAGGAGGTCCACGTGACGATCCGATCCTGCCTGATGTTGGCTTTGCTGGCCGCGCCGCCGGCCTGGTCGCAAGCAGTCACTGCTACGCTGCTGGGCTCGGTGACCGATTCTTCGGGAGCTGTCGTTCCCAACGCGGCTGTCACCGCAACCGAGACCTCCACCGGCGTGGGCCGCAAGGCCGCCACTAACCAGGAAGGCATTTACACCATCCCCTACCTGACGCCCGGTGTCTACCGGGTGGAGGTGGAAGCCGCCGGCTTCAAGAAGTTTGTTCGGGATAATCTGGAGTTGCGGGCCACCACTTCCACTCGCGTGGATACATCCTTGGAGCCAGGACAATTATCCGAGACTGTGGAGGTCCGGGCCGACACACCGCTTCTGCAGACAGATCGGTCCGAGGTTTCCCGCAGCTTCAATCAGAAGGCCGTTACTGAACTGCCCATGGCGGATCGGAGCTTTCAATCGCTGGTCGGTCTGCTGCCCGGGGTCGCGCCCCCGAGCGTTGACTTTACCCGCGCCGAGGACCCTCAGGGCACCACATTTTTCCGAGCCAACGGCCAGGGAAACTCGGCCAACAACACGCAGGTGGATGGTCTAGATAACACTAACCCCACACTAGGCCTGACCATTTATATCCCCTCCGCCGAGGTGGTCCAGGAGGTCAACATCACCACCAGCAACTACAATGCGGAGTTCGGCCGCGCCGGCGGGGCAGTGCTGAATGTCATCACGCGCGGCGGCACTAATCAACTCCACGGTTCACTCTTTGAGTTCCACCGCGATACCTCTTTCCGCGCACGCAACTCCTTCAACATCGATACCCAACCCAAGCCCACCTTCATCCGTAATGATTTTGGGGGCACGCTTGGTGGACCTATCAAGCACAACAAAACCTTCTTTTTCGGCGGATTCCAGGGCCGTACGCTCCGTCAATCCAGCACCGTCACCAGTACTCTGCCCGTTGGCGCCTGGGTGCGGGGCGATTTCAGCGGCGTTCCCGGTCTCACCATCTATGATCCGGCCACCGGCAATCCCGATGGCACCGGCCGCACTGCATTTTCCAATAATCAGATTCCGGTAAACCGATTTCACCCCATCGCTCAAAAGCTGCTCCCCCTGCTGCCGGCAGCCAACCAGCCTGGCTTTCTCAACAACTTTGTTTTCAATACGCCCTTCGCCTATAACGGTAGCTCCTACGACGGCCGCGTCGATCACGTCTTCAGCGACAACACACGCGGCTTTGCCAAGTTCAACTACTCCGGCTATAAGGTCACCAGCCGGTCGGTCCTGGGCGATGCGATCGGCGACGGCACCATCAGCACGCCATATACAGTCACCGCGATTCTCAACCTGACCCACAATTTCAGTCCGGCTCTCATCTCCGAATTCCGCGGCGGGTACAACAGGTACTACACCAACGTGAATGGCCTCGATCTCACGACTATCACCAACCAAAGCCTCGGCATCCGCAACCCCAATCCCGACGCGATCTCCAGTCAGGGAATGGCGCGCATCAACATCTCCGGCATGCCGGGTATCGGAACGCCCGTGGTTTATCCCCTTATCAACGCCGATAACCTGTTCAACTTCATCAACACTTGGACCCGTCTGCAGGGCCGCCATACCTTCAAGTGGGGAGCCGACATTCACCGCAACCGCATGGACCGTTTTCAGCCGCAAGGGTTGAATTTCGGCCCCCGCGGTATGTTCCAGTTCAATCCCGGCACCACGGCGCTGCGAGGAGGCCCGGCGCTGGGTTCTTTCGGATCGTTCGGCAACGCGTTTGCCGCCTTCCTGATTGGAGCCGTCGACCAGACCAGCCGTACTTATATGCCGATCACGCCCACCAACCGGCAGACGCAATTCTTCACCTTCTTCCACGATACGTTCCAACTTACGCCCAGGCTGACTCTCGATCTGGGTCTGCGCTGGGAGTTGTACACACCCATCAAGCCGAGGTATGCCGGCGGCGCATCCAACTACGATCCGGAGACCAACAGCCTGCTCATCGCCGGCTACGGCAGCAACGATCTGGCCAACAACGTGAAGACGGACTGGAACAACTTTGCGCCGCGCTTTGGCTTTTCTTACAGGCTCGGCCCCAGCAGCGTGATCCGCAGCGGCTACGGCCTCAGCTACTATACCGGCCGTTTCGGCTTCACCGGCGGAACTTTGTCCACGCAATTTCCCGTGCTCTATAACATCCAGAACGGCGTGGAAAACGACTTCACGGTGGAAGGCTCATTCGCCAGTCTTCCACCTGTTCCCGACATTCCGCTCCCGCAGAACGGGATTATCACTCCAGCGCCCAACCAGGCCTTCTTTACCGTGCCTCGTGAGAATCCCATCTCCTTTGTGCACAGCTATAACTTCACCTATCAGCGGGAACTGGGTTGGGGCGTCGCTTGGGATGTCGGGTATGTGGGATCGCTGGGACGCCGCATTCCCTATCAGCGGCAGCTCAATGCCGCGCTTCCGGGAGCCGGAGCGGCCGGCCGGCCCTTCACCGCCCGCTTCGGACGGACTGCCAACGTCGATCTGCGGACCAACGGCTTGAACAACAACTACAACTCCCTCCAGACAAATATCGCGAAGCGCTTTTCCAGCGGCCTCAGCTTCACCGCCGCCTACACCTGGAGCAAGGTGCTGGGCGTGGGCGATGACCAAGGCGGCTTCATCGTACAGACCGATATTCGCCGCAACTACGGACCGACGGGCTACGACCGCACGCACATGTTCGTCAGTAGCCACTTATACGAACTTCCCTTCGGCGCCAAGCGGCGCTACCTACAGAGCGGCCCCGCTTCCTACCTGGTTGGCGGCTGGCAGTTGAACGGCATTTTCCGCATCGTTTCCGGCGCCCCGTTCACTCCAGTGGCCGACGCCACGGCTTGTAATTGTCCCGGCAACAGTAACTTCGCCGATGTGATCGGCCCCGTGCGCTACACCGGGGAGAAGGGCCGCGGGCGCCAGTGGTTCGACCCCGCGTCATTCGCCGCGCCGGCGCCCAATCGCTTCGGCAATGCGGGCCGCAATAGTCTGCGTGGCCCGGGGTTTGTGAATTACGATCTCTCCCTGGTGCGCAACTTTGCTCTCCTGGAGCGAGTCCGGCTGGAGTTCCGCGCGGAGGCCTACAACCTCACCAACACCCCGCGCTGGGCTAATCCAGTGAATAGCGTAAACAACGCGGCCTTCGGTCAGATTCTCAGCACGAGTGGAGAGCGCGAGCTACAGCTTGCCCTGAGGATCACATTCTGAACGGCGTTCTGTCTAACCGGTCAAGGGGTATCATTAATCTCATTGCTCAGATCGTCAGCCAAAGCTTGCGCTCCCTTTTCCTTCAGGATCTGTCTATACCGATTCCGGGCGCCCATCCAGCCTTGCATCACTCCCTGCAGGTGCAACGACTGCCGCATGACATCTTTACCCCAACTGGAGTGATCCGCGAAAAGAACGTAGTCTATGGATATTTTTGGAATGAGAGGTTTTCCACTGCTGTCCTGCGGCACTGGCTGGCTTGTATCCGTCCATGACTCGCCCGGGCGGAAGCTTTCCTGGCCGGGCAGTGAATCAAGCGCTCGTAGTCTCATCTTGGTCGTCTTTGCCGTCGATGCTCCAGCCGAGTCGGTAAATTCGAGCAAAGCCACGTAGCCCAGAATCTTTTTTTGTGAGCGATTGGTAAGTTGGAAGGAAATGGCTGGCCCTTGGCGCAGCGTAGTCGTCGTGATATTCGCTACTTCGATTGGCGTCGAGGTAGCGGTGGATTTTTGTTGTCCATAACCTAAACCAGCTATGGCGAGCAGAATCACTATCTGACGTCTTGTCATAACCTCGTAACTCCCTGGCTTTAGATATTTGCACAAAAGCATGAGCAGCTATTCCGGACGGTAGTGCGATAAATCTGTGTCCTTAGCAGGGTGTGGTGAAAAGCCAGGGCGGTTCCTCCGGCTGTGCGTTGATGGCTTCACCCATTTCCGATTGATGCGGACCCGTGCGATGATCTCCTCAATGATGACGGTCTTGGCATCGGCGTAATTCTGGACAGATTTCCACTCCTTCTGGGCCAACGCCAGCTTAGTGCGTGCGTACAGATCGCGATCGGCGCCATTGCTGCGCAGCCAATCCCGGAACGTCAGCATGCGGTCGATTTCCGGACAGCCGGATGAAAACACGTGCAGGTTGATGTCTGTGTCCGGCCCCTTGAACACCCGGTGCTCGTACCAGTCGGGCTCTCGGATCCGGAGCACATAGCCAGCCGCCTCCAGGGCGCGCGCGTACGCATCCTCCTCCGCCGAGTCAGCGACCACCAACAGCAGATCGATGATCGGTTTCGCGGCGAGCCCTGGCACGGACGTCGAGCCACAATGCTCAATCCGTAGCGCCCGGCTCCCGAGCGCGGATTGAATTCTATCAGCCTCACGCGCAAACAGCTCCGGCCAGTGCGCAATGTAGTCCACAATCAGAATTCGGCTGGACAATGGCTTCAGCTCTCCGATTGTATAAGTGCGAATCTCCTCCTGGCTGCGTGGTGTGTGGTTATCGAATGGCTGGGCCTCTTTCGACATTGCTGCCTGATCTCATTCTATGAACAACACCTCAGGACGTGTGACTTAGAGGCGAGAAGGGCTTACCGTAATTCTCTGGCGGCCCTCACTTTCGAGGCCGCCACCAAGAGGGACACACAATTAGCGCACTACCTTCCGGACGATCAGCTTCTTAAAAGTATCCCAGCTACGGAGTAACCGGCTGCCGGTCCGCCCCGCGAAACACGAGCAGCACTCCCAGTCCCAGCGTCCCCAGCGAAATCCACTGTGTCAAGGACAGCCCCGCCATTAAGCCCTGCTCGTGGTTGCGCACAAACTCCACCAGGAAGCGCACCACGGAGTACAAAATCAGGTACTGCCCGATGATCGCTCCGGGACGATGCGACTGGTGAAACCGGCGGTAGAGCCATGCGAAAATCAGAAACTCCGCCGCCGATTCGTAGAGTTGAGTTGGATGTAGCGGGATCCCCAGGGGCACGCCGGTAAGCCGCTCCGCATCTGGGTTTCTAAACGTCACCGCCCAGGGCAACTGGCAAGCTTGCCCCCAGCAGCAGCCGGCCGCAAAGCAGCCCAGCCGTCCTATCCCGTGGCCCAGCGCCAGGCCGGGCGCAAAGACATCGCAGGTCCGCAGCGGAGGCAGGTCCATCATCTTCATGTAGCCCACCGCTGTAATCAGCGCGAGGATCAAGCCCGTTTGATACACGCCCATCGCCTGCATCGTCTCGCGGGAGAGGATCAGCGAAGGTTGGTCCCAATACGTCTTCCAGTCGAACAGGAACATTCCTAGCTTCCCGCCGATCATCCCCGCCAGCGCGCAATAGATTCCCAGGTTCACTACCAGGTCGGGCTTCAAACCGGCCTTTACCGCCAGGCGCGAGGTCAACCAGATCGCCACCAGGAACGCCAGCGCGACCATCAGTCCATATGTGGGCAGGAAAAAATCACCGTGGCTAAATAGTTTCGGAAACATTTACGGACGCACCGGCTCCTTTCGGGTCTTCCACATATCCAGCAGCAACAAGCCTGCCCCGGTGGTGATCGCGCTGTCGGCGACATTGAAGGCGGCGAAGCGGTATTCGCGCCAGTAGAATTCCAGAAAATCGGTCACCGTGCCGTAGGCCACACGATCGTAGATGTTCCCCAGCGCGCCGCCGAGTACAAGCGAGAGAGCTACCGTTGTCAGCAGATTGGTTTTCAATCCGCCCGCGCTCGGACGCAGCAGCAGAATGGAGATAAATACCAGCACCGCCGCCGATACGCCGATCAGCATGAAGGTCCGGAGCGCTCCATGCCCTTCGGCGAACATCCCGAATGCCGCCCCTGCGTTCTTGGTATGCACAATGTTGAAGAACCCTGGAATGACGCTCAAGGTATCGTATATCGACACGTGGCGCTCAATCAGCACCTTGCTGATCCGGTCCAGCACGAACACACTCGCCGCAATCAGCAATGACCAGAAACGGATGGGCATGCGGATCAGCTGCCGGCAATCGCTGACACCGCGTCTGCGCAGGCAGCGCAGATCGTCGGATACTCCGGCCGCGAACCGACATCCGTGGTGTACTTCCAGCAGCGCTCGCACTTCTGCCCGTCCGCCCGCTCGATTTGTATCGCCGCGCCGGACCCGTTCACCATCTTCACCTGCGACACGATGAACAGCGCAGGCAGGTCGTCGACATATTGGGCGAGCAGCGGATACAGCTGATGCCCCTCTCCGAATTGCACCTGCGCTTCCAGAGGCGCACCGATTCGCTTCTCCTGGCGGGCGACCTCCAGCTGCTTCATCACCTCTTCACGCGTCGTGCGCACTATCGTGTTCAAGTCCTCGATGCGCGAGTTGGATCGCCCGGCGGCATCGGCGATCAATTCATCGGGAGTTGGAAATGCCGCCAGGTGCACGCTCTCAGGCGCGCCGGCCGGTTTCCGGATATAGCCCCAGACCTCCTCCGCCGTGAAGGTCAGGATGGGCGCCAGCAGCCGGACCAGCGCGTAGCTGATGCGGTAAAGCGCCGTTTGCGCGCTGCGCCGGGCCTTGGAGCCAGCAGCCGCGGTATACAGCCGGTCCTTGGTAACGTCGAAATAAATCGCGCTCAGATCGGTGGTGGCAAAGTCGTACACCCGCCGGTACAGGCGGTGAAAGCCAAACTCCTGGTATCGCTCCAGGCCGTCCTTGACCACGTCACGCGTCGCGTAGAGAATCCACTGGTCGATCTCGAGCATCTCGCTCTCCGGCACTGCATCCGTCTCGGGATTGAAATCCGACAGATTGCCGAGTGCGTAGCGAAATGTATTCCGCAGCTTTCGATAGGCCTCCGTCAAACGCGCCACGATCGTATCCGACAGCCGCACGTCTTCGTGGAACTCGACCGAGGCCACCCACAGCCGCAGCAGCTCGGCGCCGTACTGCTTGATGATCTTCTCGGGCTCAATCACGTTGCCGACGGACTTGGACATCGCCCGGCCTTCGCCGTCGAGCGTCCAGCCGTTCGTCGCGCACTCCTTGTAGGGAGCACCGCCCTTGATCCCGACGCCCACCAGGAGCGAGCTGTGGAACCAGCCGCGATACTGATCGCCACCCTCCAGGTACAGATTCGCCGGCCAGGGCAGCTCCGGGCTGTGACCCAGCACCGCCAGGTGGCTCGACCCCGAGTCGAACCATACATCCAGAATGTCCTTCTCTTTCGAGAACTCGCTGTGGCCGCACTTGGAGCACGCCGTGCCCGCCGGGATCAGCTCGGCCGGAGTTTTGTCATACCAGATATCCGCAGTGTGTTCCTCGAAGAGCGCGACCACCCCGTCCAGAATCTTGCGGTCCGTCAGCGGCTCGCGGCACTTGTCGCAATAGAACACCACGATGGGAACGCCCCAGACGCGCTGGCGCGAGATGCACCAGTCCGGCCGGTCCCGCACCATGTTGTAAATCCGCTCCTCGCCCCATGACGGCATCCACTTCACGCCGCGGATCGCCTCCAGGGCGCCTGCCCGGAGCGCATTGCGGTCCATCCCGATAAACCACTGCTCAGTCGCCCGGAAGATGGTCGGCTTGTGGCAGCGCCAGCAATGCGGATAGCTGTGCTCGATCTTTTGCAGCCCCAGCAGCGCGCCCTTCGCCTTCAGGGTTTCGATGACGATCGGATTCGCTTCCCAGACAGTTTTGCCTATCAGTTCGGACGGCAGCTCCCCCGCGGCTCCTTCGGCCGCAAAGAATCGTCCGGCCGCATCAACCGGGCAGTAGGTCTCAATGCCATACTGCCGCGCCACCACGTAATCTTCCTGTCCGTGGCCCGGAGCGGTATGCACCGCGCCGGTTCCCTGCTCCAGCGTCACGTGATCCGCCAGGATTCCCAGCGAATCGCGCTCCAGGAACGGATGGCGGAACACCGTCCCTTCCATCTGTGCGCCGCGGAACCGTGCCAGCAGATCGTAGTCGCCCCAGCCGAGTGCCGTCGTCACCGCGCCCAGCAGGTCAGCCGCCACCACATACACCTCGCCGCCCAGGTCCACCGCGACATATTCGAACTTGGGGTGAAAGGCGATCGCCATGTTTGCCGGCATGGTCCACGGAGTGGTCGTCCAGATCAGCCCGTACACCGTACGGCCTGTCAGCTTCGCATCGATCTTCGCCGGATCCGAGGTCAGCGCAAAACGAACCCAGATCGAGGGGCTGGTATGGTTTTCATACTCCACCTCGGCTTCCGCCAGCGCTGTCCGGTCGTTCAGGCACCAGTTGACCGGCTTGAGTCCTTTATATACGTAACCGCGATCCAGGAATTCGACAAACGCGCCCGCGATGGTGGCCTGGTACTTGGCGTCCATCGTCAAATAAGGTTTGTCCCACTGGCCGAAGATTCCCAGGCGCTGAAAATCCTTGCTCTGCAGATCCACATACTTCTGGGCATACTTGCGGCAGGCCCGCCGGATCTGGGACGCGCTCATCTGCGCCTTCTTCGATCCCAGCTCGCCATCCACCTTGATTTCGATCGGCAGCCCGTGGCAGTCCCAGCCGGGAACATAAGGCGAGTCGAATCCTGCCATAGTTTTCGACTTCACGATGAAATCTTTCAGCGTTTTATTGAAAACGTGACCCAGGTGGATGTTGCCGTTGGCATAGGGCGGCCCATCGTGCAGAACATACTTCTCGCGCCCCGCGCGCGCCCGCCGAATCTGGGCATAAAGGTCTTCCTTGCTCCATCTTTCGAGCAGCTTGGGCTCGGTAGTCGGGAGGTTAGCCTTCATCGGGAAGTCCGTCCGCGGCAGGTTGACGGTCTTCTTTAAGTCGATTTCGTTCGAATTCATCGGGACATCTTTATGGTAACAAGCAGCCTGGGCTCCCCAGCCTCAATGCCTGGACGGTAGTGTGGCGTCCTTATGATCCTTGCGCGCCCAGGTCTTTCAGACTATCCTGATGGCCGGGGTTGGAGTGTCGAGTACAAAGTTGCTGGCGATTGCCGGCGGTCTGGCCGTGGGTGTCTTCCTCTTCTTTTTGTATTACCCACTGCAGGGCTCCAGTTTCTGGGGTTTGCAATGGTATCAGTCAGCCTTGCTTCTTGCTGGAATAGGCGTTGCGGGAGCCTTCGCCGCAGCCTGGCCTTGGGCGGTATTCGGACTGTCTACCGCGGGATTTGTGGGCGCGGGCGTCCAAACGTACCTGGATATTTCAAAAGATCCGCGGTGCTGTAACATCTGGCCCATCGGATTGGTCTTGTGGTTGATTTTGGGTTTTCCCGCGCCGTGGCTCGGCGGCGCCATCGTCCGCGGGTTGAGGGGCGCACGGATTCCGCGGTTCCTGTACGTCGCCGTGTTGACGGGCGCACTGGTAATCGGCGCGTCACTTCCGCGGATCCAGAAGGCCGAATACGATCGGCTGGAAACCCAAAGCATACCTTCGCTTCTGAAACGCATCTACGCAGCGGAGATGGCTTACCGCGCAACCCGCCCTGACACAACCTTTGCATGCGACGGCACGCAACTTCCGGAGGTTGGAAAAGCCGGCTGGTCCCACACGACTGGTCAGACGATAAACAATTTGCTGATCGTTCAGGACTACAGTGTAAGCCTGGACTGCCCAAACTATACCAGTCCCCACAGCTTCCGGGTCACGGCGTTTTCCCGCACCCAGCGCGGCCCCACTTTTTCCATCGATGAGACCGGCCAACTAGTGGTGACCAAACTCCCGGCACGCTGAATGGGATCGAAGAACATCCAGCGCAGTGTATTAGCTATACTGCACAATTGCTAAATTATGCACCCAGCATTGCTGTCCAGGCGCAGAGTTGAGTGCTGACGTACGAGCGACACGGCGCACGACCTCGGTGGACGGCCGGCTGACGGAACGGCATGCGACAACGAAAATATCCGCCGCTTACTCTTATTGAAGTTGTTGAAATCAT
>DATLBY010000159.1:0-5376 GCA_035526665.1 Bryobacteraceae bacterium
TGAACCGCAGAACTTTTCTGACTGGAGCGGCCTTGGCTCCGCTCAGCGCTCAAAGTACCAGACCTCCAAATTTCCTCGTGATCCTCTCTGACGATCAGGGGTATCACGATGTCGGTTCGTACGGCAGTGAGATCCCGACACCGCATATGGACGCGATTGGAAAACGTGGGGTCAGATTTGAGCGGTTTTACGCGGCAGGTCCGGTCTGCACTCCTTCCCGGTTTGGATTGTTGACGGGGCGGTATCCTGCGCGCTCCCACGATGGGTTGCTGAATGCGCTGATGCCGCCAAGTCCGAAGGGTCTGCAGCCGGGCGAAACCACCATTGCCGAGGTGTTGCAGCGCCGCGGCTACCGCACGGCCCTGATCGGCAAGTGGCATCTGGGAGCCTCCCGTCCCGAGTTCCTGCCCAACCAGCATGGCTTCGATCATTTTGAGGGCTTTCCCCACGGCTGTATCGATTACTTCAACTTTACCTATGGCGGCATGCCAAGCTGGTTCCGCGACGGCAAACCATTTCAGCCTCCGCCCGGCTACAGCACGAATTACCTGACGGATCAGGCGATCCGGTATCTGGGCGAAAATCGCGACCACCCCTTCTTTCTTTATCTGCCATACAACGCGCCGCACTACGGGAAAGCGGGCTACGACCGGCAAAGCCAGCAGAGCTCCAACATTCTGCAGGCGCCCGAGGAGTACATCAAAAACTTTTCCCACATCGCGGATGAGAATCGCCGTGTGTATGCCGCCATGGTGTCCAACCTGGACGACAATATCGGACGGCTGCGAGAAGCGGTTCGGCAGAATGGTCTCGAAGACAATACGTTCATCATCTTTCTCAGCGACAACGGAGGCGCGCCCGACTTCGGAGGAGCGAACACTCCGCTGCGGGGCCGCAAAGCCGACCTGTTTGAAGGCGGCATCCGGGTGCCCTGCATGATGGAGTGGAAGAACAGGCTGCCGGCCGGCCGTGTGATCCGTGAGCCGGCGGGGGGCATCGACCTCTTGCCCACACTTTGTGCGCTCGCAAAGGCTCCGCTCCCCGGGCCGGTGGACGGGCAAGACCTGGGACCGCTGCTCTTTGGCAATCGCGCGCCGGACCGCGAGCTGTACTGGCGAACCGCCGGCGGCGAGGCTTATATAATGGCCAACTGGAAATACATCCGTCAGGAAGATGGCGAAGAGTTCCTGTTCGACCTGGCTGCCGATCCAAACGAGGCCACTAACCGGATCCGAGACGTAGCCACGCTGCGGCGGCTGAAGCGGGGCTTGGAGCGTCTCAAGGCGACCATGCCTTAGTCTGAGATTTTTCAAGGAGTGATAAATGCGCAGAGATGTGGCGGTAACGGGCGCCATTGGGGTGATAGCGATCCTGTCAATGGCGGCCCAAACCGAGCCAGTAACGCCAAAGCGCCTGTCAGCGGAAAATTCTACAGTATGCCGTCAGGGCTGGGTTATGCGTAGCTGCAATCTCGCGTCCGGTCCGCCACAAGTACAAGCAGAAACCGCCGAATGACTACAGCTTCGCGAATTCCGCGCTGGCGTGTTTGAGGACGGGGACGTCCGGGTCGGCATCCCTCCAGAGGGTCAGGAAATCCTGATAGGCGCTTTTGGCCTTGATCATGTCGCCCGAGAGAACGTATGCTCTGCCCAGTTGCAGGTGCGCCAGGGCGCCGATCGGATCGGCGAAAACGACGCCGCGGTGATTGAGGATTTTCTGGAATTCCGACGCAGCCTCCTGGCCGCGCCCTGCGGCAAGGTATGCCTGACCCCGCACATACGCGGGATAGCCGCCTCCGAATTTCCCCACGAATCCTGTTCCCGGGAGTGCGAAATCGTAAGGAAGCGCCCGTTGCAATCGCTCGCCCGCGTCCGAAGGTGCCCGACGCGCGAGCGCCGAGAGCGCGTGCAGGATGGGGAGATACTCGAATTGCACCGGGGTATCCTCGGGGAAACGACTCTCCAGGTCCGCGGCGAGCCTTTGGGATCCGGCAGAATCGCCCGAAAGCGCCAGCGCAAACGCCGCGGCATATTCCACGTCCCGGCCCTTTCCGAGCCGGAGCGCAGCCCGAGCGCGTTCCTTCGCCGCAGACAGATTTCCACAATGCGCTTCACACACGGCCTGCGCGCTCTGGAAAATCGCCGCTCTCTCGAGCAAGCCGGCCTGCTGCGCGGAGGCGGCCGCGCGTTGCCACATCACTCGCGCCTGCTGCATCTTACCGGACCGGGCGAGAACCAGCGCCTGATGGTGTGACATTTCGTCTTCCACGTGCTGTCCGCGGGCGTGAGCGATTTCCCGGTCCATACCCGGCTTATCACCCTTAAAGAAGGCTAGGTAGTAACGGGTGACCAGAAATTCCGGGAAGTCCACATTGCGCTCCGCGGCCCGCCGCAAGGCCTCCGCGGACTCTTCGAACCGGTCGAGTAACAGATAGTGGCTCGCGAGCCCGGAATGCGGGGGTGCCAAGTCCGGTGCGAGCCGAATGGCTTCTTGAGCCTCGCGAATCCCACGCTCATACTGGCCGGTGCCCCGTGTCCCCCAGCCCGCAATAATGCTGTGAGCGCGAGGATCGTGAGGATACGTCTGCGCCCACGATTCGAGAGTCAGCAACTCCTTCTGTAAGTTCCCCGTTACCTCCCGGTCGTAGAGCATAAGGATGAAGAACCTCTCCGGGTCGCTGACGCGATCCCGCAGTTCGTAGGCCTTACGGATTTCCTCGGCGCCGAAATCAGTTTGGCCCATGTTCCAGGAATGGAAGCCCAGACTGGCATGCGCCATTGCGAATTGAGGATCGAGAGCGACGGCCTGCTTGAAGTAGGGGATCGCAGCCCGGTAACCATGCGCATAAAGGGCACTCTGCCCAGCACTATAAGCCTTCAAAGCTTCGAGTGAAGAAGTGGTTGCCTGCTCCAGCGGTCTCGAGTGCTGTTGGATGGTGGTTATCGATTCGCCTAGCCGCATTCTGACTTGAATCGCAATCCGGCTGAGCGCATTTAGGACTTCTTCCTTAGTCCGTGCTTGGGTCTGCCCTTCGGTGAGGGCTTCACCCGTGCGGCAACTCCGGGTGCGCAGCCACAAGACGTATTGATTTCCCAGGCTAGCGATTGAGCCTTCAAGAACGGCGGCGCTCCCACTGCGCTCGCAGACCTCACGAGCGACCTCCGGAGTAAGCCTCGTCTCGAGCGGCCGCTTCATCAGACGTAACGTTTGTCGGATGCTTTCGTCAGGGACGAGACTGAGATACGGGGACTGTTGCAGTTGCACCGCTAGCCCCTGACGAAGCGCCAGGTCGAACACGGCATCGCCGGTCCTGTTCTCAAATTCCGCCAGAACAATCGTGCCCTTCACGGTAAGTCCCGGCGCCCGGTTTAAATAAACATAGCCGGCTGCACACAAGGCCACGGTCGCGGCGGCGCCCGCAGCCATGTACGTGGCGCGCCTCGACGGAAGGACTCCGGCCAATGCCCGCTGCACTTGTTCGCCTGATTGCCACCTTCGTCCCGGGTCCTCTTCCAGACACCGGCCGACGATTTTTTCCAGCTTTCGCGGCCGGATCCGCCTCGGTTGCGGCCCTACTCGCGCGCCCGTCAGCATTTCATAGAGCACACAGCCAAATGCGTAAATATCCATGCGCGCGTCAGACGATTTTCCTTCCCGCTGTTCCGGCGCCATGTATGCCGGCGTGCCCACAATCATGCGGCTGGCCGTTATGGTTTCATCCTGACACGAGCGCGCCAGTCCGAAATCCAGGACCTTGACGCCGGATCTCCCGACCATGATGTTGCCGGGCTTGAGGTCGCGGTGAACGATGCCCTTGGCGTGCGCCTCAACCAGCGCCGCTGCAATCTGCAAAGCATACAGCAGCGCAGTATTGATGGCGAGCGGGCCGTGCTTCAGTCGCGCCGCCAGCGTTTCGCCCTCCACCAGTTCCATTACCAGGTAATTAGGGCCAACGTCGTGGAGCGTGCAGATGTTCGGGTGGTTCAGCGAGGCGATCGCGCGTGCCTCTCGCTCGAAACGAGCGCTGAACCGCTCGTGAGTAGTTTTGATGGCGACGGCACGGCCCAATCGCATGTCCACCGCCCGAAACACTTCTCCCATTCCGCCTTCACCGAGCTTGCTTTCTATGCGGTATGGACCCAGACAAGCGCCCGAATGCAGTCTGGTGACCGTCGCATCCTCAAGCAGTTCCGGCGCATTCCGGATTGCGGGTCGATCGAACATTTCGTCGCCGCTGGACTCGGAGAGCAGTGACTCTACTTCGCGGCGCAGTTCGGGATCCGTCTGTGCCAGCAGCGCCGCGCGCTCGTCCGGGGTTCCCTCGCGAGCCGCATGGTATAGCTCTTCAATTCGGCGGAACCGTTCAGGGCTCATGGCCGGACTCCGTGGGTCATACCGATTCTACCCGTTTCAACTCGCGCGATAACCACGCTTTGGCGAGATTCCAGTCGCGCCTGACGGTGCGCGGAGCGACGTTGAGAGCGGCTACGATCTCCTGCTCGGTCAGGCCGCCAAAATAGCGCAACTCGACAACCCGGGCTTGGCGGGGCGCCATCTGAGACAAGGCCGTCAGGGCTTCGTCGACCGCAAGAATGGATCGGTCGGGCGCCGGCGACAAGGTGGCGGAATCATCGAGATTCACTTTGACCGGTGTTCCGCCGCGCCTGCGCGATCCGTGGGATCGGGCAGCATCAACCAGAATGCGCCGCATCATCTGCGCCGCGATGGCAAAGAACTGCGCACGCGCACGCCATTCTACGTTTGTCACATCGACTAGGCGGAGGTAGACCTCGTGTACTAACGCCGTGGCTTGTAGCGTGTTGCCCTGAGTTTCGTCTTTCATGTACCGGCGGGCCATGCGGCGCAGTTCAGGATAGACGTGTTCCGCCAGACGACCCAGGGCTGCTTCGTCACCGCTGCCCCAGGCTTTCAACAGACAGGTGATTTCCTCAGTACGTGTGTCGATGGATGGCCCGTGCTCCGTGGGGCTAAGAAAGAAATATACAAGAACCGTGGCCGCTTTTGGGCGTCCGCTGCCGCCTGTACCAGCGGAGGGGAACTGGTGGTCAGCATCATCTCCTCCCGCACCAAACGGAATACAGTGACCCAAGGAGACTCTTTATGAACCGTCACACCCTGCTAAGAAGCAAAACAGCTCTTGCGATGGCTCTCTGCGCCGCCGCGTGCTCTCAATTCAGTTCGGCCCAAGTCGCGCTGCCTGTGATTCTACAGATTGACCTGACAAACTCCGTCTACTACACCCAAGACACCTCAGACATTTCCAAGTATGCGACGGAGCCCAACGTCACTTCGCTGACAGTCAACCCGCGAAACTTCCACAGGGTAGAAGGTATCGCCGACATTGTGGCAGTCAAT
>DATLBY010000160.1:0-6916 GCA_035526665.1 Bryobacteraceae bacterium
GTCAAAGCCAAGCAGCCGGGCAATCTGACGGGCACGCTGGCGCGCCGCTACCGTGTCGTGTTCGTAGCGAACGCCGGCTGTCAGAAGCCGCAAGCTCATCTATGCCGCCTTTGCCACCACAACTGTGGCATCGTCGTGGCCCCGCGAAAAATCACGGTATAGCACTCCTGCAATCAAGCTCGCGTCTCGCGCCGGGAGCCTTGGATACGACTCTAATCCGGTCCCTCTCGAGAGGCCGTCCGAATGCATCACCAGCACGCCATCGGCGGGCCAGGGGTAGCTGAATTCACGCAGCGTCTGCGTTTGATGGCCCGCCGTGCCGTTCACCGAAACCAGATGTTGACACGGCTTCGCGGGTGAGTAAATCTGCGCGGAGATGTTGCCTGCTCCGGAGAACGTCAGCGTCCCGGTATGCCGGTCGATTTTGGCCACCGCGACCGCCGCGCCGCGGCCGCTCCGTAGCGCCTGGTGCGTTCGCTCGATCAGCGCTTTTGGCGGCAGCTCCGCATGCAGGTGAAAGATGCGGATCGCTTCCGAGGAAGCCACGTGTGCCTCATAGCCGTGGCCCAATCCATCGGCCATCATGATTACGGAATATCCGTTGATCTGTTCCAGTCCCCACGAATCCCCGCTAATTTCCTGGCCGCGCTTGCACACATGCACCGCGCCGAATCGAAGCGGCTGCTCTTCGTTCTCGGGCTTTGTCTCGGGCACTGCCCAGCGGGCGAGCACAACCGTGCCTTTGCGTGGAAGCGAATAAAAGTCACAGGTGGAAGAGAGGCGCATAATGGCGCCCAATCCATGCCCGGGCGATGTGCCCGTCGTAAAGCCGTCCTGCGTGCACTGCTCCAGATTCATCCCCGGGCCCCGGTCCAGGGCCATCAGTTCAAGTTTGGGCTGCTCCCGCGAATGGTCACCCGTAGTCTGGAGCAAAACTTCGCCGCCGCCGCCGTGCTTCAACAGGTTGGTACAGGCCTCTGTAACCACAATTGCCACCTGTTCCGCGAGCGTCTCATCGAAGCCGATCTGCTTTGACATTCTGCGGGCTGCCCGGCGGGCTTCCGCCGTTTGGCTTGTCTCCTCCAGCACGATCCGCAGTGATTCAGTCACTACCGGTTCCACCTCAGCATCGCAACCCTGGTGCCCTTCCCAGGGGTCGAAGAGATCTCAAATTCGTGGGAAAGCCGCTTGGAGCCACCTAGGCCCAGCCCCATTCCGCTGCCGGATGTATACCCGTCCTTCATTGCCAGCTCGACGTCTGGGATGCCCGGGCCCTGATCCTCAAATACCAGGCGAATCCCTGCGCGTGTTCCGTTCTGCACTACTTCAAGTAGTACGCTGCCGCCGCCGCCATAATCGAGCGTGTTCCGGGCCAGTTCGCTG
This sequence comes from Bryobacteraceae bacterium, assembly GCA_035526665.1. Classification (GTDB taxonomy): domain Bacteria; phylum Acidobacteriota; class Terriglobia; order Bryobacterales; family Bryobacteraceae; genus DATLBY01. The sequence goes on from DATLBY010000160.1 coordinate 1,384, forward strand.
GAAGCCGTGACGATTTTGGTTTGATCGATCAAGCCAAACCCCAGCGCAACCGCCTTATGCCGTACTGCCTGGCGGACAAGGACAATGTCCTCCGACGCACGCAGCGGCATCGATTCAGACTGCAGCACTCGCATCCGGGTCTACTCTCATATCCGCAACAGCTCGTAGCGTCGCCATGCCCTTTTCCACATCGAGCGCCGTGCGAATGCCCTTCATCGACAGGCCTAACTCCACCAGCGTGATTGCCACGGATGGCTGCATCCCCACAACCACCGTGTCCGCATCCAGCAGGCGGGCCATTGACGCAATACTCCCCAGCATTCTGCCGATAAAGGAATCCACCATCTCCAGCGATGAAATATCGATTAAAACGCCGCGGGCTTTCTGCGTGACGATCTGCGCCGTCAAGTCGTCCTGCAAAGTGAGTGCGAGCCGGTCATGCATGTCTACTTGGATAGTCACAAGCAGGTACTCGCCCATCTTCAAAATTGGGATGCGATCCACGGTCTATCTCTCCGCCGCCCGGCCCCGCTCCTCACGCACGATTGTCTGGCCGCTGCGGCGAAGAATCAGCGCGAAAGCGTCCGCCAGTGTGGCCTTGGTCGTCACGTCTGAGAGGTCGACACCCAGGTGAATAATTGTCTGTGCAATTTGCGGCCGGATGCCGCTGATCACGCAATCGGCTCCCATCAGCCGCGCCGCCGCCACTGTCTTGAGCAGGTGCTGGGCCACCAGCGTATCCACAACGGGGACTCCCGTGATATCAATGATGGCGAAATCCGAACGGGTCTGTACGATCGCATCCAGCAGGTTCTGCATCACGATCTGGGTGCGCGCGCTATCCAGCGTGCCGATGAGCGGCAACGCCAGTACATTCTCCCATAGCCGCACGACTGGGGTGGATAGCTCCAACAACTCCTGCTGCTGCCGCGAAATGATGTCCTCCCGCGACTTTTGCGCTACTTCAGTCGTGAATAGCCCCAGTTTGTCCAGAATCTTCGAGGCTTGCCAGGTGGCCTCGGCCAGTGCATCGGCATCTTTACCCAGATCGTCGCGCAGAGCGGAGAAAAGCGGCTGCTTCAGGGAAAAAACGAACCATGCTGTCTCAGTGGGCGTGAAGCCGTTGCGGGAACGATGAGCCGACAATTCGGTCAGCTGATCTTTCACCTCGGCCCATTCCGGCAGCGAAATGTCCTCCAAATTGCCGCGCTGCGCGGCTACCGCCAGCACGCCGAGGAACTCTTTGGCCTGCCGGCTCGCCGTCTGCTGTTCGGCTGCCGATGTCGCCCGGCCGCCCGCAGTCTGCAATTCTACCCACTTGGCCGCAATTTCGCGTTCATGGCGAATGAGGACATCAGCAACACGATTCCGTGATGTTGTCAAAACGGGACACTCCTGGCTGAGTAATGAATTCACAGTATACGCGATTTCATTCTTCGGCACGTGCGCTCACGGTGTGCCGCCACTGCAGTTCAACGGGAAAAACGGATTGGCAGACTCTTCGGACCATGTACATGGAACGCCTTACGCGGTTCCCATGGCCGATCGCTGACCAATTCGATATCGTGCGCCCGGCCGAGAAGCACCGTCAATCCCACTCTTGCCTCTAAACGCGAGAGCGGCGCCCCTAAGCAGAAATGAATTCCGTGCCCGAACGCGATGTGCGCATTAGGCTGGCGCGAAATATCAAAGCGGTCGGCGTCGGCGAACTGCTCTGGATCTCGATTGGCGGAGCCCACCATGGCAAGTACGAACCTACCCGCTGGAATCGCCTGTCCCTGCAGTTCGACATCGCGCCGGGTGACGCGGAACATCGCCTGTCCGGGAGAGCGGTAGCGAAGCACCTCCTCGATGGCCGCCGGCAACAACTCTGGAGATTTTCGCAGGCGCAACATCTCTTCGGGGTGCTCTACCAGGCAAAGAATTGCGTTATTGATCAGATTCGTGGTCGTTTCGGTGCCCGCCGCCAAAAGGAGTTGCACGAACCGCAGAATCTCCTCCTCTTCCAGCCGCTCGCCATCCACCTCGGCCGCTGTCAGCCGCGTCAGCAGGTCATCCGCCGGGCAGACCCGGCGTTCAGCCGTAAGCTCGTGCAGATACTCTTGCATTTCGCGGTTCGCTGCGCCAAACCCGATTGCGGCCTGGGCAGATGCCTCTGCGCCGCCCGTGATGGTGTCCGCCAGGTTCATGATCGCATCGCTCCACTGTCGGAGCCGCCGCCAGTCGGCGCTCGGGATGCCGATCATCTCAGCCACAATCATCATCGGGAGCGGGACCGCGAAATCCTCAGCCAGATCCATGTGGCCCTGCCCGGTGACTGCATCCAGCAACTTGCAGGAGATCTGGTGAATTCGAGGTTCCAGATTCGCGACCGACGCCGGTGTGAACGCCCGGCTCACGATTGCCCGCAGCTTGGTATGGCGTGGCGGGTCCAGGAAGAGCAGCCATTCAAAGCTTCCGCCCTTCGCCGGCGACACGTTCGAGCTGAACGCCTCGGTGTCGCTAAGCGCCCGCTTCACCCCGGCGTAGTCGAATACCATCCACAGATCCGCGGCGGGTACATGCAGCACCGGAGATTCGATCCGCATCCGCTCGTACACCGGATATGGGTTCCGCCGCATCTCCTCGGAGAAAAGCTGCATCGGTGTGCTGACAGGCCTTAACCGCGTTACTTCTTCGGCGTCGATACCTTGATATTCCGGTATCTCAGCCCGCCGGTATGATCGCCCTGCAGGAAAAATGGTCCGGGTTCACCCTCGTTGCTGTCCAGAGCTCCGCCTGTGATGCCGGGAATCTCCACATTGTCATGAATTTTGACGCCGTTGCGGAGGACCGTCACAGTCCGGCCGATCAGTGTCACGTCCAACGCCTGCCATTCTCCGGTCTTCAGCGGCATTTCGACGGCGGCCGGCACGTAGCCGTAGATTGCCCCCATCTCATGCGTCGGCTGCGAGCCGCCCTCCGAGCCGATTTGAATCTCGTACCGGCCGCGCAGGTAAAGTCCGCTGTTGCAATGCTCTGGACAGAAAAACTCGACGTGAAGCTTGAAGTCGTCGAATTTGCGTGTCGTCTTGAGATTGGAGCCCTTGGCTTCATTCACCAGCTCACCGTCTTTGGCAACCCAATGGCTGTTCTTCGGGTCCCGGACCGGCTCCCAGCCCGTCAGATCCTTTCCGTTGAAAAGCGGCTCCGGTTTCGACCAGGACTTAGGAGCGTTACGTTGCAGCGCCGGGGCGCGGACGCCCGCCAGTTGCGCGCTGGGCGTATCGCCGGTTTTTTGCGTTCCGGTTAGCTGATCCCCGTTGCGCGTCAGGTCCCACGTCACGGCCGGCCGGTCGGCGGCCTCATCCATCACCGTAACCAACAAATGCGAACCTTCCATCTTTACTGCTGCTGCCGGACGCACAGCTCCGCCTCTGGGCTGAATGCGAACTTGCGGAGTCCCATTCGTTTCCACCAGTTCCATCCACTGCGGATACGTGCTGTCTTTGGCGGTGACCGTGAAGTCCCAGCGCCCCGCGAACGGATTGCCGGACTGCGCCGCGGCAGGCAGGACAATCAGCGTCGCAAGAGTGAAGTAAAGCCGGAGTTTGTTCATCTCAGACAGTCTATCGAAACTGAGGGCAGGATATAATTTGACTGGGTTCGATACGGAGGTCTACGTTGACGCGCAACAGCTTCACAAGACGGCATTTCTTTTACGGCACATTGCTGGCGGGCGCGGTTCCATCAGCCGGATTCGGCAGTAGGCCGTCGCTGAAGGCGCTGGGCTATAAATCGCCTAACGAGAAGCTGAATATCGCCTCCATCGGCGCCGGCGGAAAGGCCGCCAGTGACATTCGAGGCTGCGGCCAGACGGAGAACATCGTGGCCCTTTGCGATGTGGATTCCAAACGCGCGCAGCCGATGTTCACCCAGTACGACAAGGCCGCCAAGTATAAAGATTTCCGCGTCATGCTCGATAAGGAAAGCAATAACATCGACGCCGTCATCGTCACCATCCCCGATTTTATGCACGCAACGGCCGCGATGTGGGCGATGGAGCGCGGAAAACACGTGTTTGTGCAGAAGCCTCTCGCTCACACCATCTGGGAATGCCGCCAGCTGGCCGAGGCCGCTACGAAATATAAAGTAGCCACCCAGATGGGCAACCAGGGCTATTCGAATGAGGGCACTCGCCAGTGCGCCGAAATGATCTGGGCGGGCGAGATCGGGAATGTCACCGAAGTGCATGCCTGGACCAACCGGCCGGTCTGGCCGCAAGGTCTGCCCGGCCTGCCGCCGGAATCTCCCGTTCCCGACACCCTCGATTGGAATCTATGGCTGGGGATCGCCAACTCCCGTCCCTACAGCGACAAATATGCGCCCTTTGCCTGGCGCGGCTTCTACGATTTCGGCTGCGGCGCCCTCGGCGACATGGCTTGCCATATTCTGGGAGCTCCCAACATGGCGCTCCGGCTGGGCTCTCCCAGCAGCGTCGAGTGCTTGAAAATGGAAGGCAAGAGCAACTACTACTACCCCTCGAAATCCGTCATCCGCTTCGATTTTCCGGCTCGCGGACCGATGCCTCCCGTCAAAATATTCTGGTACGACGGCCTCAAGGAGCAGCCCGATATTCCCGGTGTTCCCCAAGGCGAGATTCTCGGCGACCTGCCGCGCCGTGCGGCACCAGGTCAGGGACAACGGCGTGGTCCGGGGCAGATGCCCCGCGAGTCGCAGGTCATCGGCCAGGTCTTTTCGCAGTCCTATTTCTCAGATCCTCCTCCTCCCTCGGCCCCGGCGCGCACGCCCGAGCAGCGGACCCAGACTCCCGCGGATTCCAATGCCCGGCTCGACGCGGAAGTGAGCCGGTTGATTTCGGTCGGCAGCAACGGGAGTCTCTTCGTCGGCGACAAAGGCTACATCACGACTGGCACCTACGGCGAGAATACGCGCCTCATTCCAGTGGAAAAGATGCGGGACTACCAGTTTCCATCGGAATTCCTGACGCGCTCGCCCGGTCACTACCGCGACTGGATACGCGCCTGCAAGGGCGGGGAACCGGCCTGTTCCAATCTAAGCGTCGCCGCGCCCTTCACCGAGTGGATTACCCTCGGCGTTCTCGCGCTGCGGTTTGAAGGCAAACTCGAATGGGACAGCGAAAAGATGCGGGTGACCAATAACCCCGAGGCGAATAAGTACATCAAACCGGCCTTCCGCAAAGGCTGGAGCCTTACCTAAGGCCCATGGATCTGCCTGAATCGGAACTAAGGGTCCAGTTGGCCGCCGCCTATCGCATGGTGCATTTGATGGGCTGGTCGGAACTGATCTGGACCCACTCGACAGTTCGTGTGCCCGGGAGTGAGCATCACTTCCTGATCAATCCGTACGGCCTGCGCTTCGATGAGGTCTGCGCTTCCAACCTTGTCAAAGTGGACATGGAGGGCCGCATCATCGGAGATCCGGGTCAGGAGATCAATCCCGCCGGCTTCGTAATCCACAGCGCCATCCATATGATGCGCCCCGATGTGCAGTGCGTCATGCACACTCATAC
>DATLBY010000161.1:0-25713 GCA_035526665.1 Bryobacteraceae bacterium
CCAATCGTCGCCTACCTGGGTACCGGAATAGAGCTGCACGAACCGCACGCCCCGTTCCACCAGCCGTCTGGAGAGCAGACATTTCTGGCCGAAGTCTTCCGTTACTGCATCATTGATGCCGTACAGCTCCCGCGTCGCCGCCGACTCTTTCGTCAGGTCCACGGCATCCGGCGCTTCGCTTTGCATTCGGTAGGCCAGCTCATAGGATGCGATACGTGCTTCCAGCGTGGAATCGACACCGGCCTTCGCGAGGTGCTGCCGGTCGATGTCGCCGATAAAGTTCAGCGTCTCCCGCTGGGCATCCTTGGTGATACCCGCGGGGGAATGCAGGTTCAGCATGGGGTTGGCGGCGCTGCGGAACACGGTACCCTGATACACCGTCGGCAGGAAACCAGCGCCATACGCTGTCGGTCCGCTCTTGGTGCTGCCATCCGACATGACGACGAATGCCGGCAGGTTTTCGTTTTCCGATCCCAGACCGTAGGTCACCCAGGATCCGAGGCACGGCTTGCCCGGAAACTGCGAGCCGGAGTTGCGTAGATAAATTGCCGGAGCGTGGTCGAAGGCATCGCCGTAACAGGAGCGGATGACGGCCATGTCGTCCACGCAGGAGCCTACGTTGTGGAACAGCTCGGACACTTCGATTCCTGATTTGCCATAGGGTTTGAATTTCCACGGGCTCCCGCGCAGCAGAGCCTTCGTAGGATCGTGGATAAAGCTGGTCTTCAACCCCTTGGCGGCTTCCGCTGAGATAGGCTGCCCGGTACGCCGGGTCAGCTCAGGCTTGGGATCGAACGTATCCACATGGCTGGCCCCGCCGTGCATAAACAGGTAAATGACGCTCTTCGCCTTGGCTTTGAAGTGCGGCGGCTTGGGCGCCAGCGGATTCTCAGTCGCCCCGTTCAACATCGCGGTCAAGGCCATTGCGCCAAAACCCGCCCCGGAACGCGTCAAAAAATCCCGTCTTGAGGTCATGATTACTCCACGTACAAGAACTCGTTGATGTTGAAGAGGCCCCGCGCCAGCTCCTGCAACGCGGCCGATGGCGACCCGAGATGCTTCGTCTGGGTTGCGAGAAAAGCCTCCGCCTTGGCGCGCTCGGCTGGGTTCGGCTCGCGGCCGAGGACGCTCCACCAGGCGTTCGCAAGGCGCTCCTCCGCCGGCAGCTTCTCCAGTTTTGACGCCAGCGACCGGGCCTGGTCCACCGTGAATCGCCCATTCAGCAGCGTGAGCGACTGCGGAGCGATGGTGCTGGCCTCGCGCCGCGGACAGGGCAGAATGCCGTCGGGACTGTCAAACAGTTCGAACATGGGAGCGCGAAAGGCGCGCCGCGACAGCAGATAAATGCTCCGGCGCGTATGTTCCCGCGTGTCCGAGGTGACCACCCAGGCGTTGGCCGGGTCGCCGATGATGCCATACAGCTCATCCTTGTCCAGCGGCGGAACTACAGGCATACCGCCCATCTTTGGATTCAGATCGCCCGAGACCAGCAGCATGGCGTCGCGCAGCTCCTCGGATTCGAGGCGGCGTCGGCTGGCGTGCGAAAGAAAGATGTTCTGGGGATCCCGCTGCACCGCGTCATCGCCGGCGCGAGCACTCTGCCGGTAAGTGCTCGATGTCATGATCAGCCGGTGCATCTGCTTCATGGACCAGCCCTTTTGTACGAACTCGGCGGCCAGCCAGTCCAGCAGCTCCGGATGCGAGGGCGCCTGTCCACGAGTCCCGTAATCGCTCGGTGTAGCCACAATGCCCCGGCCGAAATGATAGTGCCAGAGGCGGTTTACCATCACGCGCGCGGTCAGCGGATTCTCGGGATCTACCAGCCATTCGGCCAGCGCCCGGCGCCGGCCGGTCGTGGTAGCATCCTCAGCCGGCTCTTTCACGTCGCCCCCGCCCAAAGTCGTAAGAAACCCGGGCTCCACCCGGTCTCCGCGCACCAGCGGATTTCCTCGCACCGCGATATACGTCCGCGGCGCCTCCCGCCCCACATCCATGATTCCCGGCGCCATGGGCGGCGGCTTATAACCGGCATACATCGACACCAGCCGCTTCTCAATCGCGTGCAGCCGCTCGGCCTCCTCCTGGGTCATTCCAGCGCGCACATCGTCATCGCGCACTGCGAGTTTCTTCTTATTCGCCTCCACTAGCTCCTGCTGATCCGGGGTTCGCTTGGACTCGTCCGTCTCGTAGGCCTTTCTGACCTCCGGTGCAACCTGTGAGAATTTGGCTTCCAGAAGAATCTTTTTCGATCGCGCTTGTACCCGCTCGATCTCATCGCCGATCTGGCGCAGCTTCACTTGACGGGAATTTTCGCCCAGATCATAGTTGCGGGCGGGATTATAGTCGAGAAATACTCGCGTCTTAATGGCCGGGGCAAAGATCGCCTGCATCCGGTAGTAGTCGCGCTGCGGTATTGGATCGAATTTATGATCGTGGCAGCGGGCGCAGCCGACGCTCAGACCCAGGAACACCGATGACGTGGTATCCACATAATCTGTAAGCGTTTCGATCTTGTTCTGATCTTCCACTTTGAAGAGCATGTCGCGGTTCGCGCCCACGCAGAAATAGCCTGTTCCGGTACAGGCGTGGGGATCGTCGGGCCAGATCTCTTCGCCGGCGATCTGTTCCTTCACGAAGCGGTCGTAGGGCTTGTCGTCATTGAACGACTTGATCACATAGTCGCGGAATCGCCAGGCTTCCAGATTGTAGGGATCCTGTTCAAAGCCGGAAGTGTCACCGTAGCGGACCAGGTCGAGCCAGTGCCGTCCCCATTTCTCCCCGTAGCGTGGCGAAGCAAGCAGCTCATCAATCAGCTTTTCCCAGGCATCCGGTGCTTTGTTATTCAGGAAGGCGCGCACCTGATCGGGAGTTGGCGGTAGTCCATGGAGGTCGAAATAGGCGCGGCGCACCAGCTGCGCACGCTCGGCCTCGGCGGCAGGTTTCAAACGCTCGGCATTCAGTTTGGCGAGGATGAAGGCATCAATCGGATTGTGGACCCACTCCCCGGTGCCAGCAGGAACCGGGGGCCGGACCGGCTTCTGAAAAGACCACCACTGCGATTTTGTGGCCACCGCGGGGGCGTCCGCCCACGTTGCCCCAGCGTTGATCCAGTCGCGGAAGACGGCAATTTCCGCAGCAGCCATAGGCTTGCCGGGGGGCATGGCGGGTTGCGCCGACTGGCTCACAAAGAGATAGAGCCGGCTTTTCAGCGCGTCACCCGGAACGATCGCCGGACCGCGCGTGCCACCTTTCAGAAGGCTGTCCCGCGAGGTTAACCGCAGCCCCGACATACTGACGGTGTCGCTATGGCATTGCGAGCAGCGCTGCTGCAGCAGGTTGATCGCCTGCGCCGCCAACCCGCTTTCGGCCTGAGCGAGCGGCATCCAGGCAAACAAAAAAGAGAGCAGGCAAAGGCTTTGTACTTGCATAACGCGCCGGAAAAGCTTGCGCTCAGTCTATCACGCGCCAGGCGCGGCCGGTTCGACGAAGACAGCCGTTCCGTAAGCTAGTACTTCGGTTACCCCGTCCATCACTTCCGTGGCGTCGTAGCGGAACGCGATGATCGCGTTGGCTCCCATCGACGCGGCGTGCTGGAGCATTAATTCATAAGACTCAGAGCGTGTCGTTTCACAAAGCTCGGTAAACAGCGATATATTACCGCCGACTACGGTCTGGAAAGCCGCGCCGATGGTGCCGAAGACCGAGCGCGACCGGACTGTGATCCCACGGACCACACCCAAACTGCGGCGAATCGTGTACCCATCCAGCACCAGCGCCGTAGTAACCATTTCATTAGGAATCATTGCCCTCCTATGCCCCACAGCATTTCTTGTGCTTCTTGCCGCTTCCACAAGGACAGGGATCGTTCCGGCCGGCCTTCCCGGCGGGAACTAACTCTTCGCTGGGCTCAGCGTCCGGAAAAAAGACCGGTCCGTGTCCGTGCAACACAAGCCGCTCGTCCAGCGCCAGTTGCACCAGCTCGGTTTCGCCTTCGGACAAGCCGGCTGCCCGTTCCTCAATTTTGCGGAGGAACCCGCGTATGTGTGCCCGGGTAATCTCATGGCGGCCGGAAAGGGCGTAGGCGAATAGAGCATCGGCGCGGTAGTCTTCCTCCTCGAAGAAGGAGGGCAGCCGCTCGGCGCTCGCGTAGATGCCCAGATAACCGATTCCCCAGATTGCCTGCCGTTTCACTTCGCCGTCGCTATCCTCCAGGTGCTCGGGAAAATAGCCGGCGAAGCTTCGGTCCATCGACCGCCACATGGCTTCCATCGCTTTGGCGCGAGTCTCCGGATTCCGGTAGAACTCTTCGGCGTACGGCCGCACTTTCTCGTCCCCCACTTCGCGCGCGAGTCCTACCAGGGCGCCTAATCGCTCCACCGAAGGCGCCGAGGCATCCCGCAGGCGCTCCAGCATGGCTTTCCGGATTCGCTTGTCATCCTCGCCGGACAACGCCTCCCACGCCATGGAACGAACTTCCGGCGCCGGATCGCCCGTTGCCAGACTGTAGATCCGGTCGCGTACGGAGGGCGTAAGATCGCGATTGATGAAGCTGGCGACAGCCTCCGCGCGAAACTCCGGAGACGGGCTGGACAATATCTCCAGGCGCTCGTCTTCCGGCAGCACATCCATCACTGGTCCCGCCGTCTCGGGTATATCTTCAAACAGGTCGAATTCAGAATCGAAGGGTTCCGTCGAGCGGCCTAATTGTTCGAGAGCGTCGCTGAAGGTGCGGCGAAGCTGGTGATCTTCCGGCGGAACGTCAGCGGCCATCTTCTCCAGAGCCGGTCTGGCCGCCGGGTCCCCATAGAGGCCGAGACACAACGCTCCATCCGAGGCATCATATTCGAGCCGGTTGAGCAGAATGTTGAGCACACGCTCATCACCCGGCCGGAGTGAGGCCAGCAGGAAGGCCACTTCCCCGCTCTGTTCCTCGTCGAGTTCCCCGTACAACTTCAGAAGCGGCTCCAGGGAATCGTCGGGCTGCTCGTTGAACGCCGAGACGATCTCATCCAGTACGTCGTCAGGCTGGCGCCGCACGCACTCAATGTAAAACGGAATCACTTCCGGAATGCGCAAATGGCGGCAGATGTTGATCAACTCGATTTCCAGATCGAGTGGCGCGTCTTCGTGCTCTTCCATGCCAAAGCGCAGAAGATCAGGAACTGCTTCCGCTTTGCGATCGACAATGGCATGCACCAGCCTCTTGTCGAAACCAACTCGCCCGTGGGCGGCCGCATCCAGCAGGTCGTAGACAGGGGTGGAGGAATAGTTTTCTGGATTCAGCATCGTTTAATAGGTGGCCCGTCCACCGCTGGCGTCATAGCACTGGCCCGTGACAAAACTGGAATCGGGGCTCGCCAGGAAATGAACCACCGCGGCTATCTCTTCCGGCTTGCCGGTCCGCCGCATGGGAATTTTTTCGAGCATGTAGGACACCTGCGCGGGAGTGAGTTGGTCGAGAATCTTAGTCTGAACTACCGCAGGCGCCACCGCGTTCACGCAGATGTTTTCGGTCGCCACCTCTTTCGCCACCGACTTCGTGAAACCGATTACTGCCGCCTTGGTCGCGGAGTATGCCGTCATATTGGGATTGCCCTCCTTGCCGGCGATGGAGGCGAGATTCACAATGCGGCCATATTTCCGCTGGCGCATGTGAGGGACAACCGCGCGAGTGAAGAAAAATACTCCATCCATATTGATGGCGATGCAGCGCCGCCAGTCCTCCTCACTCTGCTCCCAGACGGGCGCGGCCTTGCCGCCGATTCCGGCGTTGTTGACCAGAATGTCGATTTGCCGCCGCTGTCCCAATACCTCCTCGACGGCCCGCTCCACCGAGGACAAGCGCGTCACATCCACCTCCAACGGAAAGGAGTCCGGAATGGAGGCTGAGGTCTGCTGTGCCGCCTGAAAGTCAATATCGGCGACGGCAACGGTGGCTCCGGCTTCCGTGAGGCGGCGTGCGATCGCCTCCCCGATTCCGGTCGCCGCACCCGTCACAATCGCAGTCTGTCCTGTGAGATCGAAAAATTTCATGAATATGGCTGGATAGGTCCCATCCGTCAATGTAACAGGATGGCAGTTTGAATTTTCAGCAGATGAGATCCGGGGCGGCCCGGTGAGACCGCCCCAAATTGAAGCTCTACACCTTTTCGGGAACAACGAAGGGCGCGCGATACTTACGCGTAAACATGCGGTTTGCTTCCGCGTCTCCGACAACTTCCATTTTGGTGGAATCGAAATTCAGAGTCCGGCCCAGGCGATAAGAAATATTCGCCAAATGCATCAAAGTGGCCGATTTAGCGCCCTCTTCGATCGGATTATTCAGGTCTGCCTTTTTGCCGCTGCGCAAGGCGTCGACAAAATTCGCCCAGTTATTTCCGCCCTGGCTCTTCGCCGGCCCGGGCTGTTGCTCCTTACCTAAATAGGTTTTATAGCTGTTATAGCCGTCGATGGCCATATAGCCCTTGGAGCCGTAGAAGACGTTGCCCACGGTATTACCGCCCTCGCCTTTTCCGATACCGGCCTCGTGGTTGCTGATCCAGTGCCGGACCTCGAACTCCATGATCCGCTTGCGGCCGCCCTCATTGAATTCGTAGGCGACAGCCAGCGTGTTGGGGGTCTCCTGATCGTCGTCGAACATAAAGTGCCCGCCGATCGCGCTGATCTTGGACGGGTAATTGACGCCCAGTCCCCAGCGGCAGATGTCCACTTCGTGAATTCCCTGGTTGCCGAAGTCGCCGTTGCCGTAATCCCAGAACCAGTGCCAGTTGTAGTGAAAACGGTTCTTGGTGAATTCGTGCTTCGGCGCGGGTCCAAGCCAGGAATCATAGTGCACGCCTGCCGGAACGGGCTCCACCGGAGCGTGGCCGATCGTGTCGCGCCACTTGTAGCAGAGACCGCGCGTTAGATACACGTCGCCGATCACGCCATCCTTCAGCTTTTGCACCGCCTCGATCAGCCCTGGCGAGGAGCGGGCATTTACCCCGTGCTGCACCAGGCGATCGTATTTCTGCGCCGCCGCGACGATCTGCTTCGATTCAAAAATGTTGTGCGAGCAGGGCTTCTCCACGTACACATGTTTCCCCGCCTGGCAGGCCCAGATCGTCTGGAGAGTGTGCGAGTGGTTGGGAGTCGCAATGGAAATAGCGTCAATGCTCTTGTCTTCCAGAAGCTTGCGTATATCGGTGAATGCTGCCGGCCGCTTGCCCTTGGCCTTCTCGATTCCATTCAAGCGGTCGCTCAGGATCGACTCGTCGATATCGCAAACAGCCGCGATCTCGACATTGTCCATCTTGGAGTAGGCGCCGATGTGTGATTTACCCTGTCCGCGCACCCCTACGCAGGCGATGCGGACGCGGTCGTTCGGGCTGGCGAAGCTGGTCGAGGCCATTGCTCCGGCGGCGAGCGAACTCATAAAAAAGTGTCGTCGGTTCATTCGAATTCTTTCTCCAAGCTCACGGTCAGGGCTTTCTAGGTTCCGCGTGGGCTGCTAATAATATATACCGAAAGCCCAGGCGCCCGTGCGGGCGTGCGTTTTCCTGTTGACGCGCGCTTCCACCGGGGATAATGTTGTACATTATGAATTCTCAGGAAGCTAAAATCATAGCTGAATTCCTCTTCCCGCAGATTGAGCAGGAAGCTCAAATCACGCGCAAGGTGCTCGCCGCAGTACCTCAGGATGCCTGCCAATATACGCCGGATCCCAAGTCAATGACGGCTCTGAAGCTGGCTGCGCACATTGCTACCGTTGACGTCTGGTTTCTCGAAAGCGTCGCCAACGGGGCCTTTGCGGAACCCGAGCCCAGCATCGAGACCAATCTGAAAACTCCGGCCGACGTACTGGCCTACTTTGATAAGAATTTCGGCCCAGCCCTCGCCAAAGCCAAGGAGGTTCCGGCTGAGAAACTGGCTGAAGTTGTTAGCTTCTACACTTTCAGCTTTCCGGCCGTCGTCTATCTCAACTTCCTGATTAAGCATTCGGTGCATCATCGCGGACAGCTTTCCGCCTACCTTCGTCCCATGGGCGCAAAAGTGCCTAGTATCTATGGCGGCAGCGCGGACGAGCCCATGGAAGCCGCGGCCCAGGCCTAGCTCAGTCTTGCATTGCAACAGGAACCGGTTCCTGGTCATCGTCACTCCCCGATGGCGATGACCAGATTCTGCCCGTTAGCCACTCCGTCCACCATCAGCTCGATCGGCTGATCGCCGCCTGGGACGATCGGAATCACCACGTTGAATTGATACAGCCCGATGCTGCCGCTGACCATTCCTGCGAACAAGACTTGGGCAGGCACTCCGCCGATCTTTACTTGATAGGGCAGCGCCATAGGCGAACCCTGTGCGGCGACCACCCCAGCTTGCGTGGGCGGACTCGTCGCGCCGCAGCCCAAAGCATAAATCGCCACGGTGTCTCCTGGCCTGGCAGCTATAAAAGGCACGCCTGGGAGCATGTTGGGCCGGCCGATATAGGTGGCGAAATCCGGCGTGAGAGCGACTACATATTGTTTCCCGCCCACATTAAATTGCGCAACGCTCTGCAGAGTCGGCGATAGACGAACGCGGTTTGCCGTTACGACATTGCTGATGCCCAAGGACGTTTTTACCTGGATCTGTACCAGTCCGGTAGCCGTATCTTCCGGCGTGTTGATGTTGATCTGCCCCGGGCTAATGTAATAAACAAACGCACTCTTCCCATTTACCGTGACACTCACCCCATCCAGGGAAGTGGGCGCGCTACTGCCGCTGAAGTCGCTGCCTGCCCAGAGCCGCGAGACAGTGGCAAAGTTGGAACCGTAAATCTCCACGTAGGTATTCGATGAAAAACCTGCATTGCCCAGAAATGCCGTAACCACGGGATTGGACGCGCGGATGGCGGGCACCGGCGGAGGTGAGATCTTACGAATTTTGAAGGAGTTGCGATCGATGAAAATCAAGTTTCCCCCCGCATCCATCGTCATGCCCGTGGGCCAGTTTACCTGCGCCCGGACGGCAGGCCCGCCGTCGCCTGCGCTCCCCGCTGTGCCCGTCCCCGCATAGGTATTAATTACTCCACTCGTATTCACCTTTCGGATGCGGCTATCCAGTGCGTCTGAGATGTAGATGTTGCCGCCGGAGTCCACCGCCAAGCCGCTGGCCGAGCGGATTTGCGCCGCGGTAGCAGGTCCGCCGTCGCCGGTAAAGCCGGAAGCTCCAGTCCCGGCCACGGTCGAGATAGTTCCATTGAGCGCCACCCTTCGGATGCGGCTAAAACCATAGAATCTCCCGTCTCCATCGTCCGTGAAGTAAAGGCTTCCATCCGGACCCAGGGCCAGCCATAACGGGCAAGCGTCGGCGGAGGTCGCCAAACCTCCGTCTCCCGATTGGAAAGGGCACCGGCCGGTCCCGGCCACCGTGGTGATGGTTCCGCCGGCCGAGATCTTGCGTATTCGGAAATTACTGATCTCCGAGACAAAGAGATTGCCTGCCGGATCCAAAACAAGACTGGCGGGACCATTGAGCTTTGCGGATGTAGCCGGCCCGCCATCGCCGGAAAATCCGCTGGTCGACCCCGCAAGCGTGGTGATGATGCCATTCGGCGCCACTTTGCGGATTCGCTCGTTACCGTAATCCGCGATGTAGACCGTGCCATCGGGCGCCACGGCTGTGCCGAGCGGCTGCCTGAGTTGAGCGCTCGTTGCCAGCGCTCCATCGCCCGAGTAACCTGCTGTACCGGTTCCAGCGATCACGGTGGTGGCGCCCAGAGAGTCCACCTTATACACCACGTGTTTGGTGGAGTCGGCGGCGTAAAGGTTGCCTGCCGCATCCACTGACACGTTGTAAACCAGCCCCCAACTCGAATTTCCACCAATACTGGTGATATTTTGAGCCTGCACGGGTAGAGCGGCTGTCACCAACCAGAGACAACGAAGAACTCTTGTGGCATCCATGTCTCTACATGCGTGACGGCAGCTGGAAATTGCGAAAACTTATTTTTCGCGTGCCGGGCGAGTCTTATCGCAAGTATGATTTAAGGACCGTAAGCATCCGCGCATGTGCCGATCAGCCGTCCTCTTAGCTTTCGCGGGATTGTGCGGACTTCTTCCGCTCCGGGCGGCGCCGCACCGTTTTCGCCTGCACCCCAACCCGGCGATCACAATCCTTGCGATGACGGAAGGCCCGGATGGATTCCTGTGGCTGGCTGCGCAGGACGGATTGTACCGTTTCGACGGATTCCATTACCAGAAAATCCCCGGCTTCCCCTTCGGATCAGCTCGGTTTATCGCCCGCAGACAGGATGGTTCTCTTTGGATTGCGGGAGCTCAGGGGCTGGTCCGCTATCAGGATCGCTTTGAGACCTTGTGGCGGGAAGAGGTGAGCGAGCTTGCTGTGCTTGCCCGGCAGGTGATTTTCAGGAGCAACCAGCGTTACCTCAGCGTTCATTTGGACGGCTCCATACAGCCGTTTGCCTGGGACGGGCGCGATTCTCTCACCCCGGAATCCAACGGTTTGGTGTGGTTCGCGAGCAGCCGGGAACTGCGGGCTCTGCTGGTTGACCCTGATCACCCCCAGGTGACGCGGCAGGCGGTTCATCTGCCCGATCGGTTTGACCAGGTGGTACGCGACTCTCGCGAACGGATCTGGGCGGCGGACGCCACTCGAGCGGCCGGCATCGGAGCGGGCCCTCCCCCGGCGCAATTGATGCGTCGCCCCAGCCAGAAGACAGATCGGCCGCGCCCCCTGTTCACCGGCCCCAACGGACAAAGCTGGTTTCTCGGTGAGACGATCCGGGAACTCACTAGCTCCGTGGCGTTTGCCGATCGCTCCCTGCACGATCAGTACCAGCCAACAGCGGGCTACCAGGACCGGCGGGGGCACGTGTGGGCGGCCAGGCTGGGCCGGGGCCTGATGGAGTGGATTCCAGACGCGGACTGGCAGCGCTGGTTTTCAGATGACTTCGATGCCCTGCCCTCGGCCCAGGTGACGCAAGCTCCCGACGGATCGATCGTCGCAGGAACTCACGGGAATCTGTATCGTCTTGACCGGCACCGCGGGACGTGGCTTCCGCTAGGCAAGGAATTCCGCCGCTATGCCGCGCTGCTTCCGCTTTCCAGCGGTGGATTTCTGGCCTCTCTCCGCAAATTCGGATTGGTCCGCCTCTCTCCCTCTGCGGAGATTGTCGAACGTCCTGCGAATCCGCTCCCAACGGCGGAAGAGTATCGAGTGCTCGTCAAGGACGGCAAAAACCGCATTTGGGTGGGGAATAAAATCGCGCTCCTGAGGGTGGAAGGCCGCCCCGGGTCGCTGCGCCTGCGCCGCGAGGACCTGCCAGGCACTGACCGGACCCAGTATGTCCAGGCCGTGGATCTGCATCTGGACAGCGCGGGGCGTCTGTGGCTGGGATACGCCGGCGGGATCGCCTGGCTGGATGATCAGGACCAATGGCACAGGGTGCCCACGGACCGGCCCGTGGAAAAGGTACGTTCCTTCGCGCTGGCTGACCCGGTGGAGGGGGAGGACATTTGGGTGGCATACCGGAGTCCCGGGCGATTTTCAAGGCTGCGGAAGAAGGGGGACCAATGGAAGGTGACGGATTTTGCTTCCGCCGCAGGTTATGGACCCGATGATACGCACTTTATTCAGCGCGACTCCCGCGGCTGGATCTGGCGAGGCAGTGCCGATGGCGTTCACATCTCCGACGGGATTCACATGGAACCGAATGACTGGATTCATATCTCGCTCCAGAACGGACTCGCTACCGCCTCCACCGATCAGTACGGGTTCTTGGAAGATCGGGAAGGCGGCGTGTGGATCGCCGGTGAAGATGGCATCTCGCATTTGCAGCCGGATGGCGCGTGGTTCGAATCTCCCCGGAATGCGTCTCCGCCTCGAATCACACGCATCGCCGTCGATGGGCTCGAAACGGCTATTGGCTCCGCTCCGCTGCTCGCCGCCACGGACAATTTACGGATCGAGGTGGGTTCACTGGAAGCTCCTGCTTTTCGAGATTATCCCTTCCGTTACCGCTTGCGGCCGTTATTTACAGACTGGCGGCTTTCCCGCGATGGAACGCTCCAGTTTCCGCGCCTTCGGCCGGACGCCTACACCTTGGAGGTCGCATATACGGGCAATAGCGCAGCACAGCAATTGACCTTCCCATTTCAAATTGGGGGTCCAGCTAGAGCCGTTCCTGGCATCTGGCTGCTCTCATTGCCGCTGGGAGGCTGGACGCTGGTTTGGCTAGCCCGCCGTTTGCCTTGGCCGGAGCGAATTCGCTATTGGGTGGGGAAAAGTCTTTTCGTGCTGCGACGCCGGTTCAGCGGAAGAGAATCATCCAGCCCCGGCAACAAAGACGGCTGTTTTCCCGATCGTTCCGGCGAGATCCTCGCCGACCGGTACCAAGTTCTGAGAGCGGTTTCGAGTGGAGGTTTCTCGACGGTCTATGAAGCGCACGATCTGAAAAACGATCACGCGCGCGTCGCTGTGAAGATTCTCCAGACCGCAGCCGCCGATGAGGGGTGGCTGCGCGACCGCTTCGCCCATGAAATTGCGGCCTTGCGAACGGTGCATCATCCCGCCGTGGTGCCGGTGTTGGATTCCTGGATCAGTCCGGAAGGTGAACCTTGCCTGGCGATGCCCTTCCTGGAGGGTCCCACGCTGCGAGCAGCACTCAATGGCGCAATGTTGCAAGGCCATTCCGCCGGCGTGATCCGCGCGCTCGGCAGCGCAGTGGCGGAAATTCACCGCCGTGGAATTGTACATCGGGACCTCAAGCCCGAAAACGTCATGCTCCGGAAACTTCCCACGGGTGAATGGCATCCCGTGATTATCGATTTTGGAACGGCAAGTCTGCGAGGCAAGCGGGACCAACTCGCGAGCACGACTCTTCTGGCCGGCTCCTTTCATTACATGGCGCCGGAACGGCTCACGGGCCACTATTCTCAGGCGAGCGACGTGTATAGTCTCGGCGTTATGATTCTGGAAGTGATCACAGGACGTCGCCTGGCCGATTTGCGCGTCTTGGTTTCAGACGAGGCCTTTGCCGGGGAACTCGCTCGAGTGATCGGGTCGGCGGTAGGGCCGGAAATCTCGAATCCCGTCGTGCATGAACTCTCGAAAGCCTACGATCCCCGGCCCCAGGGGAGGCCTTCCAACGTGGAAGACTGGTCCGAGACCTTGGCCGCACTCCTGGATCGTGCTTGACTCGAAGAGATTCGTTCCGCCATCCACTGAATACCAAAATCGTAATCCGCCCGCACGCGCCATACCTGGCGGCTCTGGTCCCGCGCGACTTCTTTCAGCGTCAACCCTTCCACCGAGCGGAGCCACACCGTCCGCGCTGCCGCCGGGTCGAGCTTTTGTAGATTTCCGAAGACGTTTCTGATCGCCAGGAGATCCTCGGCACTGGTATCGACGTCGTGCGAAGCAAGTAGTAATTCGGAGACTGACTCAGGCGCGACTTTCTTGGCCGCGGCCCGGCTGCGGGCGTGGTCGATCAGCACCTGCCGCATCGCGCGCGCGGATATGCGGAAGAAGTGATCCTCGTCCAGCACGCGCATTTCCAAGCGGTGCAGTTTCAGGAAGAGTTCGGCCACCAGTGCGGTGGGTTGCAAAGTGTGGCCGCGGCGTTCCCGCCGCAAGAGCGCCGATGCGATAGACCGGAGACGGTAAAACGCGATCTTGTACACCGCATCGCGAGCGGACCAATCGCCGCCCTGGGCCTTCTCCCACAACAATTCGAAGCCCGGAATATTCACCGGTAGCGCCTCCGCCTCTCTATTGGTCAAGTAGGATTTCTATTGTAGCTCTGTGGACCGGACTCTGGCGGCGCAAGACCCGGAAGGCCGATGGACAACTAGCCGCAGCTGGGACAACCTGCCCAGCAGCTCAACGCGTCTTGCGTAGCCGGTAATCTTCCACCTGCGGCATTTTAATGACGCGGCACATTTCAAAAATGCGCGAGCGCGCCCGGCTGCCAATCCGCTCTGCCAGGGAGGTTCGATACTCCGGCTTGCTTCCTGGCCCGGCGGATCGGTCGACCAGAGAGCTTCCCGCGTCGGCGTCCGGAAGGTTCGTCGTTGCGATGAGCGGCTTTTTGTTGTTGCAGCGATACGTGATTAACGAGGTGACGGTGTCCTCCACCCAATCGGTAACGCGGTGCGCGCCCAAATCGTCCAGCAGCAGGATCTCCGCATCCAAAGCGGAGCGGTAGGCCTCGCGGTCACTCGAGCCGGATGTAGGATCATAACCCGATCGCATGCGGTCCAGCAGGTTCTGATAATCGAAGAAAATGCCCTCAAATCCGCGGTGCATCAATCTTCGTAAGGCCGCCACCGCTAGATGTGTCTTGCCGGTACCCGGGTCCCCGATCAAGAGCAGGCCCGGCTTGTCCGTAACGGGGAACTCGCGCGCATAGGAGCTCACCTGCGTCATTACGTGGGCCAGCGCGCGATTCGCGGTCGGATTGTCCGGAGGCAGGCTAAAGTTATCGAAGGATGCCTTTCGATACAGCGGCGGAATCCCCGAATTCTCCTGAATCTGTTGCGCCCGGGCGGCCACCCCGCAATCGCACCGCTCAGCGCCGGAGAGACCGTTGCGCTCCACGATAATCCATCCCGAACCGCTGCACTTTGGGCAACCCTGATCCGCCATCAAGCTTCTATTCCACCACGGCCAGGATATCTCCGGCGCTCACCGTACTGCCGGTCGCGACCGGCAGCGAGATCACCTGGCCCGGTTTTAGCGCCTTCATCTCATTCTGCATTTTCATTGCTTCAATCACGACCAGCCCCTGGCCGGCTTCGACCGCATCGCCCTCCGAAACAAGAAGCCGTATGATTTTTCCGGGCATGGGGGCCATTAGGGTCTGCCTGCCCTCGTGACCAGCGGCGGTTCCGCTCCGGCGGCTGTCACGAGGATCGCGCAGCTCCACCGGAATGCGGACTCCGCTCACTTCGATGACCATGCGCTCCTTCTCCCGGATCACTCGGGCCTCGAAGCTTCTTCCGTTCAGGATTACCGAGTAGACGCCGGGTTCGGCCTCCGCCAGGGAAGCCTCCCAGGCGGCGCCGTTCAGGGTAAAGCGGTGTACCTCACCGCGAGTTTCAAGCCGCAGTACCTGAGTCTCGCCGTCGATCACAAGGTGCCGGACCATCGTCAAAGAGTACCAGCTTTACCGCTCATCCCCGCTGTGCGATCATTCGGGCGGGTCTATGCGCAGCTTCTGGAACAATCTCCGCCGGGCGCTGGAAGATGGCATGCGCCAGCATGTGACGAAGCTTGGCTTCTTGTTCACAATCACCATTCTGCTGGTGGGCATAGCCGCGTTTATTTCCGCCAACAATCTCCTTTTTTTGCTGCTTGCGTCGCTGCTGTCCACTTTTCTAATCTCCGGCTTCATCAGCCGTCTTGGATTGGCGAATCTCGAACTTGACATCGAGCACCCGGAACATATCGCCGCCGGCAGACCGATAATTGGACACATCATTATCAAGAATGCCAAGCGTTGGATGCCGTCGTTCTCCATTCACTTGAGCGGGGCTCCCGAAAGTGGCGTCGCGCGCGATCTCTATATTCCGATGCTGCCGGCCGGTTCTACTTTGCAGGTTTCCGTGGAGTTGCTGTTCTCGCGGCGCGGACTCTACCGCGATAACGCGTTCTACTTCGAAAGCCGCTTCCCGTTCGGTTTTACCCACCGGCGAGCCCAGGTGAGGCTCGAGCGTGAAATCCTGGTGTACCCGCGCGTGGATCCTCAAGGGCAGGCGCAGGACTTCCTGGCCGAAATTGTTGGAGAAATCGAATCCCGGCAAAGAGGCCGCGGTAACGACTTCTACCGCATTCGCCCGTACGAAATCCTGGAAAGCGCCCGCCATGTCGACTGGAAATCCACGGCGCATACCGGCAGTCTGCAGGTCCGTGAGTTTGCTCGCGAGCAGGACCAGAGCGTCACTCTGTTTTTGGATCTGGACACTACCGGGGCACCGCCGGAATGGTTTGAGAACGCGATCGGTTTTTGCGCCTTCCTCTGCTGGAGCTTGACCCTGCAGAACACACCAGTGCGGATGCAGACGCAACAATTTGACTGTCTCGTCCCCAATGAGGCCACTGCGTATACTATTCTCAGGTATCTGGCGCTGGTAACCCCAGTCGCCGGGGTCCAACCGTCTCCACCCGATGCAGACTCTAGTTTTTCCGTCATTCTCACGCCGCAAGCGTCGCGCCTCATCGAGGCAGGCTGGAAGCCTGATCGCAGCTTTGGCCCTGATGATCTCGACTGCAGCCGCACAGCCGGCGGCTCCGGATCCTAAAGCAGCCATCGAACCAGTGAAAACATCCATTACGATCACTGAGAAGATTGCGACGGAAGCTCCAGCGGCATTGACCATCCTGGAAAAACGAGACGTGCAGCAGCAGCCCGGTGTGAACCTGGATGACCGCCTGCGGGCGGTACCCGGCTTCAGCCTGTTTCGCCGTTCCTCCAGCTTGGTGGCGAATCCAACAACGCAGGGTGTATCGCTCCGCGGCCTGGGTTCCAGCGGGGCCAGCCGCACTCTCCTGCTCTGGGATGGCGTTCCGATTAATGATCCATTTGGCGGCTGGGTTTACTGGACGATGATCGCTCCCGAACAACTGGAACGGGTCGAGGTATCGCGGGGGGCCTCTACCAGCATATTCGGAGATCGTGCCATGAGTGGCGCAATCGCACTGTTTTCACGCCCCGCCGAGCGGCTCCGTCTTACCGCGGGATACGAGGGCGGAAACGCGAATTCCCAGACGCTGACCGCTGGCTTCGCGAACCTCTGGACACGGTTTGGCGCCTCGGCCAACATTCGCTCCTTCGACACGGATGGCTACTTTATCGTGCCGGCGGGGCGCCGAGGAACCGCCGATGCACGCGCTGGAGTCCGCTTCGTCGCGGGCGACACAAAACTCGATTTTCTGGGCGCTGCCAACAGGCTATTCATCAAGATGTACGTCCTGGCGGAGGCCCGCAAGAACGGCACCGTGCTTACGAATAACTCCACGGGGCTGGGAACCCTGGCGGTGAACTATTCCCGGCAGTGGTCCCGGGACAACATCTCGCTGCTTGGCTACCATACGCGCGAGCAGTATCACAGCAGCTTCTCGTCTGTTTCGGCGGACCGCAACATCGAGCGCATCACGTTTTTACAGACGGTTCCTTCCGAGGCTACCGGCGCCGCGGCACTATGGCAGCGCTCACGAACAAATTGGAATGTGCTTACCGGCGCGGATGTTCAGCGCGTAGAGGGCTTCAGCACCGACCGGCTGGTTCCCCCCGGCCTTCGCGTTGGCGGAGGCTCCCAGTTGCAGCATGGTGTCTTCGGACAGCTAGACGTATCCGCCGGCCCCGCGAAGTTCTTTCTCGGCGCGCGTCACCAGTTCACGGGACAGGATGCAAAGTTCTTGAGTCCGAGCGCCGGTCTAGTGGTGGGTAGGCGCTGGCTGCGTGCCCGCGGATCCGTCTACCGGAGCTTCCGGGCGCCGACTCTGAATGAACTGTTTCGGGAATTCCGAGTAGGGAACGCAGTCACGCAGGCGAACGCCGCGCTCCGCCCCGAGAGCATGTTCGGAGCAGAAGCGGGTATGGACTTGGTGGGTGAGAGTACGCGAGCCTCGGTCACCCTCTATCGTCATTCACTCGACGATTTAATCACCAACGTGACCCTCGCCTCCTCGCCGGCCCTGATTGTCCGGCAGAGGCGGAATGCGGCCGCGGCCCTGGCGCGCGGAGCTGAAGTGAGCATCCGCCAATCCTGGAGAGCCTGGCGCGGAGAAGCAGCGTACCTCTTCTCGGATTCCCGTGTAGCCACAGGGGAGCGTATCGCCCAGGTCCCCCGCCATCAAGGCTCGGCGAACCTGACATGGCTCTACCGGAGTACGCTCGCATCGGTAGGCGTCCGCTCTTTCGCGGCCCAATTCGAGGACGACCGGAATCTGTTCCTGCTGCCCGGGTTCGCCTCCCTGCAGGCAGTGGTGCGGCAGGGGCTCACGCGATCACTGTTTGCCACGTTTTCCATGGAGAATGCCCTCAACCGGCAATACTACGTCGGTTTCAGCCCCACGCCGCTGATCGGCCCGCCTCGTCTCTGGAGACTGGGATTGCGCTGGGACGGCCCGCTCCGTTAGCTGCTTCTTCAAACTTGAACGGCACGGAAGCGATGTAATTTTCCACCCGCCCCGAGTCTTCACCGAAGGATAGTTATATAATGCCGTTCATTCGGAGCGCTGACAAAGCAGCGCTTCCCACATCACTTTCGGAGGAAATGCGATGAGCAGGCTCAAAACCTTGGCGTTGTTCTGTTCCGTTGCGGCTCAAGTGTACGCGGCCGCAATCGTTATCTCAGCGTCCGGCACGGATACGGTCTCAACTACAGCCGCCCGGGATGCTTTCCGGACGACTCTGGGCGGAGGAACCACTGCCGGAGCCAACGGAAGCTTCGGCGGGTTGCGCCGTGAAATCAACTGGGACGGTGTTCCCGGTACTTTGTCGGCGCCCAACAATTTGCCCGCTGATTTCTTCAACGTCAACTCACCCCGTGGTGTCGTCTTCTCGACGCCGGGCACGGGCTTCCAGGTGAGCGGCGCCTCCACAGATTCCGTGCCTCTCAACTTCGGCAACATCGACCCAAGCTATACGGCAACCTTCGCACCGTTTTCCCCGCAGCGGCTCTTCACTGCCTTGGGCAGCAACGTGGTTGACGTAAACTTTTTCCTTGCAGGGACGAGCACAGCCGGGACGGTCTCCGGATTCGGAGCGGTGTTCTCCGATGTGGACCTGGCTAATACCACGTCAATTCAGTTTTTCGACGCGTCAAATTTTTCGTTGGGCACGTTCTTTGTCCCCAACGTTTCTGGCTCACAGACGTTTTCGTTTCTCGGGGTCTCATTCAACGCCGGAGAACGGATACGGCGCGTTCGGATCACTAGTGGCAATGTGGCTCTGGGTGCTGGCGTCACCGACCAGAACGGCAACACCAGAGACCTGGTGGTCATGGACGATTTCCTGTATTCCGAGCCGACAGGTATTCCTGAGCCTGCGACGATCCTGTCCGCGCTGGCCGGCTTCGGGCTACTGGCTCTGATTCGCCGCACTAAGTAAGGACGAGCTTCAGGCGGAGTTTTTGGTGTCTTCCGATTGATCCTTCGGTACCGTGACACTCGGGCCGCCGATACTTCGAAATCGGGTCATGCAAAGCCTGCAGCGATACGGGTCCAGACGGAACAGCCGCAGGATGAAGTCTAGCCCGCGCGGCGTGGCTGGCCGTACGTCGGAGGAGCCGCATCTCGGGCACTGCCGTCTCATTGCTTCCATCCCTCACTCTGCCGTTAGGGGGAGAATAGCACTAATGTGAACCGCGGAACAAGTTGGTCTATTTCCCCTGGAGGGGGTGTAGTACGTTTGTTTTCAACGGCTGCTGGGTTCGTTCTGAAATTTCCATCCGCTTGCCGGCCCGGGACGATCGCGCCCTGTTGGGTTCGTTTTGAAATTCGCGATTTCAGAAGCTAGAGTAAGTGTCGGCGCGCGTTTCCTTTCACCTGAAATTAGCGCGCTTGGTGCTGCCTTCCGCGGGCTAAAAAGTGCTAAGTTATAGGAACGTTTGGAGATCGAGGGAATCGGATGATCGCGAATCCTACGTGAGCGAGATTCCCAGTGACTTTTCAGAATGCGCCTCAGCCGCTCCCAAGGCGGCCGCTAATCTCACGATGGCTATCGGCCCAGGCCGTGTAGCCGTTCATCTTTTGCTGGAACGGCCCATTAGTCGGGTCATCAGCGGCGTAACACCAGCGGCCTCATTGAGCATCTCACTTTCGAGAACGGCCTCAATATTGACACATATAAGGCAACTTGGCTACAATCAGAGGTTTGAAAGTTCTCACGGAGATGGTTTGTCTATGAATACCGTATTCCCGTCCAAGAACGCAATTGAACGTAAGTGGCACGTTCTGGACGCCGAAGATGCCGTTCTCGGCAGGCTCGCGAGTAAAGCGGCTATGCTGTTGATGGGTAAGACGAAAGCAATTTACACCCCCTTTATCGACACGGGCGACCACGTGGTGGTCATCAATGCGGAAAAGGTTCGGCTCACCGGCAACAAAGAAGAACAAAAGATCTATCGCCGCCACTCCGGATATCCGGGCGGCCTCACCGAAGTGCAGGTGAAAAAGGTCCGAGCAACGCGTCCCACGCGCATGATTGAAGAAGCCATCGCGGGGATGCTCCCCAAAAACAAGCTTGGGAAACAGATGTACCGGAAGTTGAACGTGTACGCCGGGGATAAACATCCACACCAGGCTCAGAAGCCCGTCGAGCTTGCGCTCAAGTAGGCGGAATGAGAGAGGATAGATATTAGTGGCAGCTTTAGTACAGCATCTGGGAACAGGCCGGCGCAAAACGTCGGTAGCGCGCATTTTCCTGCGCTCCGGCAAGGGCGTCATCACGATTAACGGACGTCCGCTGAATGAGTACTTTACAACGGAATCCTCGCGCGCGGCGGTGCGTCAGCCCCTGCTTGCCACGGAGACTTCCGACCGGTTCGATGTGTTGATTTTGACCAACGGCGGCGGCTTTACGGGTCAGGCTGGTGCAGCCCGGCTCGGCATCGCGCGCGCTCTGGTCGAGTTTAATGGCGAGCTGCGGGGCAAGCTGAAGCAGCTCGGGTTCCTGACACGTGACCCCCGCGCCCACGAACGCAAGAAGTACGGGCAAAAGGGCGCGCGCAAGCGATTCCAGTTCTCGAAGCGGTAACGAGAGGGCGGAGTTTTCCGCCCTCTCTTCCGTTTTTAACCTCCGGTTTCCGCCCAGCAGTCTTCCCTTGTGCTCCTCGAAACCGGGCCCACCCATTCCGGCACGCAAATCTCGCTTTGGGCCGCGTATGCCGGATCAGCAGTAAAACGAAGGAGGCAATTTGCCGTCAATCTCAATGAAGGAATTGCTCGAAGCCGGCGTACACTTCGGGCACCAGACCAAGCGCTGGAATCCAAAGATGAAAGAGTACATCTTTGGCGAACGCAACGGAATCTACATCGTCGATCTGCAAAAGACCCTGAAACTCTTCAAGGACGCGATGCGGTTTGTGGGCGAAATGGCCGCACAGGGCAAGACAGTGCTTTTTGTCGGCACCAAGCGCCAAGCGCAGGAAGCCATCGCGGAAGAGGCGACCCGCTGCGGCATGTACTATGTGAACCAGCGCTGGCTCGGCGGACTGCTCACCAATATGGTGACTGTTCAAAAGTCGATCAAGCGCCTCAAGGCTCTCGACCTGATGGCCACCGAAGGCGCCTACGAAGGCCGCGTGAAGAAAGAGGCCGGCCGCCTGGAGCGCGAGCGGAAACATCTGCAGCAGAACCTGGCGGGCATCAAAGAGATGAATGGGCTGCCGGATATGCTGTTCGTGGTCGATTCCAACAAGGAAGCGATTGCCGTCATGGAAGCCCGGCGGTTAGGCATTCCCGTTGTGGCCGTAGTGGACACCAACTGCGATCCGGACGAAGTCGATTACGTGATTCCGGGCAACGACGATGCTCTGCGCGCCATTCGCCTGTTCACCAACAAGATCGCCGACGCCGTCATCGAAGGCCGCGCCCTCGCCACCGAACAGGATTTCGTGGCCGAGAAGATCGTCACGGAAGAGGCTCCCATGGAGGAGCAGACTGAGTATACGCAGTATCTCGATCCCAAGTACAACGAGCAGCTGATGTCGGAGAGCATTGCAGATGAAGATCTCCCGTCGGTTTCTCTGCCGCGCAAAACTCCCGCGTCCGAAACGCAGACAGAAACTGTGCCTGCCGGCGTGAGCGAGCAAGGCTAAAGAAGTTTACGCCGCCGCTCCCGTTTCGCCGGTAAAGACAACCGGTAGACGCGGGAGCGGTGTCGACACAATTTCAGAAGAGGGTAGAACTTATGGCGGAGATTACCGCACAACTTGTAAAAGAACTTCGCGACCGGACCGGCGCCGGAATGATGGAGTGCAAGAAGGCTCTGCAGGAGGCCGGCGGCAATGTGCCGGAGGCTGAAGTCGTGCTGCGGAAGCGCGGAATCGCATCGGCCTCCAAAAAGGCCAGCCGGGCAACCAAGCAAGGCGTCATCGGCACCTACGTGCATCCTGGAGCACAGCTGGGCGTGATGGTCGAAGTGAACTGCGAGTCCGATTTCGTGGCGCGCACCGACGATTTCCAGCAATTGGTAAAAGACATTGCCATGCAGATCGCCGCCGCCGACCCGCAATTCGTCCGCAAGGAGGACGTGACCGAAGAGGCCCTCACCAAGGAACGCGATATTTACCGGGACCGCGCCAAGAACGAAGGCAAGCCGGAGAAGATGCTCGACAAGATCGTCGAAGGCAGAATGGCGAAGTATTATGAAGAGGTCTGCCTGCTCGAGCAGCCTTTCATCAAGGAAAACACCACCACCATAGGCCAGTTGATCGCCACCAAGATTGCCAAGGTGGGCGAGAACATCAGCGTGGCCCGATTCGTCCGGTTCAAAGTCGGCGAAACCGCATCCAGCGAAGAGCACTCCGAAGCAGCAGAATAGTCCCGGGCGAATTCTGCGTACCGTGCCTGCATATAAACGCGTACTTCTCAAGCTAAGCGGCGAAGTAATGGCCGGTCCCGGAGGTTTCGGGATCGACGCCGATCGCGTGGGATCATTGGCCGCCGAGGTTGCGGAAGTCGCGAAGACTGGAATTCAGATCGGACTGGTAGTAGGCGGCGGCAACTTTTTTCGCGGAGTTGCGGCCGCTGCCAAGAATATGGACCGCGTCACCGGCGACCACATGGGTATGCTGGCGACGGTAATCAATTCCCTCGCACTGCAGGACGCGCTTGAGAAGCAGGGCGTGCCTACCCGCGTGATGACGGCCATTGAAATGCACCAGGTGGCCGAGCCCTACATCCGGCGGCGCGCCATCCGACATTTGGAGAAGGGCCGTATCGTCATTTTTGCCGCGGGCACGTCCAACCCTTACTTTTCCACCGATACCGCGGCCACCCTGAGGGCCCTCGAGATACACGCCGAAGTAATGGCAAAAGCCACTCGCGTCGATGGCGTCTATGACAAAGATCCCCTGAAATATAGCGACGCCGTTCTCTACCGGCGCATCACCTACACCGAATTTCTGACGCGGTCGCTCGCAGTCATGGATTCCTCGGCGGTGGCGATGTGCCGTGACAACAAGCTTCCGATCGTGGTTTTCAATCTGAACACGTTCGGCAATATAATGCGTATGTCGAAGGGTGAAAGCTTCGGAACGCTCATCACAAGTGAATAGACATGAAACCTGAAACCGCTCCCGCCCCTCAGAATTTCAAATCAGTGAAGGAAGTTGAAGGCCAGGCCAAGAGCCGCATGGACAAGGTTGTCGCGGACCTGCAACATGAAATGCTGAACATCCGCACCGGCCGCGCCTCAGTGAATCTTTTCGATCACATTACGGTGGATTATTTCGGATCTCCGACGCCGATCAATCAGGTGGCGACTCTCCATGTGCCCGAGCCGTTCATGATTACGATTTCACCCTGGGATGCGTCCCAGATCAGCATGATCGAGAAGGCTATTAGAAATTCCGATCTAGGTCTCAACCCTGGAAACGACGGAAAGCTTATCCGCGTTCCCATTCCCCAGCTCACCGAGGAGCGCCGGAAAGATTTCGTTAAGAAGCTGCACCATGTGGCTGAAGGCCATCGCGTGAGCCTGCGCAACATCCGCCGGGATGCGAATGAGGCCGTGAAAAAGCTGCTGAAGGACAAACTCATCAGTGAGGACGAAGAGCGGCGCGCCCTGGAAGAGATTCAAAAGCTCACCGATGGCTATATCCAGAAGCTGGACCAAGGCGTTAAGGCCAAGGAAAAAGACATTCTGGAAGTGAAGTAGCACGGCGGCGCACATGCGGCTTCTCTCCATCTTTCTGCTGGCGCTCAGCCTGACGGCGGCCGAACGGAAGGCTATCTTTCCTCCCGGAGTAAAGCCGGTGGGTCCGTACAGCCCCGGCATCCTGGCCGGAGATTATCTGTATGTTTCCGGGCAGGGTGCGCGCGACGCCTCGGGTCAACTGCCGGACGGCATCGCGGCGCAGACAGAGCAGTGCGTAAAGAACATCCAGACCATTGTCGAGGCTGCCGGTCTCACGCTGGAGCACGTCGTTTACACCCAGGCCTACCTCTCCGACATGGCGAATTACGACGCGTTCAACGGCGTCTATATGCGCCACTTCGGCAAGGCTGCTCCCGCCCGCAGTCTTACCGGCGTAACCCGCATGCCGACGGATACTCCGGTGGAGATCAGCGCTGTTGCGGTCCGCGACCTCAGCCAGCGAAAAGCGATGCCGGCTATCGCAAATCTCGCCGTCCTTACCGCGGACCGGCTGTTCGTCTCCGGCATCCTGGGGAAGGATGCGGATACCAATAAGCTGCCGGCCGATCCGCGCAAACAAGTGGAAATGGCGCTGAGCCGCGTGTTGGCGACGGTAAAGGCATGCCGATTGAAGGCTGGAGACGTAAAGGCCGCCACCGTCTACGTCACCCCGCAAATTGGACCCCCTATCGCGCAGGAGATGGTCCAGAAGCAGATGAAAGGTGCCTCCGTGACAGTTGTTCCCGTGAATGTACTGCCGCTGGGCGCGAATGTCGAAATCACCGCCATTGCAGCCACGCGGCCGCTGGATACTGTGTACCTGGCAGGCAGGACGGGCGCGACCGCCGCGATTCTCGAGGAGTTGAAGGCAAAGCTGACTGCAGCCGGCATGTCCGCGGACAACGTGGTAGCGGCCAATGTCTACATTGACGACATCAATCAATTTGCCGCCATGAACTCGGTCTACGCTGGTTTCTTCTCCTCCAATCCGCCGACGCGCACCACGGTACAGCCGACGCCGGTAGCTGCCGGCAAGCAGAACACAATTTCGCTTATCGCGGTGAAGTAGCGGCCGGGCCGGCCAATACCCTGCCCGGCCGTTCGCCCGTCATCTTCTGCTTCCACAAAACAGGACGCCCATTCACCAGGACAGTATGGAAGCCGGCGGCGTATTGGTGGGGCTGCTCAAAGGTGGCGCGATCCACTACCCGGTCCGCATCGAACAACACGATGTCGGCCTTCATGCCAACCAGTAACATTCCACGATCCCGCAGCCGCAGCCGGGCGGCCGGAAGCGAGGACATTTTTCGCACCGCGTCTTCCAGCGTAAGCACTTTGCGCTCGCGCACGTAGCGGCCCAGAACGCGGGCGAAGGTTCCGTAATTGCGGGGATGCGGAGCGCCATTGCCGGGCGACTCAATACCGCCATCGGAAGCGATCATGGTGTTGCGATAGACCAGGATGCGCTCCACGTCCTCTTCCGCGATCGCGTGGTAGATTGCCGAGCACCCGCCCTTCTGTTGCAGAGTAATTGCCGTCTCGGCAGCGTTCTCCACCGTCGGCTCCATTCCCTGCCCGACGGCGATCTCCGCCAGATTTTTGCCGGCCAGCCTCGAATCGAACCCGCAGCCGGCCATCACGACATTTTTTGGATTGCCTCCGCCGCGGTTCTCCAAAATGTTTTTGACGATGGCGGCCTTGATCCGGGCGCGTTGTTCCGGAGCCCCGAGGCGTTCCAGCAGCGCCTTCGGCCCGCCCTCCAGAGACCATTGTGGAAACAGCGCGGCGGTGCCTGTACTGGACGCGGTGTACGGGTACTGGTCGATGGTGACGTCCACGCCGCGCGCGCGCGCCTCGTCAATCAG
>DATLBY010000162.1:0-11435 GCA_035526665.1 Bryobacteraceae bacterium
GCAGCCGGTGCCGGCGCCTGCCTCCCTGCCGGACGATCCGAAGTCGGAAGAAGGAACCTCCGCGGCCGGTTCGCTTGCCCGGGATTGTGGAGATTTCGATAGCGCCTGCGCGTCCGGTTACACGTTCTTCCGGAGAAGCACAGGGCCGCGATCAACAGCCGATCAGACTGATGCATCTCACGAATGGATTTACATTGTCTACGACGCGACCAAGCCCGGCACCGAAGTGCCCACGGGCACGACCTATGGGTCGATCCGGGTTGGGACCGGCAGCCAATCGGGGATTTACTTCGTCCGTTATAACGGAAGCACCGGCACGGCCACGGCCCCCGCGCTGATCGATAATCAGGCAGCAGGACATCAACTTTTCCCGGACATTTCCGCCGATGGGGGCTACCTGCACGCCATCTGGTGGGACAGCCGAAACGATCCCACGTACTCTCCGGCGCGCCCCATCGGCAACGATGCCGCTGGGCATACGGTAGCCTCGCTGGATGTTTATCGCGCTCAGTCCACCAGCGCGGGAACCACCTGGACTAACAAGAGTAGGGTAACGGCTCTCGCCAGCAATCCGAATTACGAGCAGTTTTCCAATCGCACCGTGCCTTTCGCGGGAGATTATCTATGGGTCTCCTCAATAGGTGCGATTGCGTTTACCACCTGGACCGACTGGCGGGATACGGTAGCCGGTACAGATCCGCGGGAGCCGGCTTCCAGCGACGGAGCGGACGTGACGCAATGCCGCACCTATGACGCTGCCAGGAAAATCTGGAGCGGTGACCAATGCCCGCATGCCGGCGGCCTCGATCAGAACATTTACGGGGCTCCGTTGCTATAGTCCTGACGGCGGAGCTTTCCGCGCCCCTGGATTCCCTTACCGGGTTACTCCAGGGCGCGGGCGGGAGGCTCCGCCGCCGAGAGTACCGTCCCAGCGGCGGTCGCCCTGTGACGTGTAGCGCGCGGGCAGCTTGTCCCAATCCTCGCGCGTGATTCCATTCAGATCGTATACTACCCGCCCATTCAGCACCGTCATTTCGCACGCCAGCTTCTGGCTCCCCTTCATACGCGCGCCCATATGATCGGTGAATCCGAAGCTTCCCTTCTCCAGGCGCAGCACCGCGACGTCCGCGGGCGAGCCTACCGCCAGATTTCCCAACTCTTCCCGGCGAATCTCGCGCGCCGGATGCCACGTGGATGCCGCGATGACGTCCGGTAACGGCATTCCCAGCGCCAGAAATTTACTCATCACATTCAGCATGTCCTTCATTCCCGAGTTCATGCTACCGATGTGCAGGTCGGTGGAGATTGAATCCGGCCAAAAGCCGGCTTTAGTCAGGGGAACCGCCACTCGCCAGAGAAAGCTTCCGCCGCCGTGTCCGACGTCGAAGATAACACCACGTTTGCGACCCTGCTCCAGCCCTGGATTAGGCCTGCCGGACGCCTCCAGTTCATCCCGCAGACCCGAGTAGACGTGCGTGTAGATATCGCCGGGCCGCAGCTTCTCCGTTACGAGTTGCCGGAAGGGCCGGCGGTCCGGAAAATTGCCCCCGAAGTCAATCATCACCGGAACATTCGCGATCTTGCCTGCTTGCACCGCGCGCTCCACGGGCGTCCATTCCGGACCGGAATAGTGGGCGCACTTGATTCCCACCACCACATCTTTATTGGCCAGGACAGCCTTGGCGGTCGCCTGTGCGTCCATGTCCTCCAGGCTGTTCTCGAATTTGCCGCCGCGCATTCCGTTGCCCACAATGTTGAGCAGCGCCAACACGCGTGTTCGTGAACGGTCGATGATGCGATCTTTGAAATCGGCGAAGGTGCGCCAGCCGGATCCGCCGGCATCGACAATGGTGGTGACACCCACGCGAAACGTGAAGCCATCCGGATACAGGCTGTTATCGCCCGCATAGGATCCGCGTTCTCCGGTGCCTGCATACACATGGGTGTGAATGTCGATGAGTCCCGGAGTGACGTATAGCCCGGAGACGTCCACTACCTTGTGCGCGGCCGCGGGATCGATCCTGTTCTCCACCGCGGCGATCTTTCCATCCTTGATTGCGATATCCCGCACCGCATCGATTTTGCTTCTTGCATCGATTACCCTGCCGCCGCGGAGCAGCAGATCGTAGTCCTGCGCCCATAGCGCGCCCGGAACCAATAACAACCAGAAAACCGGTTTGATCACTCGCATTCTCCCGATGGTGATTGTATTCCATTTGTTTTCCATGCCAAAAGAATCGGCGAACGTGATAGCATCGGCTGAACTGGAGTTTTTCTAATGACGCGCCGAAGAGTGTTTCTGCAACGTATCGCCTCGATGCCCATTTTGGGCGCTCTCATGCCTGCGGCCCGTGCGGCCACGGCAAAGTCACCCGATTATTTCAAGGATCTCGGAGTCCGTACTTTCATCAATGCCGCGGGCACCTACACGACGCTGAGCGCCTCGCTGATGGCGCCGGAAGCCGTGGCCGCGATTGCCGCCACGTCGAAACAGTTTGTCAACGTGATCGAGCTGCAGGACAAAGTCGGCGCGCGGATCGCCTCGATGCTGGGCTCGGAGTCCGCCATGGTAACTTCGGGAGCTGCCGGTGCGCTAACTATTGGAACCGCCGCTTGCATTACGGGCACCGACAAGAAAGCCATTCTCCAATTGCCGGATGTGACAGGGCTAAAGAGTGAAGTCATCATTCAGAAGGCGCATCGCTACGGCTACGACCATGCAGTAACGGCCGCCGGCGTGCGGCTGGTGGAAGTCGAGACGGCGGAGGATTTCGAACGCGCCGTGACGCCCAAGACCGCTATGATGCTGTTCTTCTACGATGCCGAGCCAAAGGGCAAAATCAACGGAGCTGAGTGGATCGCGCTCGGAAAGAAGCGCGGCATTCCAACCTTTATCGACGCCTCCGCCGACGTTCCTCCAGTAGAAAACCTGACGCGGCTGACAAAGATGGGTTGGGACCTGATCACCTTTTCAGGCGGCAAGGGCATTCGCGGTCCGCAGAGCGCCGGGATCCTGGCGGGCCGGGCCGACCTGATTCAAGCGGCGCGCCTGAACACATCGCCCTACGGCGAGACGATCTCCCGCGGCATGAAGGTCAACAAGGAAGAGATGGTCGGTATGCTGGTCGCCCTCGATGTCTTCATGCATAAAGATCTTGCCGCGGAAGGGAAGGAGTGGGAGCGCCGCATCCGGAGCATCGTGGGCGCCGTTCGCGATCTGCCTACCATCGAGACGTCAACCTATGTTCCGCCGATCGCGAATCACGTTCCCCACCTGAAGATCAGCTGGGATCAATCCAAAATCCGGCTCTCGCCGCCGGCGGTCATGAAGCAGTTGCGCGAAGGCCAGCCCTCCATTGAGGCCTGCCCCATGACCACCGACAAGGAACTGGTGTTTACGGTCTGGATGCTGCAGCCGGGCGAAGCCGAGATTGTGGCACAGCGTTTGCGCGCCGTTCTGAAAAGCGCTTAGCTGTGCCGGCGCGCCGTCCAGCGGGCGGTGCCGTATTCACCCATATTCACAACGCCCTGCATGCTATCGCCGGAGACCGTGCCCGCGAACGCATACGAGAGGCTGGTCCCTTCGATCTTCTGAGAACTGTGAAACTTCACTTCACTGGCCGCAACGGAGCCCGTTAGATCGCCCGTCAGGAACTCTCCCGAATGGGAGCCGCTAAGCAAATCCCCCTGTTGCTTCAGCGACAGCGTATGGTTCGCGGAGCCGCGCGTGAAGTCGATTTGCAAGTCCCATGCACCCTGAATCGATGCCGTTTGTCCCTGCGGCTGTTTCCGATTCTCATACCTGGGAGGTTTCGAGAGCACGGCGAAAAGGCGGTCGGCCACAATCTTTTCATCGCCCGGGATCATCATGTAAGGGGTAATGGATATGCTGCTGGCCATGCGGTCCGGGCGGCTTCCGTTCGCTCCGCCCAGCACAATCCGCGGTTCAGTATCGAGCAGCACCTTGGCCAGCTCGCTCCCAGTGATCCCCAGCTTTTCAGCGTCCCATTGCACATGAAGACTGGGAGTTTTGTTCGAGAGCCCTTTGGGCAGCGTTACGTTTGTGGTGACTCCATCGATTTTCTTCACGCGATTAGCCACGTGGTCGAGCCAGGCTTGCCATTGCCGCCACTCCGCATCGTGATCGCGCTTCTTCCAGGCTTCCACGGCCGCCAGCATTCCCATGATCTCCTCTTTGCCTACCTTGAGCGACCGGCCGAATGCATGGTGCGGGGCGCTGTTCAGCCACGCCGCCTGCAGCAGAGTTTTCTCGCCCAGCAGGATGCCGGCGGCCTGCGGCCCACGGAGACACTTGCCCCCGCTATAGGCGACGGCGGTGGCGCCGCGCTGCAGGTGCAGGTTGGGGATGGTGAGAATTTCGGCGGCCGCGTCCACCAGTACAGGAACGTTATGACGCTTCGCCACCGCCGCTACCGCCGCCGTACCCAGCGGACCGTCATCTCCCGGTCCGGCCAGAATATAGACCATCGCGGTCCGGGGAGTGAACGCGGCTTCGAGTCCGGCTGCGTCCTTCACTTCCACGATTTTCACTCCCAGCATGCGGATGGCATGATCGTACACATTGCGTGAGTAGACGGGAATCACCACCTCATTTTTAAGACCCGTCAGGTCCGGCAGGCGCTGCATGCGCTCGGGATTTGTGCCGGCAATGCTGGCCGACGTCATGTGCGTCATTGCCGCCGCGCAGCCGGCTGTGACGATGCCCCACGGAGCGCCCGTCAATTCCGCCAGCCGCTTGCCGACGCCGTCCATCAGTTCATCCAGTTGCACGTAGCTGCGGGATGCGGCATCCATGGCGCGCTTCACTTCGGGCAGTGATTGCGAGCCGCTGATGATGGTGAACGTACCGCGGGCATTGACGACCGGACGAACGCCTATGGACCGGTAGATGCTGTCCGCGGATTCGCCGGCCGGGGAGGGAGCCGCACCGGCGCTGCCTCTCGCAAGCGCTGAAAAGACGCCCATGAGCCCGCCCCGGCGCAAAAGCTCACGGCGTCCAAGTTGCCACAACGATTGATTCATGATTTCTCTCCGGTTCTAGCATCTTATCTCGAAAGCCGGCGTGCTAAATTTACAGGCACGTCTTCTTAGACCCCGACGAAAGGAACTTATATGAAACGGATCTTTTGCAGCGCTGGTATCCTGGCGGTAATCATTAGCGTATGGGCGATCGCGCAACCCGCGGGCGACCCGTTGCTGGAGGGATTGCGAACCGTGGAAGCAGCCTCCGTCGCGGACGCCATGGAACAGCTCTACGGACAGCGCTCCTATATGTCCCACGATATGCGGCCGCTGTTCAAGACCAAATTCGCGGGACCGGCCGTCACTGTCCTGCTGAAAAAGGAGGAGCACAAAGAAGGCTCGGCCGCTTCGCAAGGTATGCTGAACGCGATCGACGCTGCCAAGCCCGGGTCGGTGTACGTCATGGTGCTGGAGGACGGCCTGGATTACGCCGGCATAGGCGGCTTAATGGCGACTGCCATGAAATACCGCGGGCTGGCTGGAGCCGTAATTGACGCTTCCGTACGCGATACGCCGCACATCCAGAAGCTGCAGTTTCCGGTCTTTAGCCGGGGCGTTGCTCCCTCCACTACCATCAATCATTACCGCTTTGCCGGGGTCAACATTCCGGTCACATGCGCCGGCGCAAAGGTGAACCCCGATGATATTATCGTCGCCGATGAAGACGGAATCGCCGTGGTGCCGAAGGCGCATGCCGCTGAGGTACTGAAAAAAGCGCAGGAGCTGGACAACACCGAGCACACCATGATTCCATTCATCGAGAAGTTCCGGTCCATACGCGAAGCCGTCGCCAAGTTCGGCCGGATATAGCCTTTACGGCAGGCCAAAAGCAATAATGTGCGACCCTGCCGAAACTCCGATGTATTGCTTGCCGTCCACCAGGTAGGTCATCGGCGAAGAGTGCCAGGACTCGTTGGTGTGGAAGTGCCAGAGCGGCTTGCCTGTCCCGGCGTCGGCCGCCGCCAAGGCTCCGCTGTCATCGCCGAAAAACACCAGGCCTCCCTCGGTGGAAAGCACGCCCCCCCAGGTATTGGCGGGACCGGTTTGCGGCAGCTCCCAAGCGATCTTGCCCGTCTTCACGTCGATAGCTCGTAGGAGCTTTTGCGGCGTCTCGCCTGGTACACGCCGGGTTCCGCCGCCGTAGAAGGACTCGCCGGGCTTCCACCAGGCGTCTGACTTCGTATAGATGTTGCATGCCTCCAGCGCCATTACATAAAACAGGCCGGTGTTTGGATTGAAGGCCGTCGACATCCAATTGGTCGCGCCCTCCACCGCCGGGCAGACTTTCGTCCCGCCGGGAGTCGGCACAGCCTCCGGAACAGTGTTTGGCCGACCGTCCGGGCCGATGCCGGTGGCCCAGGTCATCTTCTTGACGAAAGGCTCGGCGCGCAGGAATTGGCCTGTCACACGATCCAGCACGTAGAAGAATCCGTTTCGATTCGCCTGCAGCAGAAGTTTCCGCGGGCGGCCGGCAAACGTGGTATCTACCAGCATCGGTGTCTCGGTCGCATCCCAGTCATGCAGATCGTGCGGAGTGAACTGGAAATACCACCGCAGCTTGCCGGTTGCCGGCTCAAGGGCGAGCACGGAGTTCGAGTACAGGTTATCCCCTTTGCGCTCGTCGCCGTTGTAATCCGGGCACGGATTGCCGGTGGGCCAGTAGAGCAGATTTGCGTCCGGGTCGAACGTGCCGGTGAGCCACGCGGTAGTACAGCCGTGCTCAATTGCCCTGCCTACCCAGGTTTCCGACAGCGGTTCGCCCGCGGCGGGCATGGTCCAGAAGCGCCAGGCTCGTTCGCCGGTGGAAGCCTTGTACGCCGCCAGAAATCCGCGTGCGCCCTCATCGCCCCCGGATGTGCCCGAAATCACCAGATCGTTCACCACCAGCGGAGCCGACGTGGCGCCGTAGTGCTGCCGGTAATCGGCCATCTCAACATCCCAGAGAAGTTGACCGGTGGAGCGATGCAACGCCAGTAAGTGCGCGTTGTCAGTCACCATGAAAATCCGCTCCCCCAGTACAGCCACTCCGCGGTTTATGCCGGACGCAGCGTCGCCCACCAGCCCCTTGGTTAAGGGACGGGAGTAGTGCCAGATCTGCCGGCCGCTGCGCGCGTCCAGCGCATAGGCCTCGTTGGCCGCCGTGACGTACATCACTCCATCCACAACGACCGGCGTAACCTGCAGACTCCGGCCCTTAGTGATCGGAAAAAACCATTTCGGCGCGAGGCGCTCCACATTCCCGGCGTGGATCTCGCGCAGATTGCTATGGCGATTGCCGTTGAGCCGCCCGTGATAAGTGGGCCAGTTACCCGGCTTGGGATTGATCAGGTCCGCCAAAGTGACGCCACCCTCCGGCCCTGAGGGCGGCGTGCCCGTGAAGGTACCGTCCCTGCTCAATCCGCTGACATAAGCGAGTAGATCACGCAACTGCTCCGGAGTTCCGCGGAATGGCGGCATGAGAGAACCCGGTTCGCGGACCAGTTCCGCGATGTCCTTTTTTAGCAGTGAATGCAGCGATCGGTCCATAGCCTGCAATTGCATGTCGTAGCCGCTCTCGTTCTTTACCAGACCGTTCAAAGTCCGGTTGCGATAGCGGACGGTTACAGACTTATATCCGGCGGCGATAACGGCACTGGGATTCCGAATGGATTCCTCAATCTGCGACAGCCGGCGTTCCCTGCCTATGTTCGAGAGATCGGGTCCGCTAATGCCACCTGCGCCCTGAATCATATGACAGCCGGAACACCCGGCGGCTCCTTGAAACAGCCGTTTCCCTGCTTCCCGATTTCCCGGAACAAGTTGATCGGCCGCCGGGGTCCGCAAAGAATGTACGAACTCTACAATCCGGTTCAAGGTAGCCTCGTCGGCCAATAAGGGCGGCATGCCGGCCTCGGGGATGCCCTTACGAATCGTTTCGCGCAGCTTCTCCTTCGTCCGGTCGCGCTCTTTTCCACCATCCACGATATTGGGTCCGCGCTCGCCGCCCGCGCCATCCGATCCATGGCAGGCGGAGCATCGTACCTGGAATTCCTTACGGCCGGCAGCCACATCCTGGGCGTTGCCGCAGGCCACCGCCATCCAGATAGTGAGAGACAGAAGGCGTTTCATCGCGTGAAGATCAAAGCTCCAAAATTCTCGGGAACGTGATTGGGGTCCCGGTTCACCACGCACGTTGGCTGCCAGCACAGGAAGTGGCGCTGCGGATCCGCGCCCTGCCCTTCAATCCGGTAAAGGTTCATCCGCCATGCGGTACCGGCTTTGACGGCAGAGCTTGAGACCGAACGTAAAGGGATTTTCGCGGCGGCATACCAGATGTGCGCCTTTTCATCGACCCGCGCCGTGGTTCGCCAGCCGGAGCGCCAACTGCGGTCGGCGTGCTTTTTGTCGAGGTCGATGGCCAAGTCGATCCAGTCGCCCGTCGGTGCGATTTCGAATTCCCGGTAGTGCCGGATATTGTCCCAATCGTCGCCCAGGAATACCTCGACCACGTCGCGGTCCCAAAGCTTCAAGCGAGCTTTGGAATTGTCGGAGGGAAGAAACATGTTTAAGGTGTCGTAAGGGCAAAGGAACAACAGATATAAATCCGTATCTGTCCAGAGCGCCTTTACCTCGGTCTTCAGCTTCGGATAGGCGGTCACCGTTGAGCAGTCTTGCACAATCCACGTGGAGGCCGCGTGCGACCACGTAGGCGAGGACGGATCTGCATTCAACTCTCCGGGAGCACCGACGTGCGGGACCAGGTAGGTGCTCCGCGCAGGAGCTACTGTGCACCGCTCCTGCGCATATAGGACGGAACACGCCAGCCAACCAGACAGGAGAAGCACTTTTTTAGGCGTCATCGTCCTAGGCTTTACACGCTCGCGATGACGTCGATTTCCACCAGCGAATTGCCCGGTATCCCGCCTGCCGCCGCAATGGTTGTTCGCACCGGCGGCTCGGAGCCGAAGCGTCCCAGGAAGACCTCATTCATGCCTGCGTAATCCTTCAAATCGTTCAGATACACATTGCATTTCAGCACTTTGTCCATGGACGAACCCACATCTTCCAGACGCTTCTGGATCTCGTCGAGCACATGCTTGGTGTGCGCTTTGATGTCGCCGTCGAAGTGCGCGCCGATACCGGCGATAAACACCAGACCTCCATACGTGACGATGCCGTTGAACAAAGGCGTCTTTTCCGGCTTTTTCCCGTTCTTATAGAACACTTTTTTCACCGGCTTATCCTGCGCGGCCGCCGGTTTGGCCGCTGCTATGGCGCCGCCGGCGGCGGCCACTACTCCTTTTCCGAGAAAACGCCTGCGATTCGAGTCACTCATACTAAGCCTCCTCTTGTAAAAATTCGCGCTGAGAACGCGGTTTCTGTGCCGTCCATTGTCGCAGGTTCACTCCCACGGGCGAAACACTGGACTACCCGCAGCGCACTTTCAACCCACTTGCGCTGCCTGTCAATCCACCAACCGAGCATTACAAAAATTTTATTTGTCCTTTAACCCATATTGGTTACAATAGGTTCACGCTGCATAGGCCTAAATGAAAACAAGTACTGGGGTACACAAATTCAACTCGACAATTTCCGGGCACGGCCCGCTGAAAATTCTGTTGGTTGAGGATAATCCGGGCGATGTCCGCTTGATGCGGGAGGCTCTGCGCGATGGCGCTCACGTGAGCGAACTGCGAGTGGTGGAGAATGGGGAAGACGCGCTGGCTTTCCTGCGGCGCACTGGCGAGTTCGGAGCCGCGCCACGTCCAGACTTAATTTTTCTGGATTTGAATCTTCCCAAGAAAGACGGCCGCGAAGTGCTGGCCGAAGTGAAACAGGATGAATCGCTGCGCCGCATCCCGGTGGTGGTGATGACGACATCCGAGGCTGAGAAGGACGTATCCCGCGCCTACGACCTCCACGCCAACTGCTACATCAAGAAACCAGTAGACCTCGATCAATTCATGGACGTGGTCAGAGCCTGTGAAAATTTCTGGCTGACGGTTGTCCGGTTGCCCGATAATTGAGCTCAACTGGCTGGCGCTCCGCCACTGCCGTTACACTGAAGAGGTATGCACGCGCGCATCCTGCTGGTAACCGTATTTCTGGCAGTACACGCGCTCGCGCAGACAATTTGCCAGCCTACGCCGCTCTATTCCCAGTGCGAGTTGGTGTTCGAGATGAACGATGAAGAAGCGGCAGCTCATCCGAATCCGTTTCTATCGCTGCAGCTGAAGGCGGAATTCCGGTCACCACGGCACCGGACCATTTCCCTCCCCGGCTTTTGGGATGGGGGCCGCCGCCTGATCATCCGCTTCGCTCCCATTGAGGTGGGCGAGTGGGATTTCCGCGTCAGCACCAATCTCAGCCGGTTCGACGGCAAGCAAGGGCAAGTAGTGGGTATTCCTTCCGCCTCTCCGGGCTTTGTCAAAACGGCGAACGTACACCATTGGGCCTGGACCGAGAGCAACAAGGCGCACCTTTGGATGGGCGATACCAGCAACAACATCGCGTCGCTGGACCGTGGAATCTTTCAAAAAATCGTCGACAGCCGGGCGGCGCAGAAGTTTACTCATATCCGGGGATTGGCGACCGGTTCCGACAGTCAGACGGCTCGCGCTTTTGCAAATCCGAACCTGCCCGACGCTACTTTTTTTCGCAATCTCGATGAGCGGGTGCTCTACATGAATCAGAAAGGGATTGTGTTTGACATGATCCTGGGGCACGGCCGCAATCAGCTCAGCAATACGTTTCCTATGTGGCAGCAGCGCGAGCGGTACATCCGGTACATGGTGGCAAGATATTCTGGCATGAATATCACCTGGGAGCTGGTGCAAAACTTCGAGGATTACGAATTGAGCCGCGAAGCGATGAAAGAGATCGGCAACCTGCTGAAGAATCTCGATCCCTATCAGCATCCCCGATCGACTCAGGCGAGCGTGACATCCTCGCCGCTTCTCCCGGATGGCTGGATGGATCATGTTCTTTACCAAACAGCAGACGATCAGATCGGCGCTATCGAACACCAGCTGTATCCCATACCATTCGTCAATACAGGTTTCGCTTACGAAGATAGCGGGGCCGGAAAAACACAGCCGGA
Source organism: Bryobacteraceae bacterium (assembly GCA_035526665.1). Taxonomy (GTDB): domain Bacteria; phylum Acidobacteriota; class Terriglobia; order Bryobacterales; family Bryobacteraceae; genus DATLBY01. The sequence goes on from DATLBY010000162.1 coordinate 11,123, forward strand.
TCAAGTGGATACAAACACATTCCGGCGCCGGCTGTGGAATGCCACTATGAACGGGCAATATCCCGCCTTTGGCAACACAGGACTCTATGGCGGCCGTAACCTGCCAGTGGATCCCCAGTACCTGGATTCGCCCGGCGCCAGGCAGATGACCATCTGGTACGACTTTATGGCTGACACCCGCCACTGGGAGCTCGAGCCCTACTTCGACGTGGATGGCGGCCGCTGCATTGCGCTCGAGGGAGTGGAGTATGTACTCTACGTGGAGAAGCCATCCGGACCGGTGGAAGTTCGCGTGGAGAAGCATGGCTACGAT
>DATLBY010000163.1:0-29689 GCA_035526665.1 Bryobacteraceae bacterium
CCGGGTGCTCGTGGGAGATGACGACCCGCTCGATGCTTTCCGGCCGGATACCAAGCCGGTGCAGATTCGCGGTGAAGATTTCAGGCTTCGCCCCGGTGTCGAAAAGCAGTGTCCGTCCTCTAAACTTCACCAGGGCGGAGATGCCCCAGTCCGGAATCAAATCCTTACGGGTGCTGGTATTGTCGTAGACGATCTGAATCTCGAGCGGCGAGGGCGCCGGGATACCGGCCGCCGCCAGCGCGAAGAAAACGAGCAGGAGGCGCATAAAAAGGTCAGCCTCATACTATCGCATGCTCCCAGCAACCAGCTATAATTCACGTTTTAAGCCAAATCCACTCCAAGGAATTTATGAGAAAGAAAGTAACAGTTGTCGGCGCGGGGAATGTTGGGGCGAACTGCGCGCTGCGCATCGCTGACAAAGAGCTTGCAGACGTCGTTCTGGTAGACGTAGTGGAAGGCGTCCCGCAGGGCAAGGCGCTCGACATTCTGGAATCTGGCCCCATCGAAGGGTATGACGTGACGGTCGCCGGCGCGAACAATTACGAGCCAACCGCCAACTCCGACATTGTCGTGATCACCGCCGGTTTCCCCCGCAAGCCTGGTATGAGCCGCGATGATTTGCTTATTGCAAACTATGAAGTCGTTCGCAGCGCAACGGAACAGGCGGTCAAGTTTTCGCCGAACAGCATTCTCATCCTGGTGACGAATCCGCTGGATGCGATGTGCTGGACTGCCCACCAAGTATCAAAGTTCTCCAAGAATCGGGTCATCGGGATGGCCGGCGTGCTCGACACCGCGCGCTTCCGCACCTTCATTGCCGAAGAGTTGCAAGTGTCGGTGGAGAACGTAACGGCGGTGGTGCTGGGAGGTCATGGAGACACGATGGTTCCCGTGGTGCGTCTCTCCAGCGTCTCCGGCATCCCCCTCACCGAGTTGATGGACCAGGCCACTCTGGACCGACTGGTGCAGCGCACACGCGACGGCGGGGCGGAGATCGTCAAGTATCTGAAGACCGGCAGCGCCTACTATGCACCATCGGCGGCTACCGTGGAAATGGTGGAGTCGATCCTCAAAGACAAGAAGAAGGTTTTGCCCTGCGCCGCGTACCTGGAAGGGGAGTATGGCGTGAACGGGATGTTTGTCGGTGTTCCGGTCAAGCTTGGTTCCCGCGGAATTGAAAAAGTGTACACTATCAAGCTCACGGCGGAAGAGCAGGGAATGCTGGACAAGAGCACAGCAGCCGTGCGCGAATTGGTGGATGTTATCAAACAAAAAATCGGGTCCTGAGAGCCCAGATGCAGTTCTAGGAAGATCCAGCAAATGAGTCAAGAGACAGTACAGATTGTCGCGGGTATATTGGCGGTTCTTTGCGTGGTGGCTGTGATTGTCAGGCGCAAGAATAAAAAGAAGAGCGCCGCCGAGGAAGAGTTTTAGCTTTTTCGTTCACAACAGCGCGGCGCTCCGTTAAAACAAAACCAGTAGTGTCTCTCGAATTTACGATGCCTTCTAAAAAGCCGCCAGCCAGCCCCCAGATCGATGCGCGTTATGCGCATTACCGGCTCAGTGTGGCTCCTTCCCAGATTCACCGGTGGGGTGTTTACGCGGAAGAGTTTATTCCGAAAAAGCGTAAGGTGATGGAGTATACCGGCGAAAGGATCAGCCGGCGCGAGACCAAGCGGCGCTCCGAAGGGCCGTTGAATTATATTTTTACGTTGGATAAGTACTGGTGTCTCGACGGCAGCGTGGGGGGAAGCGGCGCCGAGTACATTAACCATTGCTGCGATCCGAACATATACGCCTGGGTCTTCAAGGGGCACATTCTGTATATGAGCAAACGCGAGATCCAGCCAGGCGAAGAGCTCACTATTGACTATCATTTCGACAAACATGTGGAACGCGTGGCGTGCACATGCGGCGCCGCCAAATGCCGCGGCACGATTAATGTGTTGAAATAACCGGCGCGAACTGCAACCCTGATTCCTGGCCGATCTGAAGAAGCCGGTTGTATTTCGCCAGCCGTTCAGAACGGGTGACCGATCCGACCTTTATCTGCCCGGCGCCGGAGGCTGTGGCGAGGTCGGCCAGGAAACTGTCCTCGGTTTCGCCCGACCTGGCGGAAACGACCGCGCGCATGCCGGCCTCCCGGGCGATCTCCAAAACTTCGAAGGTCTCGGTTAGCGTGCCGATCTGGTTCATTTTGACCAGCACGGCATTGCCGGCGCGATCCTGAATTCCTCTACGCACCCGCGCGGGGTTGGTGGTGAACAGATCATCGCCCACCAGCTGAAGGCGATCCCCCAGGCGGCGGGTCAGCGCCTGCCAGCCGGCCCAGTCGTCCTCCGCCAGCCCGTCTTCAATCGAATAGATGGGATACTTTCCGCTCCATTCTTCCAGCAGGCCGATCAGCGAGCCGCTCGACAGCGTGCGGGATTCGCTCTCCAGGCGGTAGCTGCCGTCTGAGTAGAAGTGGGTCGCGGCAGCGTCGATCGCGATCGACATCTGCTCCCGCGGTTGGAACCCGGCCCGTTCAATCGCCTCAGTCAGGATCTGGAGAGCGGCTTCATTCGATGGCAACAGCGGGCCCCAACCGCCCTCGTCGGCAACCCCCGTCACCGGGATGGAGCGATCCGCCAGAACCTGGCGCGCAGCCCGGTGTACCGCGACGATCGCCTGCAGGGCGTCCGCGTAATTACCTATTCCGTTGGCGGTAACCAGGAAGTCCTGGAACTCGATGTTCTGCCCAGCGTGCAGACCGCCTGACAGGATATTGACCATTGGAGACGGAATGGAAGGAGCCCTGTTGCCCGGAAAAGTCTCGTGCAGATATTTCCAGAGCGGCAGTTTCCGCGACTGGGAAACGGCGCGGGCGACGGCGCAGGAGACGCCCAGTATTGCGTTCGCCCCCAGCCTGGACTTGTCGGAGGAGCCATCCAGCTCTATCATGCGGGCATCCAGAGCCGGATGATCGCCGGCCAACATACCGGCCAGGCCGGGTCCCAAAATTCGCTGAACGTTTGCCACGGCTCGCTGCACGCCCGCGCCGTGGTAGCGGGCGGGATCACTGTCGCGCAGTTCCCGCGCTTCGTGGCGGCCGGTGGATGCTCCGGAAGGGACTTGCGCCCAGGCGGACTCGCCGTCCGACAGAGTGGCTTGCACGGCAATCGTCGGCTTGCCTCGGGAATCGAGAATCTCCATGGCATGGAGCGTGGATAGGGTGAGGGTCATCGGATCCGGTTGTGAAACACATCTCGCACAGAGCTCGCGGGCCGGAATATCAGCTCACGGGCAAACCTGCGAATCTCCTGTTTCACGTCTTCCTGCTGAATATACTCCGCCGGAGATTTGCCATCTATACGGGCCAGCAGCAATCCAGCGAGATGTTCCAGGGTGGCGGCCTCGAACCAGCCGGCGTCGGCCGGCAAGCCGCATGAAAGCGCGGCCCAAAATGCATCCGCCAGATCCCGCAGTGCCGTCCGGTATGGCGGCAGGTGGAACCACTTCAGCAGCAAATGGTTGAGCAGAAAGGCCGCATCGAAGGAGGCATCGCCATAGTGCACGACTTCAAAATCAATCGCGAGCACGCCGGCGCCGTCCACCAGAAAATTTTTCGGGCTGAAATCTCCATGAACCAGGCTGGAGGCACGCTCCCGGGAATGCTGCACCAGCGATGCATAAAACGGCTGCAGATCGGGATGGCGGGCGGCCGTGGAGAGGTAATACGGATCGAGCCGGAGCTGGTGGAAGATCGCGGTGTCTCCGAATCGCCGTTCGGCTTCCCTGGATTTCCAGGTCGTCCTGATCATGCCGGCCAGGGTAGAACCGATGGTAGCGGCGGCATCGGGGCTGCATTCCCCGCGCATGAGCTGAGTCTTCCACGGCTTGGCCGAGGCCGGGGCGGCCGTCATCGCGAATACGTAGTTGGGCCGATCCTCAAACACAATGGAAGGGACTCGGCCGGAAGGCAGCAATGGGTTCAGATAGCGGAGCGCGTCACATTCGCGATAAATCCGTCCGCGGTCGCAAAACCAGTCCTGCTCCACGCGGAGCTTATCGAGCGGCTGTTTCAGTATGAAGCGCCTGCCTTGCTGAGATACCAGCAGGACGGTATTGGATACTCCGCCGCCCAATTCCGTCACTGACAGGGGAGCATGACCGAGATGGCCGGTCGTCGCAAGGTACTCGCCGGCGGTAGCGGGATTCAGATCGAACAAACGTTCGATGGTAGCATGCGCAGCTAGGAAGATGCGCGTGAGAACATGCCCAGGAGGCCTCCCCGCGAATTCAATTTTTTCCCGTTGGTGGCAGTACCGGGTTGGCTTTGCGGGGCAGTTTGCCGCAGGATACCGGCCACGTTTTTGCCGAACACACTGCTGGCGGCGATCGGCCTGCCGTCCATCAACGATTTCTGGACCGTTTCCGGATCGGCTGGAATTACCTGGAAAATGTCCGCCTGGAGGGCGGAAGCGATCATGGCGGGAGTCAGGCCCATGTCGGCGTCATAGCGGTTGAGGACGGGGCGAACCTTGCCGGAATCTATCCTGTTTTGGTCGAAATAGGCCAGCGCCCGCTGCGATGCCTGCAGCGAAGAGAGGTCATTCATGGTGACCAGCAGGATTTCATCGGCATAGCGTGCGATTGACAGATTCCACTCGCCATAGACGCCTCCACAATCGAGAATGGCAGTCTCATACTTCTTCTGCGCGTATTCCAGAACCGGTCCGGCATCGGCCAGATCGTCTATGCCTTGCATCAGGTGCTCAGGGGAGAGCAGCACATCGACCCCGTGGGAAGGCGCTACCAGTTGGCTCCACAGATCGTCGTCCAATGTGGTGGAGCGATTCAGGACATCCATGAAGCTGTGCGAACTCTTCAGCTTGAGAAGAAACGAGACCGTGCCGGTGAGCGCGTCAAGGTCGGCCAGCAGGACCTTCTTGGAAATTTTCTTACTCTGGTGTGCCAGGCTGCACGAAATGGTGGTGGCTCCGCTGCCGCCTTTGGCGGGCATCACCGCAATCAAGTTCCCGCCGGAGGCTGACCGGAGGCCGGGAGGAGGTTGCAGACGAGCGATCTTTTCCACAGCGGCGTCGATCTGATCGGTCGTAAAGGGACGGATCAGGAAGTCTCTGGCGCCTTGACGCAGACATCGCAGGATGAGGTCCGAGTCGTTGCCGGTGAGCAGCGCCACGATAGGCAGTGTGGAGTTGAGGTGATGGATATCCGCCGCCGTAGCGGAGGCTGCTTCCACGTCGGAGGCAAAGTCGAGGAAGCAGACCCTCGGCTGGAAAGTCTTCATCACATCGGCAGTCGCCATCCGGTCGGGATAGTTTGCCAGATCGTGTATTGGGGCGAGAGGCAGGCCCTTAGACAACAAGGGCGCCAGCTCGGCAGCCATGTTTTTGCTTGGGCATATCAGGAGTGTCTTATAGTGTCTAGCGTCTAGAATCGGCATGCAATAGGCACAGCGGTCTCGTCTTGTTCCTAGAGAGAGATCGGCGCTGTTTCCCCGGAACATAAGAGCAGAGACGCTATAAAAAATTAAATGCATGCCCGGATCCGCCGATGAGAGTTTCAGACGCAGAAGCGATGATCCCCGCAACCTAAGGAAAACAAGGGGGGCGCGTTGGAGCGACAAGTTTATATGATTACCGAGATCTTCGTAGACGAATGCAGGGCGCAAAGCACCGAATTGACCCGGAAAACGGTCGCGGTTTGCGATCCTCAACCTGTGACCGTGGCGGGTTTTGAAGTTTTGCTGGCCAAGTGCCCGGATCTTGCCTTTGTCGCTTCCGCCGATTCCCTGATTGCAGCGGCGGAGGTGATCGCCCGCCACTCACCGAGCGTGATGGTGCTGGACAAAGGCTATGGCGCTCAGCCTGTGCTTGATTTCATCAGCAGACTCAAGGAGGTACGAAGCGGAACGGCAATTGTGGTGTGGGGAACCTCCATCACGGAGGCGGAGGCGCTCCGGTTTCTCCAGCAGGGGGCGCGGGGAATCATCCGCAAGAGCGCGCCGGTGGAGAAACTCGCGGCCTGCCTGGAGGCGGCCGCGGCTGGGATTACCTGGATGGAGGATGCCGTTTTTAGAGAAACCGGGCGTGCGGAATCCTATTCCCGGTCCGAATTGACGGCGCGCGAATCGCAGGTGATGGCGCTGGTGGAGCAGGGGCTGAAGAACAAAGAGATCGGCCGGGAACTCGGCATCCGGCCCGGCACCGTCAAAATCCACCTGAAACATATCTTTGAGAAAACAGGAGTCCGCGGCCGGTATGGCCTCGCCCTCTCGGGGTTCAGACATAGAGGAGTTCCCTCTCTGATGACTGTCTAACGGGAGAGCTCAAAATAGAGGGTTGTGCCCGGAAATGTTGCTATCCTGAGTTCGTGTCCCTGCATTTTGTAGTGATCGGGCTTCTATCAGCCTCCGTCTGTTTGGCGCAAACTTCTCCCCTGCTGGATATTCTTCAACAGGAACTAAAAAGAAATTACACCGAACTACAGAAGAAGGCCGATCCTTCTCCCTATTTTCTGGCATATTCCGTGGTGGAGGAGCAGAGCGAAGTCATCACCGGGACTTTGGGGGCTTTACAGACTCGCAATAAGGGCCATCGCAGATATCTGGATCTGACAGTACGTGTGGGCGCCCCAGCACTCGACAACTATCACATGGTGCGGGGAGAGCGTCCGCAGTTCACCAACGCGACGCTGCTGCCTCTGGAAGATAATCCAGATGCGATCAAACGGCGGCTTTGGGCGGAAACCGACCGCACCTTTCGCCTGGCTTCTCAGCGGTTTTCCAATCTGAAGACCAGCACGCAGATGAATGTCGCCAATGAGGACAAATCGGACGACTTTTCGCAAGAGCAGCCGTCCACGTTCGTTGAATCCCCACGGAAAATCCCCTTCAACGGTGAGGAGTGGACGCCGAAGGTCAGGAAGTGGTCCGCCGAGTTAAACAAGTACCGGGGGATTCTGTCCTCAACCGTCACCGTGGTCATGCAGAACGAGACCAAGTACCTGGTGAACTCCGAGGGAACGCGTCTCCAGCACGGGCGCGGATTTGCCCGGATCATTATTTCCGCCCGCGGTAAAGCGATAGATGGAATGGATCTGGCGGCGACCGACAGCTTCGAAGCCGAGACGCCCGGGGGACTGCCAAAGGATGCCGAGGTGCTGGCGGCGGTAAACCGGGTTGGGGCGGACCTCCGCGCCCTGCTGGATGCTCCGGTGGTCGACGCGTTTATCGGTCCCGCGATACTGTCCGGGCGCGCCTCCGGCGTCTTTTTTCATGAGATTTTCGGGCATCGGGTGGAGGGGCACCGGCAGAAGGACGAAACGGAAGGTCAGACCTTCACCAAGAGCGTGAACACGAATGTACTGCCGGATTTTCTCTCGGTCGTCTTCGATCCCACCAAGAAAAGCATCGGCGGGGTAGATCTGAACGGAACGTATGAATACGACGACGAGGGCGTGAAAGCACGCCGCGTCGCAGTGGTCGAAAAAGGTGTGCTCAAGACCTTCCTGCTGTCCCGTTCCCCCATACAGGCATTCCCGCATTCGAACGGACACGGCAGGAAGCAGCCGGGGGCCGAGGTGGTTTCGCGGCAATCGAATCTGATGGTGGAATCCTCGAAAACGGTATCGGATGCGCAACTACGCCAGATGTTGATCTCCGAAATTAAACGTCAGGGCAAGCCGTACGGCTTCCTTTTTCGCGACATCACCGGCGGGTTCACAACCACCGGCCGCCGGGGCCTGCAGGCTTTTAAAGTGATTCCACTAGTGGTCTACCGGGTCTATGCGGACGGCCGGCCCGACGAATTGGTGCGGGGCGTGGACATCGTGGGCACCCCGCTCGCCAGCTTTTCCCGAATTCTGGCCACCTCAGACAAACCGCAGGTCTTCAATGGCTACTGCGGCGCGGAATCGGGCAGTGTCCCTGTATCAGCGGTTTCGCCCGCCATCCTGGTTTCCGAACTGGAGATCACGAAGAAGGAGACCAGCAAGGACCAGCCGCCCATACTCAGTCCACCGCAACTGACGGGAGGAGTGCAGTGAAAGCTCACACGATCACATGGGTAGTTCTTGGCTGGGCCTTCGCCGGGCTGATTCTGGCGGATACGAAAGGTAAAGCGTCCGATACAGACACTCAGAACGCCAATAACACCAAGCAGGGTCAGCGCTCAACAGCCTCGGCCGCGATGCCGTCTCCGCGTGCGGCAGCCGCCCCCGAACTTTCCAGCGATGTAATTTTCAGGGCGATGAAAGATGAGCTGGACCGGTCGCGCTCACTGAAAATCATGAGCCTGGATATCCCGTACTTCATCGAGTATGGGCTGGATGACGCGCAAGGCATCTCCGCTTCCGCCATGCTGGGTGGCTTGTTGTCGTTGAACCAGAACCGTTTTCGATCGCCTCGCGTTCGCGTGCGTGTCGGCGACTACGATTTTGACAATACGAACTATATATTCAGCGACTACTATTCAGGCAGCCGCTTCGACCCGGATCAGTTTCCCCTGGATGATAACTACGCCGTGCTTCGCCATGGACTTTGGCTGGCCACCGACCGCGCCTACAAGACCGCGGCGGAGGCGATCGGCAGAAAGCGTTCCGCGCTGAAAAACGTGACTCAGAGCGAGGTCCTTCCCGACTTCTGGAAGGCCCAACCGGTACAGAAGATTTTGCCCGCCTCTCGTGTGCCTCTGGATGCAAACAAGTGGGCGGCGCAAGCGAAGGACCTTTCCACTGCATTCGCGAACTTCCCCGAGATCCTTACCTCGTTGGTGTCCATGGATGCGGTTCAGTCCACGCATTACGCGTACAACTCGGAAGGGACTGCTGTCCGCTACCCCGACGATCTGTACTACATGCAGGCCCGCGGGAGCGGGCAGGCTCCGGACGGCATGACGGTACGGGATGCGATTGTCGTCCAGGCGCTGGATCTGGCCAAGTTGCCAAATTCGGCAGAGCTGAAGAAGAGCGTCCTACAGGTCGCGCAGAACGTAAAGGCTCTGACGGCGGCTCCCGCCGGCGAGGCTTATGCCGGCCCCGTCCTGTTTGAGGGCTCCGCGGCCGCGCAACTTTTTGCGGAGCTGCTCAGCACGAATCTGATCCTGCCGCGCAAGGCCATTTCCGAGCCGGGACGTCCGACCCAATTCATGGGCAGCGAACTGGAAGGCCGGATCGGTTCCCGCATCCTGCCGGAATTCATCGATGTGCTGGACGATCCGACCCAGACGACCTGGAATAACGAGACGTTATTCGGCACATATGCCGTGGATGACGAAGGCGTAATCCCCCAGCCGGTCTCTCTGGTGGAAAAAGGCAAGCTCACCAACTTTCTGCTCACGCGCCAGCCGGTGAAGGGGTTCAACGCTTCCAACGGGCACGCGCGGATGCCGGGTACCGCGGGGGCTCGTACAGCCTCCATCAGTAATCTATTCGTCCGTGCCTCGGAAACTTCCAGTCCCGCCGATTTGAAGAAGCGCCTGATTGACATTTGTAAACAACGCAATAAGACCTACGCGATTATCGTGCGCAAGATGGATTACCCTTCATCGGCGTCCGTGGATGAGATCCGCCGTATGGTCTCCGGCGTAGGGCAAGGAGGCGCCACCAGGCCTGTCAGCATGCCACTCCTGGTCTATCGCGTCTATCCCGATGGCCGCGAGGAGTTGGTGCGCGGACTTCGGTTCCGGGGCCTGTCTGTGCGTTCTTTGAAAGATATCATTGCTGCTTCCGGCGAGAGCTATGCGTTCCATTACATGAATAACCTGGCGCCCTTTGCACTCATTGGAGCAGGCGGCTACGTGGCGCCGGCCTCGGTGATCGCGCCCTCCATTCTGTTCGATGACCTCGAACTCGAGAAGCCACAGGAAGATATGCCGAAGCTGCCACTGGTCCCCCCCCCGCCACTCGCCGCTTCGCGCTGAAATGGGAATATTCGGCAGAACTATTTTTCTGGAGATCACCTCGAGCGCGCTGCTGGGGACCATTCTCTTTACGTTTGTCCTGTTTCTGCAGCGCGTCAGCCGGCTGTTTGAGTTGCTGGTGCGCAGCTCCGCCCCGGGCCCAACCGTGGGCTCCCTCTTCGGCTTGATCCTGCCGCCGGTACTCACTTTCACTATTCCCGTGGGCGTTCTGGTAGGCGTACTGGTGGCGCTAAGCCGCATGTCGAGCGACGCCGAAATTACCGCAATGAGGGCAGCCGGCCTGCCGAGCCGGAAGGTGGCTTATCCGGTCTTTACGTTTGCTGTCCTCGCAATGCTCGCAACGGCCGCATCCTCGCTTTGGCTGACGCCTCACTCGGTGCGGCAGACCTACCGGATACTGAACAAACTTGCCGCTGCACAGCTGACAGCCGAGATTCAACCGCGCGTGTTTGAAGAGCAGTTCCCGAATACTATTCTGTATGTCGGAGACGTAGTTCCAGGACCCGTTGTCCGCTGGCGCAATCTGTTTCTGGCAGATATCACGCCGGCGGACGAGCGCAGGCCGGGCGCGCACGATTCCGGGGACGGAGCGCTGATCACGGTAGCCTCCGAGGCGATCGCCACCCCCGACGTGGCACGGAATCGCATTCAGCTGTCGCTAGTGAATGGGAGCACGCATCAGGCAGGCAAGCAGTCCACCGAATACTACAGCACGTCGTTTCCCGCCAGTCAGCAGATCCTGGAGGCAGTGAAGCATGGCGCGATCCGGCCGCGCATTGTTTATACCGAAATGGATACCCTGCCGCTGTGGCGGGCGGCGAAGGAGTCAGTGGAGGCGCGAATCGAATTGCATCAGCGGCTCGCGCTGCCTCCGGCGTGCCTGCTGCTGGCGCTCATTGGTATTCCGCTGGGAGTTTCGTCGCGCAAAGGGGGCAAATCCTCGGCCTTCGTGCTTACGGTGATCGTCGCGTTTCTCTACTACATGGGGCTGATTAGCCTGATCGGACTGGCACGCCAGGGGACGCTGCCGGTCGCCTTCGCGGTCTGGCTGCCCAACGTGGTGTTCGGACTGGTCGGACTGATTCTTCTGGTACGGCTGGAGCGGCCGGGAGATCGCGACATCATCGCCAGTGCCGGCTCAATTTTGCAATCCGTGTGGGCCCGCATTCGCGGCAGCTTTCCCAGCGCGCCCGCTCCCGCTGCCGGCGGCCCCGCCAACCGGTTGTTCTTCCTGCTGCCGCAGTTGATCGACACCTATATCCTCACGAATTTCCTCTTCTATTTATTCCTGCTGTTGGCGAGCTTCGTCATGATGGCGAATGTCTACAACTTCTTTGAGCTTCTGAGCGACATCGTGCGTAACCGGATTCCCATGGGCGTGGTAGGCCGCTACCTGTTTTTCCTCACGCCGCAACTGGTGTATCTAACCACTCCGGTGAGCGTTCTGGTGGCTGTCCTGGTAACGTTCGGCGTGCTTTCAAAAAACAATGAAGTTACTGCGTTCAAGGCATGTGGCGTCAGTTTGTACCGGCTGGCGATTCCGGTGCTGCTGGCGAGCGCCGTCCTGAGTGTCCTTCTTTTTGCCTTCGATCACTACCTTCTTCCGCACGCCAACCTGATTCAGGATGCGCTTCGGAATCAGATCAAGGGCCGTCCGGTGCAGACCTACCTGCGGCCGGACCGCAAATGGATCTTCGGCCAGGGATCCCGAATCTTTTACTACAAGTATCTGGAACAAGCCGATGGGGTCATGGTGGGACCGCAAGTCTACGAGCTGGACCCGACCACCTTCCAGTTGAAAAAACACATTTCGGCGGAGCGTGCCCGCTGGGAGCCGGCGCTGCAGACCTGGGTCTTTCAGAATGGATGGGCGCGCGAAATCGGCAGTCAACTGAACCTGCATTCCTTTCAAGGAAAAACGGCAACGTTCCCCGAGTTGCAGGAGCCGCCCGGTTATTTCATGAAAGAGGCGTATCAGGACAAGCAGATGAATTTTGTGCAGCTCGCGCGCTATATCGACGAGCTCCGGCAGAGCGGCTTCGATACCGTGCGGCTCCAGGTCCAGTTCCACAAGAAATTCGCGGTCCCGCTTTTCGCGCTCATTATGGCGATGATCTCGGTGCCTTTCGCATTCCTCGTCGGCGCACGGGGCGCGATGGCGGCGGTGGGAGTCAGCTTCGGGATTGCGATTGCCTATTTTTCCGTCAGCCAGTTATTTGAGCAGATCGGCAATGTGAACCAGTTGCCGGCCGTGCTTGCCGCCTGGTCTCCCGACGCAGTATTCAGTCTGGCGGGTCTGTACTTGCTCGCCCGTATGCGCACCTAGCTACAGCAGATCTGCCAGCGCCCCTTCCAATGTAGGGTGGCGGAAATGAAAGCCCGCGGTTTCGGCTGCATTGGGTAAGAGCCGCTGGCTATCCAGCAGGATCGCGGACATCTCACCAAACAGGAGCTTCAGCGCAAATGCCGGCGCTGTGACAAATGCCGGCCGGTGCATCGCGGCTGCCAGGGCCCCGGTAAACTCCGCGTTGCGCACAGGGTTCGGGGACACTCCGTTTGCGGGCCCTCGGAGCTGGACTCGTAGCGCAAAAACGAACAGCTCAATCCAATCGTCAACATGGATCCACGACATCCACTGTTTCCCCGAGCCGAGCGTAGCCCCCGCGCCCAGGCGAAAGGCGGGCAGCATCTGCTTCAGCGCTCCTCCTTCCGGTCCGAGTACGATTCCGGTGCGGACCAGGACCGTCCGGATGCCGTGCGTTTCCGATAGTTTTGCCTGCCGCTCCCACTCCACGCAAACTTCCGGCAGCAATCCTTGCCCCGGCGGCGAGACTTCCGTCAGCAATTCTTCCCCTCGATTACCGTAGTATCCGGAGGCCGACCCAGATACCAGCACTGAGGGCGGGCGGGAAAGCTTGGACATCGCGTCCACCAAGTGCCTGGTGCCGGCGACACGGCTCTCTCTGATTTTGTGTTTCACCGCGGCGCTCCAACGCTGCGCCACCGGTTCGCCCGCGAGATTTACGACAGCGTCCACGCCGTCCATACTCCCGGGCGGGGGCTCGCCAGCCAGTGCATCCCAGGCAAAGAATGTGACAGTCTCCGGCAGTTCCGGCCGGCGGGATCTTCCTAGTGCCCTCACCTGGTCGCCGTCCGCCAGCAGCCGGGCGATTAGTTTCTGTCCCAGGAATCCTGAGGCTCCGGTGATGGCGATTTTCATAACGCCTCGATCTCCCGTATATAACCCGGCACGTCCGTCTTCCTTTTCATGCCGTCGAAGGACATGTACCGGACTTGACCAAAGATGGGCCTGTCGAACCAGGGGCGATCGTGCAGCCCGAAACACCATAGTACATTCGCATAGGTATTCGGGTCCCGGCCGTCCAGTGCGTAGCGGTCATGCAGATACAGCATCAGTTCCAGCGCTCCCGCGTGCGTAGCCGACCATTCTATGATCTTTTTTCCCCAATACATCCGGTAATATCCGTGGATTTTGCCTCGCAACAGCAATTCTTTTTGCGTGGCGTTCCATAAGGGATCGTGCGTTTCGGCGCCCTCCATCTGCACGGCCGTATATTGCGGATCCCGGCTGTCGCTGGCATGCTTCGCAAGGGTCTGCCTGGCCCAGTCGGGCAGTACATCGAGCGAATCTGGCCGGGAAGTATAACGCGCGAAGTTGAATGCCAGTTCCCGGCGGATAATCAATTCTTCCAGAAACTCGGCGGCCACCAACTTGTGCTCCTCGGCGTACTCCTTCACTGTTAAGGCCACTTCCAGTGCTGAGATGTGGCCGAAGTGCAGATAGGGACTCAATTCGGAGGTGGCGTGGGCCGTAGGATTATTCCGATCCCGCGCGTAGCGGTTCAGCTTCGCCTCGAGGAAGGTCTGGAGCAGTTTCCGTGCCTCCCTGCTTCCACCCCGATGAGAAATGGAAGGCCTCACCGAATGGTCGATTTCACAGGCAGCAACCAACTGCGGGATCCCGGCTTTCGTTACCTGCACATGAAAGTCGGGCAGGGCCGCGTCGAAGCGCTTCCGCGCCTTCGGCATGGCGACAGGCGTGAGAAACTGCGGCAGCAAGCGATGGATCTTGGGCCGGATCGTATAGGCGGCCCACTCCTTCTTTACCAGACAGTTCATGGGAACGATGCAACTGGAATCCACCGCATGATACGGCACATCCAGTTTGGCGGGGACGCTCCGGTTGTGTTCCGCGGCGACAAATGTGGGATAGTCGTCCGTAACGACGCAGGCTGCTTTGGCCGCCAGCCGGTACAGAATATTGTTCGAATCACTCCGGCGGCGCCTCGGGTAGAACACGTATCCGATGCCGAGCTTTGCCAGCTCTTTTGCGGTATCCGGCACGCCTTCCAAAATGAAGGTGTGCAGGCGGTCGTTCGCATGCGGATAGGTGCAGCCGAGGCCTTCATAGAACAAAACCGGCAGCCTGCGTTCATTGGCGATCGTCACTGCGTGAGCCAGCCCGTGATTTGAAGACGCTCGCCGGTTCATCTGCGACCAGTAAAGAACGTAGTCCGCCTGTTCGCGCAGTGGTTTGTCATTCAGTAGTATTATGCGGTCGCGCACGCTGATGAGATGCCCTGCCGGCGGCTCCCGGTACAATAAAAGATAACGTCATGCGTGCCTGGAACCGGGCGCGGCTGCTCTGGAGTTATCTTCGGCGTACTCCTAAACTGAGCGGCTTGCCCGTCGAGTTCATTGTCGAGACCACCGCCAAGTGCAACTTGTACTGCCCGATGTGTCCCCGCGAGACACATAAGCAGCCGAAAGAGGACATGACGGATGCGATTTTCCAGCGCCTGGTTCAGGATTCGGGCCGATCCGCCGAACACATGATGCTCATTGGGCTGGGCGAGCCGTTTCTGGATAAGAAAATCTTCGATCGCATCGAATACTGCGATACGCATCAGATCTCCACGCTGCTTTCTACCAATGGGACGCTGCTCGATGAAAAGGCCGCGGACCGGCTGCTGCGCTCGCCTCTCGAGCACGTAACATTGAGCTTTGACGGCTCCACCAAGGAGTCCTTCGAATACTACCGGAAAGGCGCGCGATTCGAACAGGTGCGGGACAATTTCATACGGTTCGCCCGTATGAAAAAGGAGCGTGGGGCCAAGGTTCAGGTCGTCGTTCAGATGGTCCGGATGGAGCGCAATACCAATGAAGTCGACGACTTTGTCCGTTTCTGGAGCGCTGTTCCAGGTGTCGATCAGGTGCGTGTAAAGGCCGATGAGACGAATCTGATGCGGCCCGACTCCGGACATGCCGCCGAGGACTGGAAGCATCCTTGCCACTACCTTTGGCGAGGACCCATGTACGTCAAACACAACGGTGATGTGTATCCGTGCTGCCAAAGTTATATGCTGGATGGCGCGCCTGTCGGGCGCATCGGCGAGCAGCCGCTTGGAAGCATCTGGAATTCGGAAGCGATGCAGCGGATGCGGCGTCTCCATGCGGTAGGCCGTGCCGGAGAGATTGATATATGCTCCCGCTGCTGCACGACCATTCCGCATCCGGTGCTTGTAGCTGGCAGCCTGTTGCTGCACGGCCGTACCGTCCGCAACCTACTTCCATTTATCGAGAGACTCACGTATCTGTCCAAACTTCCCGGGCGTCTGCTTCGACCGCCACGGCCGCCCTCCCCGCAACCGGTTAGCGAGTTGGTTCAGATCGAAACGCACCAATCGATGGATTAAAAATCACTCGGTGAGCCGGCGGTATAGATCGGATTGGATGCGCGCGAGGGCGTCCCAGCCGTAGCGTTCCTCCGCCGACCGGCGCGCCTGCGTTTCCAGATTGCGCCGTTTGTCTGGATTGCTGAGCAGTTGCTCGATTGCTTGCGCCATGGCAGCGCCGGATTCGGCGAGTTCCACATCCTCACCCGGGCGTACCGAAAGGCCGTTCACGCCGCCAGGAGTGCTGACGATGGCCTTTCCCATAGCCATCGCCTCGAGTATTTTGATGTTGGTGCCGGCCGACGCGAGCAGCGGCGCTATTACGACGGTCGCACGGCGGTAAGCGGGCCGCACGTCTGCCACAAAACCTTCGAGTTCGATGCCCGGCTGCCGCAGGTTCAGATTTGCCGCATAGTCCTGGTGACGGGCTCCCGCGATGATATGCAAAACTGATGCGTGCTCCCGCAGGGAGGGCCAGACTTCGCGCAGGAAGAAGTCTACCGCAAGCACGTTCGGCAGGTGCGCGAACGATCCGATGAACAACAGTCGCGCCGCTTCGGGCTTCGGCCCGGACGGCTGGAACCGGACCAGGTCCACTCCATTGGGAATTGCGATACATTCGCGCGCGCCGGTCACCCTTTGGCGGTCCTTGTCAGACATGGTGACCACGGCGTCCACCGAGCGCCAGGCCGCGGTCTCGAACGTCTGCCAGCGCTTCAGTTGGTACTCAGTTTCCCAATCGGGATCATGTTGATAGAACTGCTCATACAGATCGAGGGTGATGTCGTGCTCCACCAGGACCGTTTTGGCAGGAGCACCGTCCACCGCGTATTGCGCCATTTGCGTGAACTCATATTGCACAATCGCCGGCCGCCATTTCCTTACCGTCTGGCGGACCACCTCGTGCATCGACGGGGAATCGAACTCTTCCACCACATCTGGCCGCGTACTCACGAATCCCGTGTGCGTTCCTACCCGGCGTACCTCCACCACCTCCGTGCAGATGTCCAGGATTTCCTGGGGAGGCGTGTGTAATTCATCCACGAACGTGATCAGTACCAGGGCATACTCAAGCGCCGCTCGCCGCATCAGGTTATACATTCGAACAGCGCCGCCATGCGATAGAGGAAAAGGCACATAGGGGCTAACTACCAGGACCACTGGCCGGTCGCTCCGGGCGCTGCCCGGAAAGTTCGCCACCGAGCCATTGCAAAGCGCCAGGATTGCCTGGTCCTCAATCACGGCTGCGAGGGGACGCTCAATCTGCAGCGGCGCGGACCATGGAACAAACGTGGATCGGGCACACGCCTCTCGCCAGAGTCTCTTGAATAGGCGCGGCGACCGAATGCAGCGCACCAGAAATCGAAAGAAGTTGACCTCGAGCACCCGGTCGAGTTCTTCCCGGGAGTAATAGCGTGACGTAGTGGCTCGATGCTGGTGGGTGACCTGGGCACGGGCGATAAACACCGTAGGCCAGCCTAGCTGCCACGCACGAAAGCCAAGATCGAGGTCCTCCACATAAGCGGGAGCGTATATTTCGCCGGCTCCGTCTAGAGCTTTCAACTTGCGGGATTCATAAAGTGAGCAGCCGCCGCTGCCGTAAAGGACGGGAGTTTGATCCTCACCCTCCAGCGGCAGTTCGCAGGTTACCGGGAAGTCCGGTCCTTCGCGGCTGACGGCCTTTCCTGTCTCTTCGCGCCGCCGCCCGGGCGGCAGGAAGATTTGTGCGGTGGCGCAAAACAGATCAGGGAGTGTTGCAAATGCTGCCTGCAGAGGCGCAAAGAAGCCAGGATGCAGCACCATGTCATTATTCAACAGCAGGACATGCGAAAATCGCGCTCGCCGGATTCCACGATTGACAGCTTTTGCAAAGGACAGAGGCTCCTTACTGTGCTCCAGGACAGCTCCCGTGAGTAGCGTGGACGTTCCGTCAGAGGATCCGTTATCCACGATAATGACTTCGGAAGGAATTCCCGCCAGTTCGCGATCTAGCGACGGGAGTAGCCTTTCCAGCAACTCGCGTCCGTTGCGGGAGGGAATTACTACCGAAATTCCAGGTGGCGGCTCTTGGGCGGGCACGTGGACAGCGCGCGCAGGCAACAATCGTGTGAGCGTGATCGCGACGTAGCCCGCGGCAACGGCTGCCCGCTCTGACAGGGATCGCCGGCCAGCCCGGCGCTGTGACCTAATGAAGTTTTTTGCCCGCCAGTTGAAATGGCCGATCACGTTGCCGATAGAGGCCGGCCGCAGCATGAAATGATCGAGATTCTCGTTGTAGAAGAGCGTCCGCAAAGGCGCCAGGCGGAAGGCGACCCAGCGCATCTTCCAGAAGGGCATCCGCGGCTGGAGAATGACTGCCGCCAGTTGGACGTGCTTGTCGCGCAGTACCCAGCGGCAGTACGCTTCGTTGTCCTGAAGATTCCGGCCTACACGGTAGCGAATCCATTGGCCTGTCACCGGGGGATACTCCGAGACGACATAGAGCGGCAACTCTGGACCGATTGCGCTAAACCGCTCCAGAAAAGAAGGGATAATCTCTTCGGAGCCAGATGCGAACGCTACTTTGACGGCTTGGCGCACCGGGGGACTTAGATTAAAATCTGGCGGTCGATGGGCTGGCCGGAGCGGTATTGCGCCCACAGGTCCAGCGCCTGAGCGCAGAACGCGGTCGACACCGGGTTGGCGAAGGGCAAAAGCGCGCCCTGCCGCTGTCCAAAACAGTATCCGCCGGCGAGGCGCTGCTCAGCGCCGGTGTACTGAAAACTCTCGATGTTGGCCGCCTCTTCCGCGGCATCGTTCGTGTTCAGGGGAATACCCGCAAGCTGCGCCGCGAACAGCCGTAGTCGCAGAAGCTGAGCATACACATCCGATCGGACGAAGATAGGAGCAATCTCTCGCAGGTAGCCGGAGACCCGCTGAATTCCCTCTGCAAGCACCCGCCGGCATTCGGTCCGATCCGCCGCAGGCAGCACTCCTTCCAGAAAATAGGCGTACGCGTGCAAGCGATCCATTGTCTTTTCAGGACCTTCCATGGCAGGCAGAAAAATATCCTTGACGGCAATCGACTGCTGAAGCGCCGCCTCGTACCAATCCAGGAACTGCTGCTCTCCGGTGGCGTCAAAAAGATCCCGCCAAGCCATCGCCGATTTGAGTTGATAGCATCCCGGCTGCCGCGACCATTGCGATGTACGGTCCACCGGATGTTTTTCGGGAAGAGTCAGGATTGGATGGAACAACTCTTCACTAGCAAAATCGTGCTGCATGGAGAGGCCGGCGGACCGTGCGATTGTCAGAAAGTCGGTATCGCCCGTGGCGCGCCAAAGATGCACTAATCCGCGAACGATAATTCCGCAATCGAAAAAATACGTGTAGCGCTGCCGCAGATCGGCAGCATGTTCAAAGGGAAAGCTCTGTAGTTCGGTATCCCAGGCGTCGCGTATCAGAAACCGGCCCGCGCGATCCGCGGCATCCAGGTAGGATGGCTCTCCGAGCCGCTCGCGAAAATAAAGCAGGGCACTCACCGCGTAGCCGGTGATTTCCGTCGAGATTCGGGCATTCCGGCCTTTATCTACTTGAAAATAGCGTGCAACGCCGCCGGTTTCTTCCTGGATGCCGCTTTGCAGAAACCAGCAGCCGGCCCGGCTGGTGGAAGTTTTGACGTGTAGCAAAGTTTTCAATTGTAGCATCCACTATTCTGTGAGAACCTCAAAGTAGATGCGCTACTGCTTCGGGATGTTCCTCACCTTGGCGGCATTCGGACAGCAATCGGCGCCGATTGGCATCCTGCGCGGAGACCTGGTTGGCATACAGAGTGAAAAAACTAGCGGTGAGCTGAGTGTCCGGAGCGCATCAGATCAGGTGTATACGTGCCGTTTTGACGCCCATACTTATGTGGAGCGGGACAATCAGCGGTTTTCGATGGGCGGCCTACGGGCCGGTGATCGACTGGAAATTATTGCTGACCACAAAACCGGCACGGCGAACTGTTACGCGCGAACCGTTCACGTCCTAGAGAACACACCCGCGAACAAAAACCCCGGATACCGTGTCAATCTTCGTCCCTTCCGGAACACCATCGACAATATTTTCCCTCGCGGCAACCTCCTGTTTGCCGGTGTTGTGCTTCGTATGAACCCTGAAATGATGGTTCTGCGCACCCGGCAAGATGGCGAAAAGACGATTCTGCTGCGCCAGGACACCCGGTACCTCGACAGCGGATTGCCCTCTGTAATCAGCGCTCTTCCCGTGAATACGCGCGTTTCCGTGCGTGGAGGCCGCAATTTGGAGGATGAGCTGGAAGCCTACCAGGTAATCTGGGGCGTGATACCCGGACCCAGGTCCGGGCAGTAGATACTTGTATTCCGTACAGTTAGACCTTCTCTGGAACCCCGGCGTCTTATGCTGCGTCGCTCTAGGTTGGTATACTGAAACTTCATTCGTTTCCAACACCCTCACCCATGAAGTATTGTGCCCTATTGCTGTTTAGCGCGGGACTTTGTTGTGCCGCAGAATTTACCACCGGACAGGCCGCCCGCCTGATCATCGGGCAGGAGAACTTTACCCGCCAGAAACCGGGCGCGGAGAGCAACCTGTTAGGCGGTGTTAGCGGTATTGCAATCGCCGGCGACAGGCTGTTTGTGGTGGATAGCAACCGGGTCCAGGCCAGTCCGCAGAACAACCGTATATTGATTTTTAACGGCATCTCTTCGACGCTCCCGGCTCCGAAAGCGGTCATTCCAAGCGATTCGGGGCGCTGTCCTATTTGCGTGGGAAATGCCGATGCAGTAGTTGGGCAGCCCGACTTCACCTCCACGGGTATTTCATTGGGAGGATTGCTGTCGGAAAAGACGCTCCGGACGCCAACCGCTGTCGCGTCCGACGGCAGGATTCTCGTCATAGCCGATACCGACAACAATCGTGTCCTGATCTGGAATTCTATACCCACCACAAACGGAGTGCCTGCCAATGTGGTGGTGGGGCAGCCCGATTTTAAAACAGCCACGCTGAATTTTGGCGGCGCCGGCAGCACCCCCAGCGCCAAGGGCTTACGTGGACCGCAGGGCGTGTGGCTGCAGAATGGAAAGCTGTACGTCGCCGATACACAGAATCATCGCGTAGTGGTCTGGAATCAGGTCCCTACGGCCAACGGACAGCCGGCTGATCTCGTGCTCGGCCAGGCTAACTTTACTACTTTCGTGGAAGCGGATCTCGCGCGCGCTCCGGTGAATGCACGGGCAAATAACATGCTGAATCCGGTATCGGTCACCTCCGATGGGACCCGGCTCTTCGTCACGGACCTGGGGCACAACCGGGTGCTGGTGTGGAATTCGATTCCCACGCAG
Source organism: Bryobacteraceae bacterium (assembly GCA_035526665.1). Lineage (GTDB taxonomy): Bacteria > Acidobacteriota > Terriglobia > Bryobacterales > Bryobacteraceae > DATLBY01. The sequence goes on from DATLBY010000163.1 coordinate 20,965, forward strand.
AACCAGGCGGCGGCCGACATTGTGCTGGGCCAGCCGGAAGTGAACAGCACCGCGGATCTCAACTACGCAGCAGCGAACAATTCCAAATATCTCTGCCCCTCGAACGGTGTCGATGATAAGGGCGCCGCCAAGTATCCGGAGCGTTGTTCGGCCACTCTCGATTTTCCGCGATACGCCTTGTCGGATGGCAAACGCTTTTTTATCGCAGACGGCGGAAACGACCGCATTCTGGTGTATAACTCTATCCCGACCCGCAGCGGCCAGCCGGCGGATGTGATTCTCGGCCAGCCCGACGATCTGACGGTACAGGGTGAGACCAACGTATCCGGAGCCGATTCCGTGCGTACACCCATGTCCCTGGGATCGGACGGGACGAACCTGTTTGTCAGCGATCCATTCAATCGCCGCGTGCTGGTCTTCACGCCGGGAGATACGGCGCTCGCGAGCACGGGTGTTCGCAATTCGGCCAGTCAGGAGATCTTTGCCGTTGGAGCCGTCTCGTTCTCGGGAACGCTGAAGGAAGGTGACGAGGCGACCATCAAAATTGCCGATAAATCGTATACGTACAAAGTTGTGAAAGACGATTCGATCGCCAGAATCATCACGGCGATGGTGGGGCTGATCAATGCCGACTCGGGCAACGGCCTGGTGTTCGCCATACCCAATATCAATTTTAGCTCCATCCTGCTGACTTCCCGGGTAGGCGGCGAGGCCGGCAACACTGTTGCGCTCGCGGTGTCTACATCGACGGGCGCTGTCATTACCCTCTCGTCCAGTGGAGCCTTTTTGGCAGGCGGGCAAAATGCCGCTAAAATCGCCCCCGGCACATTGGTGACTCTTCTAGGTACTAATTTTACGTCCCAGACTGCGGCTGCTTCCGCCAGCGAGGATCGATTGCCCAAGACGCTGGGCGGAGTGCAGGTCTACTTCGACGGCATTCGGGCTCCGCTGTTGTTCGTTTCCCCAACGCAAATTAACGCACAAATCCCGTTTGAGATCTACGACGCGAATAGCGTGAGCGCCTACGTACGATCGGGGGCTCCGGATGGCTCGGTCAGCATCACCACTGCCGTTGCGGTGCCGGTCGTCCAACAGAATCCAGGGATTTTCGCCGAGCCGGGCACCGATCCGCGGCGCGCCATCGCATTTCACGGGAGCAGCTTCGCCACGGGTACAATCTCCGTCGACGGTGGAATTAAGGCAGGCGACGTGGCCACAGTCACGATTGCCGATCGCAGTTACAGCTACACGATTACGGCGGAAGACAATCTGGCTTCCGTGCGTGACCGCCTGATTGCCGCAATCAATGACGATCCGGACGTCACAGCCTTTCCGGCCGGCATTTTCACCCGCATCCGGCTTCGTTCAAAAGTGGCAGGCAAGAATTCAGAAGGGTTGGCCTACTCTGCCAAGACCAACGATTCTTCTTCGCTGATTCTCACGGCACTCTCGAATGCGCTCTGCTGTGCCAACACAGCCGGCGCCCGAATCACCGATGAGAATCCGGCGGTCCCCGGTGAGACGATTATCGTTTACGCGACCGGACTGGGTCTGGTGCAGCCTGACGAGGCGAAATTCTCGGCCGAAACCGGCCGCAAATACTTCGGGCCCGAGTTGAACTACCCGAACACGCCAGTCGACGATTCCCTGGCCGGAGGCAAAACGGCCAACGTCTTAGCCGCCGGACTCAAGCCTGGCTCGGTTGGAGTCTACGAATTACAACTCCAGCTCAATACGGATATTCCGACGAATCCATTGACGCAGTTGACTATCGCGCAGGATGTCTTCGTCAGTAATATCGTGACCTTTCCTGTGTTCAATGCGAACGCCGAGGTAGCTCCCTAGGCGTTCGGCCGTTTACACCCACCAGGCGGCTGCGGGCTGTTCCTTGATGACGATCGAATTGAGGAAGTTGGCGGCCTTGGTCAGACCTTCATCCGGCGACATCAGCGTGTCTTCATGCTCGATCGAGAGCACGTAGTCGTAGCCGTACATGCGGAGCGTCGAGATAAACTCTTTCCACCAGTTTGCTTCGTGGCCGTAGCCGCAAGTGCGGAAAATCCAGGACCGGTTCTTCTCATCGGTGTACTTTTTCGTGTCCAGAACTCCCGTCAGCGGCAGATTGCGATCGTAGATCTGCGTGTCTTTCGCGTGTACGTGAAAGATCGCATCTCCCAGCAGGCGCACTGCGGCGATCGGGTCGATGCCCTGCCAGAACATGTGGCTCGGATCGTAGTTGCAGCCGATCGCCTTGCCGGCGGCGGCTCTCAAGCGAAGCATTGTTTCCGGACTATAAACCACAAACCCCGGGTGCATCTCGATCGCGATCTTGACGCCGTGATCCTCGGCAAACTTCGCCTGTTTGGTCCAATACGGGATGGTTTTTTTCTCCCACTGCCAGTTGAGTAGATCCAGATACTCGGGCGGCCAGGGGCAGGTCACCCAGTTGGGATATTTTGCTTTATCGCTGTCTCCCGGGCAGCCGGAAAAATCGACCACCAGCGGAACTCCCAGCTTCTCGGCCAGCAGGATGGTGCGCTTGCTTGTCTCCTGGTACCCCTTCGCGATATTGGCGTCCGGGTGCAGGGGATTGCCGTGGCAGCTTAGCGCGCTGATCGAAAAGCCGTTGTCGGCAAGCAGTTGCTTGAAATCCTTCAACTCAGCCTTGTTCTGCAGCATGGAGAGTTTGCAGTGGGGATCGCCGGGATAATTTCCGGTACCCAACTCTACCGTGCCGATATTCAAGCTTTTTAGCTTTTCAAAGACTTTGTCCAGTGGGAACTGAGACAGCAATGGGGTAAAGACGCCAACTCTCACTTGATAGATGTCCTTTCGCGGAAATCGCGGGTGTTTTGCAGTGATTAGAATATATCATTGCGGCGATGTCAGCGGTAGGATTGCTTCCTTGAGCCTTGTAACGCGCTGAGGTCGATTGTGTGAGCGGTCACGTCCACTGTGTTTGCCCGGATTAGCCGCGCGCGCTGCCCGGCCGCTTTTGCCTCGTTCTTCATTTTGATTTTCTTCAGAACCTCGGCGTAGTTTTCCAGCAAATCGGCGACGGTGGAGTCCTGTGGCCCATACAGCCGCTCGGTCAGGGGCAGAAGACTCTCATACACCTGCACGGCGTCATGGTAACGGCCCGCCTTGCGATACATTGCAGCGCATCGTCCCAGCGTTCCCGCGGATTTGGGATGTACGGGTCCGAAGATCGTCTCATACATGGCGAGCGCCTTGCGGAACATCTGTTCCGCCTCATCATAGCGCCCTACATCGGAGTAGAAGCTTCCGAGATCGCTCATGGCATTGGCAATTTCCGGGTGCAATTCTCCATGGCGTTCCCTTCTGATGCGGAGAGACTGCACGTATAAAGCTTGGGCGTCGGAGGCCCGGCCCTGTAAGAGCGCCAACTTGGCGAGAAAACTCAAGGTGGCTGCATTGTTGTCGTCCTTCCCGTCTGCCAGGCGCCGGCGGATATCCCGCGCTTCTTCAAACAAAGGTTGCGCCTTGGAGTACTGGCCCATGTCGAAGTACACGCCGGCCAGGTTGTGAATCATGGAGGCGGTCTCCGGGTCGTCGTGCCCCAGCACGCGTTGCTGCATCGCGATCGCCCGCTTCAGCAGTGCTTTCGCCTCCTCGAAGCTACGAATCTCCTTGCACAGCGTAGCCAGATTGTTGAGCGACGAAGCCATGCTGGCACTATCAGCGGGAAGGATGTCTTTTTTGATGGCCAAGGACTGGGTAAACAGCGTCCTGGCCTCCGCGTATCGTCCCTCGGCTTGCGCCAGCACGGCCTGATTGTTGATCACTCCCGCCAGTACGAGGGCGTCAGGTCTGTTTTTAGGTGGCTGCAAGTCATCCACCGCGGCCTGGTACAGGGCCTTTGCAGCGGCATAATGGCCTTCAGCAAAAGCAGCCATTCCCCGGATGTTCATTTCCTCTGCCGCGGAATGCGTTTGGGCCTGAGCCAGGAGGACGCAAGACAAGAAGAGTAAAGCGATACTCATGGAAATCCACGTGCCTTTCTCCCTTTCCCCTTGTAATCTACGGGTGCGCGCGCCCTTGATCCAAACTACTGCCCACTTAGACGAAAGTTTCTGGAAAATGTTCGGTGATAATTGAACAATGCTTCAGCTGGATAAGAACCAGAGGACCGCGGTGTGGGACCAGGTGGTTGCCCGGCTGGAGGTCTACATCGCGGAAGTGGCCGCTGGCCGGGTGAGTCCCCGGCTCGACCCGCAGGCGGTGCGCACTCTGCTTGCGCCGTGCGATTTCACCAGTCCCATGGATCCCGCGCAGGCTATCGGCTTCGCAGCTGATGCGTTGTCGCAATGGCAGGTCCACACGCCCCATCCCCGCTACTATGGACTCTTCAACCCGGCGCCTTCCACCATGGGTGTCGCTGCGGACGCACTGGTGGCTGGCTTCAATCCACAGCTTGCCGCCTGGAGTCACAGCCCGTTCGCGGTGGAAGTGGAGCGGCACCTGGTTCGCGCCTTCGCGGCCCGCTTTGGTTATGATCCCGCGCAGGCTGACGGGACCTTTACATCCGGGGGTATGGAGGCGAATCACACCGCAATTCTGACCGCACTCACTGACAAGTTTCCCGATTTCCCCCACGCAGGCCTTCGGAGCCTTTCCCGGCAGCCGGTCTTCTATGTGTCAGCGGAGAGCCACCACTCCTTTCTGAAAACGGCACGGCTATGCGGCCTTGGGATGGAGTGTGTCCGGCAGATTCCCGTGGACAGGGGATTGAGAATGCGCTGCGATGCTCTCGAAGACGCGATCGCGGAAGACCTGCGGCGGGATTTCGCACCCTTCTGTGTTGCCGCCACCGCCGGCACTACGAATGCGGGCGCTATCGACCCGCTGCCGGAGATCAGCCTGATCGCTGCCCGCGCCGGTCTCTGGTTTCATGTTGACGCGGCTTGGGGCGGGGCAGCTGTATTTGTACCGGAATTGCGCTCTCTTCTGAACGGGGTGGAACGAGCCGATTCCATTACGTTTGATGCGCATAAGTGGCTGTCAGTCCCGATGGGCGCGGGTGTCTACCTGACGCGTCATGCAACTATTTTGGACCGGACGTTTCGAGTCGCCACTTCCTATATGCCGAAGGAGGCCGCGGGTCTCGATGTGGTCGACCCCCATCTCCATTCCATGCAGTGGTCGCGGCGTTTCACTGGCCTGAAGGTCTTCCTCTCGCTGCTGGTCGCGGGCTGGGAGGGTTATGCGGAAGCCATTCGCCATCAGACTGCCATGGGCGCCGCGCTACGTGGCCGTCTTGCCGCCGCCGGGTGGGAAATCGACAACCGAACGCCTCTTCCGGTCGTTTGTTTCAGCCGGTCTGATCTCAAGGACGATCAATTGAAGGCAATTGCACTACGGGTGGTTGCGTCCGGCGAGGCCTGGATCTCTACTACGCTGCTGGGGGGGCACAAACTGGTCTTGCGCGCCTGCATCACAAATTTCCTCACCCAGGAGAGCGATCTGGCCGCGTTGATCGACTCGCTTGCGAGATATCAGACTGCGGTCTGAAGGCTATCTTACCGCAGTGCCAGTACGGGATCCGGGCCGGAGCCCCGAGCCGTCTTAATCTCCGTTAGCAGCTTCTTGTCGGCGATGGAAATCAGGTACACCCGATCCTGCTCCTCGGCGGAGGCGAGGGCGAGCTTGCCATCGTAGGAGATGTTCAACGAAACAGGTGAGTTGGGAAGCAACGCATAGCCGAGTTGCAGGCGGCCGCCCGGATCTGCGATTCCCACCTTCTTTTCGTACATCAAAGCGTATACCAGCCGCATGCCGTCCGGCGTAATTCCGATACGCACAGGGCCCTTCCCGGTTCGAATATTTGCGATAGCCTTCTGCTGCGTTGTGTCGATTACCGTGATCGCTGCCGCATCCCGGTTGCAGACGTACAACTCTTTTCCATTCTTCGACAGAACGCTACCCTCGGGGCGCGCTCCGGTGGGAATCAGCGTGACTTTACCGGTTTGTAAATCCACGGCTCCTACATTGGAAGACGCGGCGTGACTGACGTACGCCCATTTCGCTTCCGGGCCCAACGTCACCATATGGGGTGTCTTGCCCCTCGTATCATAGCGGCGGATCACGGAACGCCGCAGTGTGTCTATGGCCAGCAGAGCGTCGGGCATCTCGGTAGTCACAAAGAGGCGGCCGCCGGTAGAATCGATGGCAATTCCGTGCGGGCGGTGATAGGGGCCCAGGGAAATATCCGCCACTTTTCTCCGTGCGGCAATGTCGATCATGGAAATGGAATTGCCGCCGATGCCCGCGTTCTCAATTCGCATGGTTCCGTTGTCGGTCGTATAGAGATACTTTCCGTCGGGCGAAAGGACCATCTCATGCGGATGTTGCCCCGTCGGCACTGTAGCCAGCAGGCGTCCGTCAGGGGAGTAGTAGGCGAGCGAACTGGCGCCCTTTTGCAGGATCAAATACGAACTTTGGGCAAATAGTGCAAATCCCGCAAGCGCAAGCGACAGCAAGGTTTTCAGCATAGGTTGCCGAATCATAATGCCATAAAGGCACGCCTGGCTGCCGATCGCGGCAGACCGGAGGAGTGCGTTATCATTCAGTTCTCATGGAGGAAACTAAAGCTCTGCCGAGTGTGACAGCGCTGATCGTGACGCATAACTGCGCCGATGCACTGCGGCGTACGCTCAAAGCGCTCCAGTCGTCCAGTAACCACGAATCGCTGGAAGTAGTGGTGATTGATAACGGCTCGGTGGATGGAAGCCAGCAGCTTGACAGCGAGTTTCCATCGACCCACTTCATGAGGCTGCCGAAGCATTTCGGATTCACCAAAGCTGCGAATATCGGGATGCGGACGGCCAAGGGCGAATCGATCTTCTTTGTGCGGCCAGGTTATGAAGTGCTTCCCGAGACGATTCCGCAATTGGTTGCCGGGCTTGAGGACAATCGCGATGCCGGCGCTGTCTGTCCCCGCATTGACTACGCCTACCGTCTCCCCACGCCCGCTAGTCTGACGGACGACGGCAAGAGCAGGGAACTGTCCGGACGGATTGCTCTTCAGGCCGTGGACACGCCCACGCCGGTGGAGTATCCTGCCGGCGCCCCCATGCTGGTTCCGCGGGCGATTTTGCGCGGAATGAATTACCTGGACGAGCAGTTTGCCGAATTCTGGTGGGATGCCGAGCTTTGCTGGCAAATCCGGAATGCCGGCAAGCGAATCCTGGTGCTGCCCGTAGAGCCTCCTGCCATCCTCCCGACCGCGGTCTTCCCTAGCGCTGCCTATGCTTCCGATTGGGGTGTGGGAGCAGGACGGTACATTGCCAAGCATGCCGGCTTCGGTAGTGGCCTTAGCTTCCGCCTATCGGCCAGCCTACATGCCTTGGGCAAAATCCTTACGTTTCAGAATGCCGGCTTCCATTTTTCCCTGCTGACAGGGCTGATTTCAGGCCAAAGAATCGATGGAACGCAGAGCTAGTCCGCTCACTTCACACGCTTTCCGAACTTTTCCGCGCGAACCCTAAACTAAATTCTCCTTGCTGCCGATCCTTCCATAGGATTGGCCTAGACCCTATGGACGAACGTCTACTTTGGATTTTGCTCCCCATGCTGGTGGCAGCAGGCTCGGCGCTTTTGTCCTTCTATCTGATGCAATCGCGGCTGGAAGTTGCCGTGGCGAAGGAGCGCGAGCATCTGGCGGCTGCCAAGGCGCAGATCGCGGCGCACGAGCAATCCCTAAAAGATAAACTGCGCGCGGTGGAAGAGGCCGCGCACCGCAAGGCTTTCGATCAGTTCCTCACGGATTTTCGCGTCGAAGAGCGGCACTACCTGCGCGAGAGCAAATCGCACTTTCTGAATCGCAAATCGATGATAATGCAGGAAAGACTCTACTTCAGGAACATCCCCCTCTCCAATTGGGTAGAGCACGAGATGCCTCTGGAGGACGGCGCCGATCTCCGCATGCTCAACCAAGCGCAGAACGCTTCGGTTTTCAGTGCCCGCGCCCTGGCTGACCAAGCCCAGCACGCGCCGAAATACCTGGCTTAGCCGGCGGAATGTAGCCTCGCTACTTCTTCATGCGAGCCAAAAAGTGAGTACTCAAATTCCCGGCAATAAAGTCCGGATCCGCCAGGATTCGCTCGTGTAACGGGATTGAGGTGTGAATTCCTTCCACGACAAACATATCCAAGGCGCGCTGCATCCGCTGGATAGCTTCTGCGCGATCCACTCCATGGGTGATCAGCTTGGCTATCAAAGAGTCGTAGTAGGGCGGGATAATTCCATCGGTGTACGCCGCTGTGTCTACGCGAACCCCGATTCCCCCGGGTAGATTCAATCCTGTGATCCGGCCCGGGGATGGCGTGAACGTCTCCGGGTGCTCCGCATTAATCCGGCATTCAATCGCATGTCCGCGAATGGTCAGGGGCTTCGGAAGTATATCGGGCAACTTCTGGCCGGCGGCTACCAGAATCTGAGTCTTTACCAGATCGACGCCGGTGATCATCTCGGTGACCGGATGCTCCACCTGAATGCGCGCGTTTACCTCGATGAAGTAGAGACTCCCTTTTTCGTCCATCAGAAACTCGACCGTTCCGGCGTTGGTATAACCCACCGCTTTCATGGCCTCTTTCAACTTCTTCGCGGTCGTTTCACGCAGCTTCTGGCTGACTCCCGGCGACGGCGCCTCTTCCAGCAGCTTCTGATGCCGCCGCTGAATGGAGCACTCGCGCTCGCCCAAAAT
>DATLBY010000164.1:0-8969 GCA_035526665.1 Bryobacteraceae bacterium
GCCGGCCATGAACCCAATTGGCATTGTTTTGCAGATTGTATTGATGAATGGTTCGACCCTCGCCGATCTGACTGGTCTGAAACGGAGACCCGAGAATGGAGCTGGGAAAGAGGAAGTATTGGGACTGGGCAGGCTGCGTCAACTTAAACGGTGCGGTTAAGTAATTAAACCCGGCACGCAGTTCGTTAGTCAGCGCGGGCGTCGGAGTCCACCGCCATGCACCGGACACCAAAGTTCCCCGGATGTCGTTGTAATAGGGTGGTTCGACGGTGTACTGTGAGCCCGATACCGGCCGATCAGCTACGTCCTTATTCCAAGCGTACGTTCCTGAGAACACGTGTTTTGGGGACAAATTAAAGTCACCTTTCCCCAACACGTTATCGCGATTCGTATTACTGCGGCCGTTGAAAGTGTAGCCGGTCGTATTGAGGCCATCCCCGCGGCTGCTGTTATTTCCTACCTCGGGCACCAATGCGAGGATACTCTTGATGGCCGGACTGATTGTCAGGCCGGCGGCTTTCAAAACATCAAACTGCTGAATCGTATTTCCCACTCGGTATTGCAGAATGCCTTGCCGGGCGGTCGGCGTCAGGATCGTGTTGCTGATCGGGGATTGGCGTCTAAACCGGTAGGCCTCGTAGTTGCCGAAGAAAAAAAGTTTGTCCTTTATAATTGCGCCGCCGAACGTAGCGCCAATTTGATTTAGATTGAGCGCCGGCCGCACCACGCCATTTTTGTTGTTGAACCAGTCGTTGGCGCTGAAATACTTATTGCGGTTAAACCAGTATGCCGATCCATGATACTCGTTGGTCCCGGAGGGGCTTACCAAGGTGATGGTACTGGCCGCTCCCCCTATCGTGGGACTGGAGTTAGTAGTCGAGACCGTGAACTCCGCAATCTGCGCGATGGTAAACCTGTTGGGCAAGAGATCCAGATCGTTCGTCCGGACTGAGTCCTGAACGTTGATTCCGTCCATCATGACGTTAGAGTAACTGGGACGCATACCGTTAATGACTGTATTTTGGCGGTTATTTTGGGTAACGCCGGCCTGCGTGACGAAAAGATTGGTGATCTGCCGGCCGATCACCGGCAGGTTAGTGATCTGTGCCTGGCTTACGGTTGTAGCAACTTCCGCGGATGCCAGGTCTACTCCCTGCGTTACGCCCGTGATTTCCACGGTCTGCGACGACGTCATCACACTGAGCGAGATGGGCGGGAGCGATGCTTGGCGAGCGGGGTCAATCTTCACTTCCGGCAGCGAATATTTTGCAAACCCGGAGCTCTCTACCTCCAGCATGTAGAGATCCGGGCGCACTGCGATGAAATCAAAGATGCCGGCGGAGTTGGTCGATGTTGTCAGCACCGCGGCCTTCCCGCCCGGCAGGTAAAGGGCTACCTTTGCATTTGGAACAGACGCGCCGGTGCTATCAACCACTGAACCGGTTAGCCGCCCGGCAACTTGCGCGAGCAAGCTCGCCGAAACGAAACACAGCAGAACCAACAGCAGCCTCATCCGTGTGACCAATTTCTTCCGCAGGAATACGCACCCGCCAACCACAACTGAACTGTCCACTACCGCCTCCAGAGTTAATTTGGGTGAACTCAACGTACTGCTCCTCCGCTTGCAGGGCAGCAGTCATCCCCAACCAGTATCAAATGTGGTCAGTCTACCGTACTTAGCATTTCACTACAACAGGATAGAAGAGCGGACTGTCTGAAGGATTCGGATGTCGATCGCGCTGGGCCGGGTGAGATACTTTGATCGGCGGCGTAAGCATTAGCTTGGGAGAAAAACCAATGCAGCTTGGAATGATTGGACTGGGTCGTATGGGCGCAAATATGGTGCGCCGGCTTATGCGCGCTGGACACGAATGTGTCGTCTACGATGTTTCCGCCGACGCGGTTAAGGCAATGGCTGGCGAAGGCGCGTTATCTTCCTCGTCGCTCGAAGACTTCACGCGGCGGCTTGCGAAGCCTCGTGTCATCTGGCTGATGGTTCCGGCAGGCTTCGTCGATCAGGAACTCGCCAATCTTCGCCCGCTACTGGAACCCGGAGATATTCTGATCGACGGCGGCAACTCGTACTACCGTGATGATATCCGCCGCGGAGCGGAATTGCGAAACAGCGGTCTCCAATATGTCGACGTCGGCACCAGTGGCGGAGTGCACGGCCTGGAGCGCGGCTATTGCCTCATGATCGGCGGGGAAAAGGACACGGTGGCTCATCTCGATCCGATCTTTTGCACGCTGGCTCCCGGAGTGGCATCGGCCGCGCGTACACCGGGGCGTGAAAACCACGCAGGCACGGCGGAGGAAGGGTATCTGCATTGCGGTGGTCACGGGGCCGGCCATTTCACCAAGATGGTGCACAATGGCATTGAGTATGGCTTGATGGCTGCCTATGCCGAGGGGTTCAATATCCTCCACAATGCGAACGCAGGCGCAACCAAGCGCGCCATCGACGCGGAAACAGCGCCGCTGCGCAATCCCGAGTTCTACCAGTACGACCTTCCGATCCAGGATATTGCGGAAGTCTGGCGGCGGGGTAGTGTCATCGCGTCCTGGCTGCTCGACCTGACCGCCGCTGCGCTTGTGGAAGACCCGGGTCTCAACAACTACGCGGGCCGTGTCTCCGATTCGGGCGAGGGCCGCTGGACCATTGAGGCGGCCATCGAGGAGAGCGTTCCGGCGCCCGTCTTAAGCGCAGCCCTCTATGAACGCTTCAGCTCACGGGGCCAGGACGAATTTGCGGCTAAAATTCTCTCCGCAATGCGCCACGGTTTTGGCGGACACAGCGAAAAGAAAGAATAGGATCACATGGAAAATACCCATTCGGATGCACTCGTTTTCTTCGGGGCAAGCGGCGACTTGGCATTTAAGCAGATTTTTCCTGCCTTGCAGGCGATGGCGCGGCGCGGTGACCTGAACATTCCGGTTATCGGCGTCGCAAAGTCCGGGTGGAACCTGGAACGGCTGATTGCCCGGGCTCGTGAAAGCGTGGAAGCGCGCGGTGGTTTTGATGCGGAGGCATTCGGCAAGATGGTCGCTCATCTGCAGTACATTGACGGCGACTACAAAGAGGAAGCCACCTATGCCGCCATCCGTGCGGCGCTCGGGAGCGCGACTCACCCTCTGCATTACCTCGCTATTCCGCCAAGTCTTTTCGGCACGGTGGCCGAAGGTTTAGCCAAAAGTGGGTCGGCAAGCGATGCCCGGATAGTCGTCGAGAAGCCCTTCGGCCGCGACTTGGCTTCCGCGCACGGTCTGAACGAGATGCTCCACAAGTTTTTTCCCGAATCTGCGATTTTTCGCATCGATCATTACCTGGGAAAAGAAGCAGTCCAAAATCTTCTTTATTTCCGCTTTGCAAACTCCTTCATGGAGCCAATCTGGAACCGCACGTATATCGACAATATGCAGATCACGATGGCGGAGAATTTCGGCGTGGAAGGGCGGGGCCGTTTGTACGAAGAGATGGGCGCTCTGCGTGATGTGGTGCAGAACCATATGCTGCAGGTAATTGCGCTGCTCACCATGGACGCCCCGGTGAACAACAGTCCCGAAGTGTTGCGCGACGAGAAGATCCGCATCTTCCGCGCCATGCGGCCGCTTACATCCAATGATCTAGTTCGCGGCCAGTTCCGCGGTTATACCGAAGAAGAGGGAGTGGCCTCGGACTCGGAAGTAGAGACTTTTGCAGCACTGCGGCTGCACATCGATTCCTGGCGATGGTCAGGCGTTCCGTTTTTTGTCCGGACCGGCAAAGAGCTTCCCGTCACGGCCACGGAGGTGCTGGTGCAGCTAAAGCGGCCGCCACAGGCAATTTTCGACAAGGTGCAGCAGGTGGGCGCGAATAACTTCCGCTTTCAACTGAGTCCAGATGTATTTATCTCTGTCGGAGCGCGGGCCAAAATGGCCGGGGACTCCATGGTGGGTGAAGGCGTGGAGCTGATCGCGCGACATCAGTCCCGCAAGGAGAAATCTCCCTATGAGCGGCTCCTGGGCGATGCCATTAAAGGCGATGCGTCCCTGTTTGCCCGGCAGGATAGCGTGGAGGCAGCGTGGCGTATTGTGGACCCTGTCCTACGGGATCAATTACCCCCTTATCTCTACCCACCCGATACCTGGGGACCGGCGGAAGCAGACGGTATCATTTCCTGCGAAGGCGGCTGGCACAATCCGGTCCGGCTGCCACCGTCGCAAACCTGATTAGCGCCGCGCGGTATCAGCGAGCTGCCACAGCTCGCAGCGGCGCCCCTTCATGCCGCAACAACCAGAGCTTCTTATCCAGTCCGCCCCCGTAGCCGGTGAGCGAGCCATCCGCTCCAATCACTCGATGACAGGGGGCAATGATGGAGATCGGATTTCGTCCATTCGCGGCGCCGACTGCACGTGAAGCGCTGCGTCGGCCAACCCGGCCGGCCAGCTCACCATAGCTGATCACGGTGCCGTAGGGAATGTCGCAAAGAGCCTTCCAGACATCCAATTGAAATGCTGTTCCGTCGAAGACCAGCGGCAGATCGAATCGTTGCAGACTCCGCGCGAAGTAGGCGGTTATCTGAGGCACGGCTTCGCGGAAAGGCCCCGGGTCCTGGTGCCACCCATCCGTGACACGATCCTGCATGTACAGGCCTGTAAACCCTCTTGCGTCGGCCGTCAAAATCAGGCCTCCAATCGGACTATCCATTCGCGTGTAGTAGATCATTTACACATTCCTCAGCATCTTCCAAAGGTGCATCGCCGCATAGCTTCTCCAAGGACGCCATGCCTCTGATTTTTCACGCAGAATACGCTCATTCACAGGGATTCCCCGGCCGAAAGCTTTTCGCAGCCCCAGATCACCCGCCGGGAAGGCGTCGGGCCAGGCAAGCGCCCGCATCGCAACATACTGCACGGTCCAATCGCCGAAGCCCGGTAAGCCCTGCAAGGTCTCCATTTCGCTGAAGGGATCGGCATGGCCGTCCAACTGCAATTTCCCTTCGCTCACGGCCTTTGCCAGCGTATGCAGCGTCGCCGCCCGCGTGCGTGGCAGGCCTACTGCGGCGATTTCCTCCACTGTCGCAGCGGCAATCGTAGCAGCGGACGGGCTCACGATAGAAAGATCTGCAAAAGGTGTTTCAATGGACTGGCCGAAGCGCTCCGTCAGCCGGCCGGCAAGGGTACTCGCGCCCTTTACAGTCACCTGTTGACCCAAAATGGCTCGCATGGCGAGTTCAAATCCATCCCACGCGCCGGGAACCCGCAATCCGGGCGTTTCCTGCAGGGAATGGGCTAGAAGCCGTTCTCTGCCCAAATGGGCGGCGATGGCCACGGGATCTGCGTCCAAATCAAAAAGCCTCCGCAGCCGGGAAAGGATGGGACGAAGGATGAAAGACAGGCAAGAGGGTACGCGGGCGATCAAACCATTAGAACCGGGTTGTTGCTGAACCTCCAACCAGCCCTGTCTATCTCCCAGAGAGACGGTCCGGCGATATGTTCCATTCGCAACTACCTCTACTCCGGAAATCATCCGGGGGGCGAGAAACTGCAGCATCTCTTCCCAGGCCAAGGGCGGCCGGTAGCTCAATCGCAGCGTCAGCACGTCGTGCTCCGGGGATTTCGATTGTTTGCCGCGCATCAGAGACGGTGTCAGCCCATAGCGGCTCTGAAATAGCGCATGAAAACGGCGCAGGCTTTTAAAGCCCGCACTGTAGGCGACATCGGTCATCGAAAGAGAGGTTTCCTGCAAGAGTTGCTTGGCAAACCGCAGGCGCTCCGTCTGCGCGAACGCCACCGGCGGCAAGCCATACTGATCCACGAACAGTCGCCGCAGATGACGGTCGGTAATCCCCAATTGGGTGGCGAGCGCAGCCAGCCCTGTTTCGGCCGATTCACCGGAACGGATCTGCGCCAGCACCAAAGCGGCCGCATCGTCCGCTCTCGTTCGCCGGGAAGCCGGTGCAAGCTCTGGGCGGCAACGCAAACAAGGTCTAAATCCGGAATGCTCAGCCTCCGCGGCCGAAGCAAAGAACCGGCAGTTGCCGGCCTTCGGTGTGCGCGCTGGACAGACAGGACGGCAGTAGATCCCGGTTGTCTGGACCGCTGTGAAAAATACACCATCAAAGCGAGCATCGCGCGAGCAAATCGCTCGATGACAGGCTGTGTGATCCAGGGGCACTCCCTATTTATACATCCGGCCGTCATTGCCGTCTGGCCGTTTTCGGACATGAATCGCAGATTCATCGGAAGCGGACAATGGGAGACTGCTAGCCACCGCGCAATAGTGGTGGCTATGCCCTGCCGCGCGGTAAACTGGAGGGCATGCCCACGCTGCGACTCATCGCCTTTAGTGTCTTCGTTTTTACCCTTTCCGCCTTCGCGCAATCCGAAGTCGGGACGGCATCTCTCAACGGAACGGTTACCGACCCCACCGGGGCCGCGGTCAGTGGGGCTAAAGTTACAGCGGCGAATGTTGCCACCGGTCTCACTCGAACAACGCAAACGCGCGAGGCTGGCCTTTATAGTCTTCTGCGCCTGCCCGTGGGAACCTACGACGTAACAATCGAAGCGAGCGGCTTCAAAACCGTCAAGCGAGCTGCAGTGCCCCTGTCGATTGGCGCCGTCGCCACGCTGGACGTTTTGCTCGAATTGGGCGCCGCACAAGAGACGATCAGTGTCACTGCGGAGGTCCCGGTGGTGGAGACCACCCGTTCTCAAACCAGCACTGTAGTTAGCGAAAAAGCAGTCGCCGATCTGCCAGTGAATGGACGGAACTTCCTCGACTTTACCCTGCTCACTCCTGGAGTCTCGCGCGACTATTCGCGTTTTGGCGATATCTCCTTTGGCGGCCAGCGCGGCACCTCCAATAGCATCCTGGTGGATGGAGCCGACAGCAATAACGTGTTCTTCGGTCAGTCCACCGGCCGCTCCGGAACCGGACGCAATCCTTACAGCTTCAGCCAGGATGCGGTCCAGGAGTTTCAGGTGAACACGAGCGGCTACACCGCCGAAGTAGGACGAGCCGGCGGCGGCGTGGTGAATGTAATTACGAAATCCGGCACGAATGAGCTTCACGGCACCATATTCGAATTCTTTCGCGATAAGGCCCTGAACGCCAACACGTGGGCTAATAATCGGCGCGGCGCTCCCAAGCGGGCCTATCACTTCAATCAATTCGGCGGCAACCTCGGGGGACCTATCATCAAGAACAAAGCCTTCTTTTTCTTCGATTATGACGGGCAACGCAACACCACCCCGAACACCGTGTTCCTGCAGATTGCGCCGCCTTCCGACGCCCTCTCGCAGCAGGCTTTACAGGAGTTGACGCCGAAGCTGGCATCCTACGTCAATACGCTCAACAATAACGTGTATCTGGCGAAGGTGGATTGGGATATCACGGGCAACCAGCGGCTCAGCGTCCGTTACAACGCAAACCGCTTTAAGGGCGCAAACTTTGAAAGCACCGGCAACAACAGCGCCGCCGAGCACACCGGCAGCAGCGACGTCTCAACCGACAACGCGGCCGCCAGCTACACCCTGGTGATGAGCCCCAACACAGTGTTCGAATCCCGCGGAGTTTTCACTCGGGATAACGAGCCAGGCGCCGCCAATGCGACAGCCCCGGAAGCGCAAATCCGGCAGAGCGGTACGCTGGTGATGCAGATCGGCCGCAACAGCATCAGCCCGCGTTACACGAATGCGCGCACGTATCAATTTGTGAACAGCCTTTCCCACGTCGTGGGACGACATACGTATAAGTTTGGAGCCGACCTGGATTTCCAGCGAATCGATAACTTCTTCCCAGGAAACTTTGGCGGATCGTTCCAGTTCAATAGCTACGCGGATTTCGCGGCCCGCCGTGCCGCCAGCTTTACGCAAGGATTCGCGGGCGCGAATACCGATGGCCCTCTCACGAAACCAAATGTAAACGAGTACGCTTTCTATGCGCAGGATTCCTGGCGGGCTTCAGATAAGCTGACACTGAACTATGGCGGACGTTATGATCTTTTCGATTATGCGCAGCCCCAGGTGAAGAATCCCGACGCCGGACTGGCCGCATTGCATCTGGATACATCTCACATCAACCGCGACACCAACAACCTGGCGGCCCGCTTTGGCTTCGCTTATAAACTGAACCGGAATGGGCGGACCGCGCTGCGCGGCGGTTATGGAATGTACTACGGCCGGACCCCCTCGATTCTAACCGGCACGGCCTTCTCTCAGAACGGTATTCAGGTGCAGACCTACACCCTGACCAGCAATATCCCTACGTATCCGAATATCTTGTCAGCGCCGCCTACCCTCAGTCGCACTCCGGACATTTACGTGTTTGCTCCCGATTACGTCCAGCCATTGACGCATCAGTTCAGCCTGAACTTCGAGACTCAGCTTGGCAAGGATTATGCACTAACAGTAGGCTATCTGGGCGTGAAGGGCGTGCATCTGTCGCGTACGCGCGACATCAATCTGTTCCCCTCCATTCCGGTGCAAGGCGCCTTCGGTGATGGAACTCCGGTTACCTTCTTCCGGCATCCCGATGGCAGGCCCAATCCAAACTTCAGGCGGATCAGCATTTTCGACAGCGGCGCGGATTCCACTTATCACGGCGGTTTCATTCAACTTTCCAAACGCTTCTCACAGAGTTTCCAAGTGCAGACCTCCTACACCTTATCGAAGGTGATCGATTCGGTTCCTGACCAGACCTCAGTGGTTGTCGGGGGCGGAGATGATGCCAAGGTGGCGCAGGACACGCTGCTCCCGAATCTCGATCGCGCGCTGGGCAACGGCGATGTGCGCCATCGTTTCGTCTTTTCCGGGTTATGGGATATCAACTACGCGCATTCCCTCAGTAACCCGGTTCTGCGCGCGCTTCTTAGCGGATACCAGCTTTCGGGGATCGGCAATGTACAGAGTGGACGTTTTCTGAGCGCGACAATCGGCGGCAATTCGGATGTGAATAACGACGGGAATACGCGCAACGACCGTCCTCC
>DATLBY010000165.1:0-3277 GCA_035526665.1 Bryobacteraceae bacterium
GGCAATCATTCGCTCGATCAGATCCAGCGGCACGACGCGCGCCTTAGCCGCATGTACCGCATGGCGTTGAAAACACTGGTCGAACGCCAGGATCGCCGCAAGGCCGAAATCGCAAATACGGAATTTCAGAACGAACCCAACGCAGCCGCCCCGGACCGCCCCGGCACCCCTTCGATTCAGCCGACTGGCACACCGGAAAATGGGCCAGCCAATGCTCAGCCCATCCAGCAGCAGTCGCCCGGCCCTGTGGCCGCCGGGGAATTCGCCCATACACCACCAAATTTCCCCCATAATGAGCCGATTCTTGAATCCATCCGGCCAAATTCCCTGGACTCTGCGCCATCCCCAGGTAACGATTAGAATATGGTGTGTCCGGCCGGCGCGGCGATTTCCAATATCCACCACTTCGATCTTCAAACGGGAGCGGGCGGGTTCGCCGGTAGCGGCCCGGTCAAACTCCACACGTTATAATTAACCTGTAAGGACCAGGCTGTCTTCTTACTACATGCAGCGGCTGCTTGATGGGATTGAGTTTCGCGACCGCGGGCGGGCACTCGGACAGATTTCGCGGGTTCTTGCGGGGCTTTCGCCGCAATACTGGGAAAAGCTCAACTCGCTACTGTCATTCTCGGCGGATCCCGACGGCGCTCTGGACTATCTGGGACGCCTGCAGCAGGATCAACCGGACGCATTCGGCCGGATCGTCAGCTCCCCCACAGCACTGCACTACGCAATCACCCTGTTTTCGTATAGCCGGTTTCTATCCGAAGAGATTCTGCAACATCCCGACTGGATCGAAGACCTAGCGGCGGCGCCGGATCCCGGCCGTGTGCTGTCGAAAGAAGAGACGGCAGCACGCCTCGACGCATTCCTCGGGGATTGCGGCGTTCCCTCCGCCCGCTTGCTGGCGGTATTCCGCCGGCGTGAACTGCTGCGGATCTTGATGCGCGACGTGCTCGGACACGCCACTCTGTCCGAGACGACGGAGAATATTTCCAATCTGGCGGACGCCGTCCTGGAGGTAACCTACCGGAGGCTGCGCGCTGCTTTGGTAGAGCGTTATGCTACGCCTATGTACGCGGGATCTGACGGAATCAAACGCCCCAGCGGCTTGTCGGTGATCGCGTTGGGCAAGCTCGGCGGCCGCGAACTCAACTACAGCTCCGACATCGATTTGATGTTCCTCTACTCGGGAAATGGGGAGACGAGTGGCGAGAATAGCATCACCAATAAAGAGTTCTTTAAGAAATTAGCGAATCAGTACACGGATCTGTTATCCACCTACACGTCGGAGGGAATGTGCTATCGCGTGGACCTTCGTCTGCGCCCCGATGGCTCTCTGGGAGAGGTATGTCTCTCCCAGGAAGGCGCGCAGAATTACTACGGTACCCGGGGGCGCGATTGGGAGCTGCAGATGCTCATCAAAGCCCGTGTCGCTGCCGGTGAGCCCGATTGCGGCAGGGCGCTACTGGAATTTGTAGAGCCGCGCATCTACTCGACGACCCTCGACTTCTCGGCAGTGGAATCGGTTTCACTCACGCGCGTGCGGATCAGCGAGAAGCTTGCCCGGAAGTCGGGAAGTCACCTGGATCTGGACGTGAAGCTGGCGCGCGGCGGTATCCGTGACATTGAATTCCTGGTCCAGTGCCTGCAGCGGCTGCATGGCGGCCGTGAACCGTGGGTGCGGCATGGCGGGACGCTACTGGCGCTCACGCGGCTTCGCGACAAAGATTTCTTGTCCAACGTGGAATACTCGCGTCTGGCATCCGCCTACCAGTTTCTTCGCCACCTCGAGCACCGGTTGCAGTTTTTTAATGACCGCCAGACCCACACCTTGCCGGCCTCGAAGGAAGAAATGGAACTGCTGGCGCGGCGCATGCCCTCAAGTGAGGTGGGACGCAGCGTCTCGGCCGACAAACTCCTCCACCAACTGAATATTCATTTGGAAGAGGTGCAGGAAACCTATGACCGGGTGATCCATTCCCAGCAGCCGCTGTACTATTCTTCCTCTCCGCCGATGTCCCTGGAGCAGGCAACCCCGGCTCCGGCGCGGATCGTGGTGGAGCCGCCGAGCAGCAATCTCATCCGGTTTCTGGATCAGCGGGCTCCGGAGCTGGGCACGGCGCTGGCGGGCAGCGAGCTCCGCCGGGGGCAAAAGGCTTTCGAGCATTTCCTGGAAAAGGTGTACGGAAATCCGGACCATCTCAAGCTGCTGAATGAGAACTCAGTGCTGGTCCGCGACTCAGTCGATATTTTTGAGAACAGCCCGCACTTTTCCGAAGAGTTAATCCGGAATCCGGAACTGATCGAGGAACTGGCTCATATTCATGACGGCGTAGCGCCGGAGTACGGCGACTTGTATGAGTTGCTCGGCGATGCAACGCAGCTCCGCCGCTTCTTCAAGCGCGAGATGCTGCGCATTCAGGCCGAAAGCATCTGCCTGCGTGTGCCCATCTTCACTACGCTCGAGAGAACCTCCGATCTGGCGGAGGCAGTCATCTGCGCCAGCTATAAAATGGCGCAGAACCAAGTCATGCGGTCGCATCCGCCGGCCAATCGCTCCTATATCCCCGCCTCTCAGATGATGGTGATCGCGATGGGCCGCCTTGGCATGCGGGAATTCGACCTGGGCTCGGATGCCGATCTGAATTTCATTCTGCCGGATGAGGACGCGGACGAACTGCGCTTCTGGACTAAGGTAGCCGAGCGCATGATCGATATCATCACGGCGTACACAGGCGAGGGCGTGATCTTCACCGTGGACACGCGGCTGCGCCCGAACGGCCGCGAAGGCCCCCTGGTGCAGCTGGTGGGCACGTATCGCGAATACCTCTCAAAAAATGCCGAGGCGTGGGAAGGGATCACCTACATGAAGTCGCGGGCGGTAGTCGGCAACGCGGAGGTAGCCACCCGGTTCCTGCATGAGCTGCAGGAGGTGGACTGGCGCCGCTACGGCCAGAGCGGCCGCTCGCGAACCGACCTGCGGGCCATGCGCGCCCGGCTGGAGAAGGAACAGGGAGAGCAGAGTCCCTTGAAGGCGGCCTTCGGCGGCTACTACGATATCGATTTCGCGCTCATGTATCTCCGGCTCAAAAGCGCGGGAATTTTCTTCAAGGTTCTGAATACACCCGAACGAATCGACATCATCGAGAAGATGGGCCACCTGGAGCGATCCGATGCCGAGTTCCTGCAGGACGCGGCTACGTTCTACCGCGCCATCGATCATGGACTCCGCGTCTATTCAGGCCACGCCGAAGGCAAACTTCCGAACTCGGAA
>DATLBY010000166.1:0-19291 GCA_035526665.1 Bryobacteraceae bacterium
GTACAGGTTGTCGGCAGGGCGAAAGTGCTCATGCTTGATAGCACAAGCAGAGTGCCCGTGAGAAGTAGTCGTTTCATTTCCAAAGTCCTCCGATGACTTGTCGGTTGCCGTACTAAAACGTATGAAAAACCGTCCACATACGCCCAGCCGGGGCCGAGACATAAGTGAACTATACGCCGAGTAGACCCCGCTGTCAAGGGTAAGTTGCTGCAAATGAACCGGAAAAGACTAAGGTGGAGCCCCGGATTCGACTACGGTTAAAACCTTACGTTACATGTTCCAACCTAAGGACCCTGAGCTTCCCGCTACCTCGCATGTCATAGCAATGAAAGGAAGGTGGCGCTTTCCTCGAGGCGCGCGCTAGAATCAACCTGCAGCCCGCCTATGTTAGAACATCTACTTACCGAGCAGCGGAACCCGGCCTCGGCCGACATCGACAGTCAGAGCACAGAGCAGATCCTCCGGATTATCAACGATGAAGACAAAACAGTAGCCCTAGCCGTCGAGGGCGCGATCCCCGCCGTCGCCGGAGTGGTGGATCAGGCTGTTAAGCGTTTGCGAGGCGGTGGCCGGCTGTACTACATCGGCGCGGGGACGAGCGGCCGCCTGGGCGTTCTGGACGCATCCGAGTGTCCGCCAACCTACGGAGTTTCCTATGAGATGGTGCAGGGAATCATCGCCGGGGGACCCCAGGCCCTCTACCAGGCGACCGAGGCGAGCGAGGACAGCACCGCCAAGGGCGAAGAAGAGATCGCGGCGCGCGGAATAACCGCCGCGGACGTCCTGGTGGGAATAGCCGCCAGCGGCCGCACTCCTTATGTATTGGGAGCGATTCGGAAGGCCCGCAGCCTGAGAGCCCTCACGGTAGGAATCAGTTGTACGCCGCAATCCGAGTTATCCCGAGAGGCTGAATATGCCGTGGAAGTGTTGACGGGGCCCGAGGTGGTCACCGGATCCACTCGCATGAAGGCGGGGACGGCGACCAAACTGGTGCTGAATATGATCAGCAGCGCGATAATGATCCGCTTGGGTTATGTCTACGGGAACCTGATGGTGAACGTGCAGCCCAAGAATGCCAAGCTGGTGGATCGGGCAGTCCGGATCGTGGCCGAGGCATCTGCCGTGGAGCGTGAGCTCGCCGCCCGCCTCTTGGCTGAAGCCGGCAGCGTGAAGGCTGCTATCATCATGGCGAAGCTAAGGGTCGACCGCGCCGAGGCCGAGCGCCTTCTTGCGGGCGCAGAGGGCGTCATACGGCTTGCGCTGGCCGCTCACAGCGGTCCGGCTGCGACAGGCTCGGGACCAAAACAGAACTAACTCCTATGGAAAAACTCCTCATTGAAGGTGGGGTACGGCTCGAAGGCGCGATTCCGACGAGCGGATCGAAGAACTCCGCACTGCCCGCGCTGGCGGCTTGTCTTCTGACCAGCGATCCTGTGATCCTCCACCGGATCCCCCGGGTCCGGGACATACGCACCATGGAGAAGCTCCTGGCGCATATCGGCGTGAAGCTCCACAAAATCCCCAACGGCCCCCATAACATTCAAGCTGCCGAAATTCTCGACGCCGCAGCCCCGTACGAGGTGGTCAAAACCATGCGCGCTTCCAGCTTGGTCCTGGGGCCGCTGCTGGCGCGGACCGGCCGGGCACGCGTCTCCATGCCGGGAGGCTGCGCCATCGGCGCCCGCCCTATTGACCTGCATGTAGGCGGATTAGAGCGGCTGGGAGCCACTACGCATCAGGAGCACGGCTACATTGAGGCCCAGGCGCCGGACGGCCTGCGCGGCGCGGCCGTTCGCTTCGACAAGATTACCGTCACGGGAACCGAAGACCTGCTGATGGCGGCCACCCTGGCGAAGGGGGAAACGGTCATCCAGAACGCAGCCCGCGAGCCTGAAGTGAGTGATCTGGCCGCGCTCCTCACCAAAATGGGCGCGCGCATCGAAGGCGCCGGGACTTCCACCATCAGGATAGAGGGCGTGGACAGGCTGCATGCCGCCGAACACGAGATCATCCCCGATCGCATTGAGGCCGGAACGTTCATGATCGCTGCCGCTATTACCGGCGGCGACGTTCTGGTGGAAGACTGCGATACGGACCACCTTGGCGCATTGATTGCCATGTTGCGGCAAGCCGGAGTGGAAGTCATCGAAAATGGCCGCCGGAGCGTCAGGGTTCGCGCGCAAGGCCCCCTCCGGGCAGTGGACATGACCACCGAGGAGTACCCGGGCTTCGCCACTGACTTGCAGGCGCAGTACATGGCCTTGATGACCCAGGCGGAGGGAATCTCATTGGTCACTGAAAAAATCTTTGAGAATCGGTTTATGCATGTCCTGGAGCTCGCCCGCATGGGAGCCAACATCCGCATCGACGGGCGGCAAGCCATCATCGCCGGCGGTAGCCCGCTTACCGGAGCCGAAGTGATCGCATCCGACCTGCGGGCCAGCGCGTCGCTGGTGCTGGCGGCGCTGGTTGCCAAGGGGCAAACCAGCATTGACCGGGTCTATCACATCGACCGCGGCTATGAGAACATAGAAGCGAAACTCCAGCGGGTGGGAGCGCGAATTCAGCGAGTGGAATGAGCAACCGGACCAATGAAACATAGCCAGGCATTTCTCGATTTGGTGAATCAGGCGAAGAAACACGTCATTGAAATCGACGTGGCGGAGTTCCAGCGCAGGCGAGAGGCCGGAAGCGATTTCTTGCTGATCGATGTCCGCGAGGATAACGAATGGAACGCGGGACACGCAGCCGGCGCCCTGCATCTCGGCAAGGGCATTATCGAACGCGACATCGAATCGAAGGTCGGGGATAAAAACCGTGAATTGATTCTCTACTGTGGAGGCGGGTTTCGCTCCGCACTCGCCGCTGAAGCTCTTCAGAAGATGGGTTACACAAAAGTCATCTCGCTGGACGGCGGCTGGCGTGAATATCAGGCAGCGGGCCTGCCGGTGGAACGCTAATCTCCTAGATCACGATCTCTACACCGCGAAAAACGATATAGCCGAATACCACTAGTTCGATTCCGCGAATCAGCTTCACCAGGAGTGGGTTCAGGAATTCAAACCGGAGCAGCAGCCCGCAGAACAGTCCCACCAGCACGAAGTTGAAGTTGAAGGTGTCCTCGGCGCGCACCAGCGTAAAAAACAGCACCAGAAACCAGTATAGAAACGGCCAGTTGTCTTCGAGGGGCTTCTGCGATCGCACGAAGAAGATGAAGATTGTGAAGGCCACCAGGAGCCCCACCGTCACTGTAAAGTTCGTGGCTCCCATTAAAATGACCAGGTCAGGCTGGTAAATCCGGTATTTGCTCGGTAATTCTGATTCGTCGAAAATTCCTCAAAGTATCGGTAGCGCTGATAGCCGGCATTCCAGCGCAGGCGGGAATGAAGCCGGATGGAGAGCCGCGCGAAGGGGGATTCAAAAGCTAGCGGGTAGGTCTGGATATCCCGGAACAGAGCGAGCGTGCCGGCGATTAGCGCTGCGTCGGGCCGCGGCCGTCCGTCACCTACATCCTGCACCCGGCTGTAGCCCACAAACAGGTCCACTCGCGCCCGGATGCCAAAACGCGCGGAAACATTCCCGGCATGGATGTTGCTGACATAGGCAGACCGGTCGTTCGTTACCTCATCCCCGTTCGCGAAATAGGCAATTGCGGAGAGTGTGTTGAGGTGCAGCTTGCTGTAGCTGGCATCGATGCCCAGCCAGCCGGACGGAGTCCAGGAACCGTCCGCCGAGTAGGTTCGTGAGCGCGAGCTGTGGGCCAGAAATGATATCGAGTTGGTGTTGTAGTTGGTTCGCGCGAATGCTCCCAGCTGATAAGTCCTGGTCTTATATTGCACTCTTCCCCCGAAGGTCTGGTAATTTTTGTCGCTAATCGGGTAGATCGGATGATCGGAACGGCCGGCCTCGGCATCCAAACTGATCGTCAGCGGCTTCAGAGGCTGGACGCGTATGCCGAAAAGCCCCGAATGGAGCGTATTTTCCTGCCGCGCGCTGGTGGTTTCAGGAATTTGGAACGCCTCCAGACGTTCTATCGACCGAATCCGGCGCGAACTGAAGTGGTATCCCCCATAAAATGTGACCAGCTTGCTTGCCCGGTAGTGCAGATCGGTAGCGTTCGCGATCGTCCGGATATCCAGGAACTGAAAGTTCAGCAGGGCCGATCCGGCGGCGCCGTTGTTGAATTCCGCGTAGCGGGCGTCGCCGTCCATCCGGGTGCTGTGGAATGCGGTGTGGTTTACGACCGTCAGCTTGGCAAACGGGAACAGGCTCACTGTGAGATTGGCGGCCGTGACCGGCCGGCGGGCATTCCCCAGCACCACAATTTGCCGGTTGCGCGCGGCTCCCACGCGATCGGTCCCGCCGGCTAACTCGTCTAGGATGAAATCGCGCCGGCCGCCCGCATAGGCGAAACGTCCATTGATGCTGTACAGCTTGCTCCGATCCGTAAGCAGATGCACGCGCCAACTGCGTGTGGAGCCGTGATAGGGCTGCGCTCGATGGAACGTAGTCAGCGTCACGCGGTCATTTGGGTTATTTCCCGCAGCCAAAGACGTGGAGTTGTCACTCGCGTCATCTTTGAAAAACTCCCAGGTTCGCATCCAGGAAAGCTGGATGCCGGCCACGTCAATCTCATTGCCGAGCCGGTATTCATCCTGCGAGCGACGGACGCGTGTGAATAGAGGAAATTCGTCTCCGCGGGCGTCGAACAGCTGCATCGTGGTGAGAGCGGGCCCATCCTGCGCATTGCGGGAGTAGCCGGCCAGGAAACGCAGGCGCCCTTGCGGCAGGAAAACCATCGAATGGTCCTGCAGCCGCCGCGAGGTATCCATGAAATGTTGACCGGAAGCAACGGTGAGCGCCGGGTTGAAGAACGCATTTTCGCGCCACAGCAGATCGTATTTGTAAATCCGGTTCTTTTGCACTCGAAAGGAGGCAAATTGATACGGATCGTTGCCTAAACCCTGGGTATTCAGCAGGAGTTCGTCAAAGTAGGCTCCATGCCCATCCTTGGAATTCATCGTCAGATTGCTGCCCAGCAGCCGCATCCCGTTGCCGAAATTCACGTCGCTGCGATACTTGCCGGTATTGCCATCCACGGTGTGGAAACGGTACCCCGCCTCAAAAGAGTTCGTGATGTTATAGCCGCCCATGTCTTCGCCACGGGGCCTGCCGACAGTTTCATTACCAGGCGAGACCACGGGCTGGCCCGCGCATGCAATCAGGCCGGCGAATAAAAGCAGGACAGCTTTCGTCATAGCATTACCTGAGGAAGCGGGGATCGGCGTTGGACCCGTGGATCCGGACATGACAGGTTGTACAGTTGCGATAGCGCGGATCAGCCATATTGTGGGAGGCCGACTGAAGAGTAATGCCGTCAGCCTGCCGCCCGAAGTTCCCGCCGCCGTTGTGACATTCCAGGCAAAGGGTAGTCACGAGCGGCCGGCGCAAGAGGCGTGCATTCATGGATCCGTGTGGATTGTGGCAAGTCTCGCATCCTTCCACCCGGACGGCGGTGTGCTCGAAGAGGAACGGTCCGCGCTTATCGGTGTGGCACTTGAGGCATGCCTCCTCATTCCCCAGTGCCTGTTCGGCGAGGCGCGGCCGCTGGCTCATTTTCCAGGTAGGCGCATTGGCTCCGTGCGGATTGTGGCAATCGGAACACTGCATGAATCCCTCGTTGACGCGGTGCTTGAAAGGCATGGAAAACTGCGCGCGCACGTTGCTATGGCAGCCATAACAGAGGTCCGTCTGTCGTTTGGCCAGCAGGAACTTGGGAGTGGCCCCCCGATGAATGGAGTGGCAGCTATTGCAGGCGACGTCGGCCAGTGAGTGAGGCGAGCGCCGGATGTTCGCGCGCGTCAAATCCTTGGCGTGGCAGGTCAGGCAATTGTCGATTACCTGCTTTGGCTCCATCAAGGAGAATGCGCGGATAGTAGCCTTTCCGCCGCGCGCCTCGACATGCCGTTTGCCAGGTCCATGGCAGCCCTCGCAACCAGTACGGTCAGCCGGCTCCGTGCCTGACGCCAGGCTCTTATAATGCGGATTTTTGTGGAAATTCAGCCAGACATTCGGATGGCAGGTCTTGCAGACCGCACTACCTACATATTCGGGAGAGATGGAGTTCGGCGCAGGAGCAGCGGGTCCAGTCTGTGACCAGCCCGCTGCGGAAAAAAATAATAGCAGGAGTGCGCGATTCCAGTTTTGCACTTCCCCACCATCTTAAGGCCCAGGCGGTTAAAAGGTAAACACAATGCCGGCAGTGGGCACAATATTATTTACCCAACCTGAGACGCTGGAATTCAGCGCTGGCGTAATAACTTTTTTGGGAAAAGGCGTGAGGTAATCATGAACATCGATGCGGAACAGGACCTTTGAGGAGACCGTGAACTTCACGCCCGCGCCGCCTGACACCAGGCCCGTCACTTCCTGAGTCTTGGTGAGCAGAGCGATATTGCTCAACGGTTGAAACGGGACCTCGGTCCCCGTGCCGCGATACAACTTGACGCCGCCTCCGGCGGCCACGTACGGCCGCACGCGTGAACCAGACGGCGTGCCGTGGAACAGAAAGTCATAGTGGATCGCGTGCGCCTGGGCTCCGAACGTGGGGTTGCCGCCGCTGCCCTTCAGCTTCAAATCATTTTGCAGGTAGGTGTAGCGAATTTCGCCGCCTATCCGGGGGTACATGTTTTGGCCTAAGGCGACTGTGGCCGCGAAGCCATTGGAGAATCCCGCTTCCGCATCGCCCTTTGGATTCTTCACGGTCTTGGAGTCATAGAAGCTGGCGCCGCCGCCCACTGTGAATTCGTACTTCTGGGCAAATGCGGGCGCCATCATCAGGGCCGCGGTAAGAGTGTACTGAAGAAGTCTCATCATTATCCTGTCGTTTCGATTCTATTGCAGCCGGGCGCTTATTCGACTACTCTGACGCCAACAGACGTCGTGCCGGTCCCCTGATTGATCTGCAGTGGGACACTCAATCCAAGCGGGACCCTGCTGTTGACCACTGCATTGATTTGATACAAACCGATGTAGCCGGGCGTTAATCCGGAAAACTGCACTTGTAGCGGTATGCCTCCGAGTGTCACCACGGGCGTGATAATTGTCGAGGACAGCGGCTCGGAAGGAGCCGGCACGCCGGCGTCCACCGGGGGCGAGGTCCGCCCCAGGCCGGTGGCATAGATGATGATCGTATCGCCGCGATGCAGCGGGTTCGACGGCGTGGTGAGTTGACTATTCAGCGCGCGGACCACGGTGGGCGTCGCGTTGGAGCCGGCCCGGAAGACGCTCGGCGCCGCCGGCGAGATCGTGAGATTGAAATTGTCGCTAACGCCGCCCGGTGTATTCAGCCGCAAGGTGGTATTGCCCTCGACAGGGAACGGAAGCTGGGCGTTGATCTGTTGCGAGGATACAAAGAGCATCGGAACGGCGATCCCGTTCACGGTCAAGCAGCTTTCGCCCAGCGCGGTGGGAAGCGGCATCTGCGAGGAGGCCTGATTGAGCGGGCTCAGGTCGGTTCCAAAGACGCTGATGAGTCCGCCGGGAGCGATCGGCTGCGCGAAGTCGGCCCCGTTGACAACCCGGTCAATACGGGGCGTGGCCACAGACGCGTCATAGTCCCACGGCAGGACGGTAAAGCCCGAAGTGGTGAGCGCGATGATGGCGTTCCGGCTGTTGAGCGGCGCCAGCGTGCGGGTAAATACGGCACCCGTGGTTCCCAGCACGGGTGCTTCAACGGTGCGCGTGGCGCGAATGCCGTTGCCCGATTGCAGGTCCACCCGCTGGAGAACTCCCGCGCTGCCGGCATCGGGGGCCGTCATGCGCAGGCCGCCCAGCTCCAGAAACGCGAATCCCGACGAGAGGCCGGTCGCCGTCTCGAATTGTTTCATTTGCACCAGCGAAGAGTTCAGAAGACTGTTGCCGACCATGTACTGGTCATAGCTGGAGGCGGCGTACGCTCCCGAAAGAGCGGTTGCATCTTTACGGGAGGCGGTGAACGTCCCGGCGCTCGCATTGTAGAGCATCACGTTTCCGTTGGGCTGCGCCGCCAGGATGGACGAGCCATTCGGGGAGGCGATTAGCACGGTGTTCAGCGCGATGTCGTTGTTATAGACGCCGAGCGAGGGCAGTACCGTGGCAGTCCCGCTGGCGAGGTCCACCTGGGAGATCTGATGTTTTGGTCCGGCCACCCGGCTCGCCACCAGAATCGTATTGGCGGCGGATGCGATCGAGCGTGGGTAATGGCCTCCAGGCATACGGATGCTCCTGGCCTGTTCCAGCGTTTCCAGATCGTATACATAGATCACCTGGGAGTTGTTGCTGCCCACCAGAAGGTAACGGCGGTCGAAGGTAATCGCCATCTGGGTGGGCGTATTTCCCGTCTTCAGCGCGGCGATCTGATTGTACGTCTTACCGTCGTAGACGAGCAGCTGATTGCGGTCTTCCCGCAGGATGAAGAAGCGGTCGCGCGAGGGGTCGGCAAGAATGTCCACCAGTTTTCCCGGAACATTGATGGCGGTTCCCCGCTGGTCGGGATCCTTGGAGTTCACTAGAACGCGAATGGCCGGCGGAAGGTTCACCGCGCGTGACGACCGGATATCAATCGTACTGGCGGCGGTGCCCTTGTTCGGGAACGCGCCCGGGTCGACGGAAATGCGCACGCGCGCAGGCGTGACTCCGCTGCTGGGGCTGATCTGGATACCCGGGGCGGTGCTGGATAGCGTGAAGTCGCTGGCGCCCCCGCTGCGGTCAGTAATCAAAATCTCCTGCGAGGCAACTCTGCGGTCGCAGAAGCTACCCTTGAAAACCACATCTTCCTGCGCGACTGCGATACGCGGCGTCTGCGCCAGCGAGCCGACCGGCAGAATCAGAACGCCGCTATCGGAAGCCGAGTAAAGGGTATTGTTGTCGCTGGATAACACGCTTTTGCCCGCCAGGTTCTCGGGCAACTGGAGGCGCTCGAGGACCGCCAGGTTCTCGGCATCGACCACCTGCAACACGGGGACTGAGGCAGCGGCGGCGGCCGGATCCGGCATTTGAGCATAGATCAGCCCGCGCGAGGAATCGATTGCCTGCGTGCCCACGTTGAACGTCCCGGTCGGATTTGGAAATTGCGCCAGCAGATCGAAATTGCGCGTCTGCAGAGCCCAGCCGGAGGTAAACAAGGTCCCGTCGGCATTAACGCTGACGGCTCTTGGTCCATTGGGCGGGGAAGAAGTATACAGCATGGCGTCTACCCGGCGGGTATTCACGTCATAGCGGAAGTCCAGGGCATCGGTGGACCCGAAAATCCACTGGCCGTCTCGCGATACCGCGATCGAGGCGGCGGTGATGCTGGGCGGAAAAGTGGCGGCCGGCTGAGGCAGCGTCTTGGCGGCGACACCGGTGATGGTGTCGAGCAGTTGCGAGGAGCCGCGCACGGGATCGAAGAGTAAGAACTCTTTGGTCGTGGCCACGAACGCCTTATTGTCGCTGCCGAAGGCGACGCCTAACGGCGGGTTACCCAAGGCAAATGTCTGCTTGTTGTTCGTCTCAATATTGAGTAAAGTGAGCGCGTTGCTCGAAGGCAGCGGGGCCGCGAAATTCGCGTAGTGAGCCACCAGAAGATATTTGCCGTCCGGTGACACGGTAACCGAGCTCGGCTGGGAAGCGACATTGATGGACCGGAGGACAATACCCTCGGCCAGTGACACCACCTCGATCCGGTTGGCAGTGAAGTTGGCAACGTACAACAAACCTCTTCCTTCGTCCAATGCGAGGTCCGAAGCGTGGCCCCCAATGACGACCGCTTTGCCGAACGTCCCTGCCCATGCAGTGGCCGCAATGCACGCCGATAGAGCGAGTTGCAGCGTCTTGTTTTTCGATAACCGGAACATGCTGTTCATCAGACCAGACCTCAAAATCTATCTTCTACGCGACTGAACACAACTGGAACGTTGAAACGGAGGACGCCATCTTCCTAGCCCTTTTTGCTCAGGGATCGAGCCTTTGGCGGCGCGCTGTCGATGGCGGGCCGCCTGGGCTCCGGCTGGTGTTTAACGCTGCGGAATTCTATTCCTCGGCGTTCTTTTTACGCCGCATGACGATCAAACCCAGAAGGATGACCGCGATCACCGCGCAAACAATGCGAACTGTAGAGCTATCCATTGACTTTTCTCCTTTTTTTCCAAACTGCTCGAATCAACAAAACTAAACTCCATTCATCATCGGGATCAGCTCCCGTATGATCTTCATCGCGATCGGCCCGACCGTAACGACGAAGAGCGAAGGCAAAATGCAGAAGAAGATCGGGAACACCAGCTTCACGCCCAGCTTGGCGGCCTTCTCTTCGGCTACCTGCCGGCTTTGCACCCGCATATAATCGGCATGCCCTCTGAGACTCTGGGCGACACCCGTTCCAAAACGGTCGGCCTGAATCAGTACCGCCACCAGCTTCTTTAGATCGTCCACCGCGGTCCGGTCCGCCAGATTGCGGAGCGCATCGATACGGCGCTTGCCGGCCTTCAATTCCAGATTCACCAGCGCATACTCTTCGCTGATCTCCGGATGCGCATGCTCCAGTTCCTTGGCAACCTGGAGAATCGCCTGGTCCAGCCCGAGGCCCGACTCGACGCACACCACCATCAGATCGAGCGCGTTCGGCAGCCCTCGCTGGATCTGTTTCTGCCGCCGCCGCGCCACCACCTTCACAAATTGATTGGGACCAAAGAAGCCGGCCGCCACCGCCACAATCACGGCCATCAGCTTGTTACTCGAGTCCGCCTGCGAACCGGATACCACCAGGGTCATCAGCACCGGCAGCAGCACTCCCAACGCTACCTTGGCGCCGTAGAGGATTTTGAGCGCCTCCGATCCCCGGTAGCCCGCGCGGATCAGCCGCTTCTGCATGACCGTTGCATCCTTCGGGCTGGTGGGCAGCACGCGGCCCAGCCGCTGGATGAGATCGTGGAAGGCCAGGCTAGGGTGCAGCGGAATGTGCTCCCGCTGCTCCACCATGACCCCGGTCACGCGATCCATGGCCTCTTTGGGACGCACATAGAGCTTCATTCCGAGGAGCGAAATCACCACGACTACCGCGATAAAGAGCAGCGAACTGATTAATAAAGGCACGGATTAAACCTCAATCGACACAATCTTTCGCATAATGAAGTAGCCGGCCACCTGCAGCGCCACGGCGACCGCCATCATTTGCTGGCCAACCTCGTCGGTGAAGAAAAACTTCACATAGTCGGGATTGGTGTAAAACATCAGGACCGCAACTCCGATCGGAATGCAGGTGAGCGCCAGCGACGTCATCTTGCCGTGCGCGCTGACCGCGCGTATCCTGCCCCGCAGCTTGAACCGCTCGCGAATCACATAGGCCAGCTTGTCCAGGATCTCGGCTAAATTGCCGCCGGTTCGCTTCTGGAGCAGGACGGCGGAGACGAAGAATTGCACATCCAGCAGCGGTACGCGCTGGGAGAGCTTCAGCAGCGCGACATCCAGCGGCAGGCCCAGGTTGTGCTCCTCAAAGGTGCGCCGGAACTCGCTCGACAGCGGCTCCTGAAACTCCCGGTGGATCATTTCGAGCGAAACCGAGAAGGCGTGGCCGGCGCGCATGGACCGGGAGACGAATTCCAGGCTGTCCGGAAAAATCTCCTCGAAGGCATGCAGCCGCTTTTTGCGCAAACGCATGACATAGAGCAGCGGCAGGAAGCCGGCCGCCACCGAGGCCAGCAGCGCGTAAGGACGGTAGGCCGACGGGATAAACAGATAAAGAGCGACATACGACCCGATAAACAATCCCATGCAGCCATGCACGAAACGCGCCAGGTTCCATTTCAAGCCGGCCTGCTCCAGCAGCTTCCGGGTCCGGTCCGTCAGGTTGTATTTCTTCAGAAGCTGAAGAACGATTTTGCCTTTGTCACTCTCCTGATTCTCAAAGAGCGCGGCCTGCGGGGTGCCCGGCTTGGCCTGCTTTTTGGCTCCTCCCACTAGGCGCGCTTTCATGCGATCCGCGTCGGCGTTGCGGAACAGGCGGGAGACAATCCACCATCCGCCCAGCGCCACCGCCCAGACCGCCGCCAGTACTATGACAAAGAATGCCATCGCCGATCAGACCTCCAGCACTTCGTCGAACAGGTCCGGCCGCAGCCGAATGCCCGCCGAGAGCAGCTTCTCGTAGAATTTGGGCCGGATCCCGGTCGCGGCGAAACGCCCGACCACGCGCCCTTCCGGGCTCAAACCGCGCTTTTCGAACACAAAAATGTCCTGCAGGGTGACAATTTCGCCTTCCATGCCGGTCACCTCGGTGATCGCCATAATGCGGCGCGACCCGTCGCTCAGGCGCATGGCCTGCACCAGCAGGTGGACGGCGCTGGCGATCTGCTGGCGGATGGAGATCAGCTGCATGTTCGCATTGGCCATCGAGACCATCACTTCCAGGCGCGAAACGGCGTCTCGCGCGCTGTTGGCGTGCACCGTGGTCAGCGAGCCGTCGTGACCAGTGTTCATGGCCTGCAGCATGTCCAGCGCTTCGCCGCCGCGGACCTCGCCCACCACGATCCGGTCGGGGCGCATACGCAGGCTGTTCACCAGCAGCTCGCGCTGCCGGACCGCGCCGTTGCCCTCCAGGTTGGGTGGACGCGTTTCCAGCCGCGCCACGTGCGGCTGCTTGAGCTGCAGCTCGGCCGCATCTTCAATCGTCACGATGCGTTCCTTGTGGTTGATAAAGGCCGAGAGGGCATTCAGCAGCGTTGTTTTACCCGAGCCGGTACCGCCCGCAATAATAATGTTCAGCTTGGCTTTGACCGCGGCTTCGAGCAGCTCCATCATGCCGGCGGTCAGCGCCTTCCGGTCGATCAGATCCGGTGCGGCCAGTTTGTCCTGCGCAAAACGGCGGATGGACATCAACGGGCCGTCCAGCGCCAGCGGCGGAATTATGGCATTCACGCGCGACCCGTCGCTCAGGCGCGCATCCACCATCGGCGTGGATTCGTCCACCCGGCGTCCCACCTGGGACACAATCTTGTCGATGATTCTCAGTAGGTGCTGATTGTCCCGGAAGGTGACGTTGGTCAGCTCCAGCAGGCCCTTACGCTCTACATAGACCTGCTTGTGCCCGTTTACCAGAATGTCGGAGATGGTGGAATCCTGCAGCAGAGGCTCCAGCGGCCCGAGTCCGAAAACCTCGTCCAGCACCTCGTCCGAGATCTGCTGCTTTTCCAGACCGCTCAGGAGCGTGGGTTCGGCGTCTATCAGCGAGATTAGGGCCTGCCGGACCTCGCCCCGGACCCGCTGGTTGTCGATGGTCGCCAGCGCCTCCAGGTTGATCTTGTCGAGCAACTTGCGGTGCAGCGTGAACTTGAGCTCCTGGTACTCCGGCTTCAGGTGAGTCTTGGGCTGACCTGAATTGCGGAGCAGCCTCTGCTCCCAGGACAGTTGCGTGGATGATTTCTGATCAAAAGTGGGCAGCATAATAGATCCGTTTACGTTTGTGCCACAGCAGGACGCGCCGCAGCGCTACCGGCCGTGCGTTTTTTGTCTTCTACCGTTCCGCGCAGCTTGCCGGTCAGCCCGTCCACCGCCCGGCCTAAATCGGAATCGCCTTCCAGCTGTCCGCCCAGCGTGATCACCCGGTGAACCGCCAAAAAGTCGTTAGGCAGGCTGATATCCACGGGACAGGCGAATATTTTCGCCAGGTCGGATCCGTTCAACCCGTCGCCGCGGTTCACCCGGTTGACCAGCACCTGAAAACGCTTGGCATCAAAGCCGACATGCGCAAGCAGCTTCACGCCCTTGCGCGCCAGGTGCAGACTCGCTAGCTCCGACGTCGCGACCACGAAGGCCCGGTCCGATTCCGAGATTGTGAGCAGACTCATACGCTGAAAAATGGACGGGAGATCCACCACGACCCAGTCGTAGCGCAGGCGCGCCCACTCAAGCACATCCTGCAGCCGGTCGGGCTCGATCGGATCGGTCGAGGGCTTGGCGGGCGCGGCCAGCACGTCGATGCCGCCCCTGTCCACCACCAGCGACGACCAGAACTGCGCGTCCAGCCGCTCGGAGTGCTGCAGGGCGTCCAGCAGCGAATACTCCGGCTCCAGCTTCAGACTGAAGGCAACCGCGCCTCCCGTCAGATCGAAGTCGGCCAGTAAAACCTTTTTTCCCGTGCTTTTCAAAAGAGCGAATGCTGTGTGGATCGCCAGCGTGGACGCGCCCGCTCCCGGCTTGGCGCTGGAAAACACGATAACCTTGCCCGCCTCTTTTTCGGCCGGCGCCTCGGGCGCCAGCAGCCGCTGGATGCGCGAGATGGCCGCCTGCTGCACCGCCACATCGAAGGGGGCGAAGAGAAATTCGCTGGCCCCGTCGCGCAGCGACCGGAGAATGGCCGCGGAGTCATTGTTGACGTGCAGCCCGATGACGTGAATCGGCGGCTTCTGCGCCGTCAGCAGGCGAATCAGCCTGCCGGCCGTATCGATGTCCGTGGCTACGTCCAGCAGAACAATGTCGGGATGAAGCTGCCGCAGCCGGATCTCGAGCGTCTGCTCGCTGGGATAGGCCTTCAAGTCACCCACCAGTTGCAGCGCGCGCGTCTTGGAAACGGTTTGGGTAAACTGCTCCGCCAACTCCCGGTTGGGCGAGATTAGCAGCGCAGTCATATCGGATCGGCCTGTCATACGTTTCCCGGGGCTGGAGCTTCTTCAGCTCTTATCCTCTTTCAGCTCCTTCTTGGCGCTGGCTTTGGCGCGCTTGCCGGTTTTTGCGCCCGTCTCTTTCTTATGCGCGGGCGGAGCCGACGAGGTCTCCTGCCCGGTCTTCGGATCGATCGGCACCAGGAACTCCATCGGCATCACCGGCAGCGGCTTGGGATCCCCCGGCATCAGCGGCTTGGTGATTTCCGGCGTGACCATCACGATCAGTTCGGTTCGCTGCTTATTTTTCTCCCGGGAGGTAAACAAGGCGCCCAGCAGCGGGATACTGGAAAGCCCCGGAATCTTGGAAAACGTCTCGTTCGCGCGATCGTCGATCAGGCCGCCAATCACAAAGCTCTGGCCCTCGCCCAGTTCTATGTTGGTCTCCATCCGGCGGGTAGCCAGCGCCGGGATCACGAAACCGGAGATGCGGACGGCATTGGCGAGATCGATGGTGGAGACTTCAGGCTTTACGTACATCTTGATGGTGCCGTTTTCCGTAATCGAGGGGTTGAACGTCAGCCGGATTCCGAATTCCCGAAACTGAATGGTGACGGCTCCGGCATTGCCGGCGCCCTGCAGGACCGGCACCGGAAATTCGCCGCCCACCAGGAAGCTGGCCTCCCTTCCATTGGTGGTCACCAGGTTCGGCTCGGCCAGGATCTGCAGTGTACCGTTCTGCTTCAGCGCGCGAATAAATGCCGCCAAATTGAGATCGGGACGGAAGGCAAACACGTTCAAGGCATCGGAGATCGTCATGCTGGAGCTGCTCCCCCCGCCCACGGTGGCAACCGACGGCGCGGAAAACTGCCCGGTGGTGGTGCGCCCGATCGTGTTACCCGCGCCGGTCGAGGCCAGGTTCACGCCGAAAGCGGTCGAAACGGTCCGGTCCAGCTCGGCAAACTTCACGCGCAGCAGGATCTGGCGCTCGGCCGGCGCGGCGTTAATGCGCACATTATTCACGATGCTGCGGCCGAAGGGTGTGACCAGCGCGACCACCCGGTCGGCCACCTCTTTGCTCGACGCGCGGCCCGTGACCGCCAGCGAGTCCCGGGTGGACTGGATCTGAATCTCCTCGTTCGGGAAAGTATCCTTGATCAGTTTCCGCAAAGGCTCCAGGTTCTGCTCCACCGTAATGCTGTACATGTTGCGCTGCCCCGCCTTGGACCAGACCACCACGGTGGCCGAGCCGTTGGATTTGGCATGCAACAGAACTTCCCGCGTGCTCACGGCGATCGCGTCGACAATCGTCGGATCGCTGGTCGAGATTTGGCGGATATCGGCCGGGTAGTCGAGCGAAATGCTCTTCCCCACCGTCAGCTTCAGCTCCTCGACCTGCTGCGCCAAAGCGGCGCCGGCCAACACAACGGCTGCCAGGGCGGGATGGAAGCGGCGGCGGAACATTTTGAAATAGATCTTGCTATCAGGCTGAATCATCGGTTTTCCTGTGTTAGTTCGACTTGCTTACCTGTTCCACGGTTCTTGCCGTGCCACGGATGACCACCACTTCGGACGGGGGCGCCGGGAGGGGAGGAGGCGGCGGGGTGGCGGCTGCCACGGCAACTACCGGGCGCGCCGGGCGCGGCCTGGGTGCATCGTCGCTTCTGGGTTTGCTGCGCGGGCGCGTGCCATAGAGCGCCGCAATCTCGCTGCCCGGTGTCTTCTCAATCGTCTGATCGCTGCCGTTCCGCAGCACTAGCTGAATCCGGCCCTCGTTGCCCGCCAGCGTAAGCAGTTCGGCCTGTT
Source organism: Bryobacteraceae bacterium (assembly GCA_035526665.1). Taxonomy (GTDB): domain Bacteria; phylum Acidobacteriota; class Terriglobia; order Bryobacterales; family Bryobacteraceae; genus DATLBY01. The sequence goes on from DATLBY010000166.1 coordinate 16,419, forward strand.
CCGGCGTCGCCAGCAGAGTGACGGTGGGCGTCTGGATGGCCTGCCCGCGCGAATCGGACTGAATCGTCTGGCCGGCCGAAAGTACCAACATATTCTGCAGCGGCGTTGCCGTCATGGACCCCTCCGTTCCCGTCGGGTGGCCGGTCACCAGCACGTCCACACGCAATCCGGGAAGGACAAAGCCGGCCACTCCCGCCACGTCCGAGACGCGCACCGAAACCGCGCGCATGCCGACCGGAATGATGGGCGCGAGACCGGCGCCGCTGCCGCGTGCAGCCAGGCGGCCTTCCTGCACCGGCTCGTCCGCCAGAATATTGCTCACCACGGGACGGTCAATCACCTCTTCCACTTTTGAGAAAGCGCCCTTGGGAAATTGATCCGAGGACACTTTGGCGATCCGGACATCGGCGGGCTTTACCGTCACGCCCACAGGCAGGCCCTTGGCGGCGACTACCACGTCCCTTTGGCTGGTAGCCTCCACGCTCCTGGGCGACCCCGATCCCGAGGTCAGCTTGTAGAAGACGGTGGAAACCACCAGCGCAAATATCAGGCTCACGCCCAGGACTGTTAGAAATCGGCGATCCATTTAGCTCACTCTCCCCAAATTCATGAGAAACTCCAACCCGCGGCTGTGGTCCTGGTTTTCGCGGCTGTCAGCCACAATGCATCTCCTGCAGCAACTCGCGCGGATGTACCAGATACTTCACCCGTTTGGCTCTGTTAGTACTTTCGGCCGTCCGGGTTTGTTCCATTAGCCTAGGTAGGGCTTTTTTTGGGAAGCCTCAGAAACGGCTTTTGCGTTCCAGCAGAAGCTGTTTGCCGGTGTCACTCAGCAGCCGCCATTCCGCGCTTTGCTGCAACAGCGTGGCCAGCGGCCATTCGCTGGGGGCGATCACCAGATCAATCCGATACTTGTCCAAAATAGACTTCCAGCGATACTCACCCTGCACCGCCGCCAGGTACTCGCGCCCGAGCGACGGACCGTAGAAGTCGCTGCGTCCATCCACAAACACCCGCTGCCGGGGGTAGAACCGGTAAATGAGATAGTCGGCCCACTGGTCCGTGGTGAACACTCGCGAGGACTGGATCAGCGCGGCATGGCGATCCACCAGGCCCACCGGAAACTTGGACTCCGGGAAGTCAGCCGGCCAGTTCAGCGGGGCCTTCACCACGACCAACGTCAGCACGAAGGCGGCCACCCAAAACGTGGTCCGGGAAAATCCGGCACGCAAATCGGAGGAGATCTGGTCCAGAATCGCCACCGCGGAGTTCCGGCGCGATGTCAGGCTCCAGACTGCCCACCATTCACTGATTTGCACGGCAATCAGCGGCGAAACTACCACGGCGTACAAAGGAACGTGGCGGACCGAGCCGAGCGACATGTGAGCGAAATACAGGATCCACAGCGCGTGTACGAACCGGCGGCGCCACGCCAGAAAACCTGCGGTCACCAGCCCGGCGAACAGCAGAATCTCAAATTGCAGCATGCTCTCGGAACGAAAGCTGGGAGACTGGAATTCGACCACCACATCGCGGATAAAATCCGACCGGAGATACTCGGCGATGTGGACGTGCAACTGGTAACCGTATGGATTCACCAAGGAAGCCGCGCAGCAGGCCGCCAAAACTCCGCCATAGCGAAGCGGTTCGATCCAGCGCCTCACCCCGGACATCCATACCTCTGCCGCGGAGCCGGACACCAGCAGACCCAGGCAGGCGAATAGCGCCAGGAAGCCGCCGTGCAGATTGGTCCACAAAATAGTCAGGGGCGCCAGCAGCCATACGTGCCAGGACGGCTCGGCTCGATCCCGTTCGAGGATCCATAGAGCTGTGGCCAGCAAAAGCAGGGTGACCACATGGGGCCGCGCATGGAAGTGAATGCTCGCGGCTCCGATCGAGAGTAATGTGCACAGCAACGCTACAAAGGTGTTGGCGCCCCGCCACAGCATGTGCCGCAACAGCACACAGAAGCTGCCCGCGATCATCAGACCCGCCAGCAGCACCACACCCTTCAGCCCAAATATTCGGAATAATCCGGCATAAACGATATCGGTCAGCCACTCCCACGCGAACCACGGCGCTCCAGCCTTGGAAAAAGAGAACAGGTCCGTTGTCGGCACGCGGTGGTGCGTCAAAATGTAATCGCCTACACGAATATGCCAGCCGGTATCTCCGTCGAGCAGCAGCTGCTTCCAGCCATCTCCCGCGATGAACAACCAAGCGGTCAGAGAGATAAAGAACAGATCGGAAAGCGAAGGAATGAAGACTTTGCCCAGCCGGCTTTTCAGCGCCGGATGCGTTGGCCGGCTCGAGGCTGCGGTTTCCGCGCTGGCGGCAGCCGCGCTCACGATTGGAATACTTCGACCATATCTGATGAGGGCAGCTGATCGCCCTTGCCTAAAAGATCCTGAGATTGCAGCGCCAGTTGGAAACGGTCTTTCACTCCAGTCTTCTCAAAAATATGCATCAAGTGCACCTTGACGGTACCGGCGGTGATGCTCAGCGCCGCCGCGATTTCTTTATTTTTCAGTCCCTTGGCCACCAGGGAGACGATCTCCCGCTCTCTAGGCGTGATCCTCGGATTACCCTCCCGATGGAGCACTACTGTGCCGCCCGGGGTGCCAATGTCACCTCCCAGCCACACTTCCCCCCTCGCCACCGCTCGCAAACAGCGGAGAAGCGCATCGGCTGGCAGTGTCTTCTGCAAAACTCCTTTCACCCCGACCTGCAAGGCGCGCAGCCTGTCGGCGTCGGAAAAATCCATCATCCAGAGAATTACCGATGTGCCCGGGAACTGCTCTCGGATCTGTAAGCTCAGAGGAAGAAGAGGTTTAGCAGGGTAGAAGTCACCCAGAAGAACGAGCCGCGGCGTC
>DATLBY010000167.1:0-14192 GCA_035526665.1 Bryobacteraceae bacterium
CCTGATTGAGAAACTGGAGCCGCTCATTCCGCAAGGCCTGGCGGCGGCGATCTACACCCAGACCACTGACGTCGAGGGCGAAGTGAATGGCCTGATGACCTACGATCGCAGAGTGATCAAGTTTGATGCCGTAAAACTCCAGGAAATGCATCGCAGGCTGATAGGCGGGAAGGCTCAGGCCAAGGCTGCCCGTCAGTAAAACCGCCCCGCCGGGGGGCTTGCGTTACCCTGTTAGTAGATTCTCTTGTCGGTCGAACAACTTTACAGTGAATTGGAAGGCAAGGTGCGTTCGCTCCGCCCCGCGGACGATCTGGCGCCCCTGCAGGAAGCCTTCACATTTGCCGCTGAACAGCACAAAAATCAGGTGCGCGATTCCGGTGAGCCCTACATGGTTCACCCGCTCAGCGTCACCATGATCCTGGCCGACATGCAGATGGATACCGTCTGCCTGCAAACCGGATTGTTACACGACGTGGTGGAAGATACCACGGTCAAGCTGGAGGAAATCCAGCGCCGGTTCGGCGTGGAGGTCAGCCGCTGCGTCGACGGAGTTACCAAACTCAGCAAGCTGCAACTGCAATCGCGCGAGGAGCGTCAGGCCGAGAGCATGCGTAAAATGCTGCTTGCCATGGTCACCGATATTCGGGTGATCATCGTGAAGCTTGCGGATCGGCTGCATAACATGCGGACGCTGGCGTCGGTTTCCGTCGAACGCCAGGAGCGGATTGCGCAGGAGACGCTCGATATCTACTCACCCATCGCCCACCGGCTGGGGATGGGCAAAATCCGCGGTGAGTTGGAAGACCTGGCGTTCTCCTTCCTGGAGCCTGAACCCTACGCCGAGCTGGTGAACCAGATTGAATCCCGCCGCCAGGCAAATGAGGAATCGCTGGAGCAGATCCGCCAGGATGTGCATATCAAGCTCGGCCGCGAAGGAATACCGGCGCGCGTAGAAGGCCGGTTGAAGCGTGCCTATTCGGTTTACCAGAAGCTAAAACGGCAGAAAATCAGCATCGATCAGGTTTACGATCTGCTTGCGTTGCGCATTATCACGGACTCAGTGAAGAACTGCTATGCCGCGCTCGGGGTGATTCATAATGAGTGGCACCCTATCCCTGGCCGCATTAAGGACTTCATCGCGATCCCCCGGCCCAATCTGTACCAGTCACTGCATACCTCGGTGATGGGTCCGGGCGGGCTGGCCTTCGAGGTGCAGATTCGCACCGAGGAGATGCACCGGATCGCCGAAGAGGGCATCGCTGCGCACTGGAAATACAAAGAGGGCAAGAAGGGGCCGGCGGCCGACGATCAGAGGATTGCCTGGCTCCGCCAGCTAGTCGAATGGCAGCGCGAGATGCGCGATCCCGGGGAATTCATGTCCACTCTCAAAGTGGACCTCTATCCCGAGGAGGTGTACACGTTCACCCCGCTCGGCCGTGTCATCGTCCTGCCGCGGGAAGCCACGCCCATCGACTTCGCCTACGCCATCCACAGCGACGTCGGAAATACCTGCGTGGGCGCCAAAGTGAATGGCCGGATTGTTCCGCTCAAGTACAACCTGAAGAACGGCGATGTAGTCGAAATTCTGACGCAGTCCGGCCACTTGCCCAGTAAAGATTGGCTGGCGCTCGTGAAAACCACGCGAGCCCGGAATAAGATCCGGCACGTCATCAACGCCACCGAACGGGAAAAGGCCATCGACATCGGCCAGAAGTATCTGGAGAAAGAGGCGCGGCGGCTGGGCGTGGCCATGAGCCGGATCTCTAAATCCGATTTGGATAAAGTATCGGCCGAGTACGGCGTCAGCAAGATGGAGGACCTGCACGCGGCGCTTGGCTATGGGAAGTACTCGGCGCGCCAGGTACTGCACAAACTTGCCCCTGATCAGGTATCCGAGGTTGCCCAGCACGCTCCTGAAACAGCTAGGCCGGCTGCCACGCCCGTCGAAGAGCGTGTTCCCGGGTCCAATGACCTGGTCATCAAAGTCAAGGGAATTGACGATCTGCTGGTGTATCGCGCCAAATGCTGCAACCCTATACGCGGAGAAGCGATCGTTGGCTACGTCACGCGCGGGAAGGGAATTGCCGTCCACGCCACCAACTGCAGCAACGTGCAGAACCTGATGTACGAGGTGGAGCGTAAGATCGAAGTGGAATGGGCGCGGAGCGCCAGTGAATCATTCCCGGTCAAGATGATCATTTATACCGACGACCGCCCTGGCATGCTGAATCAGCTCACCTCAATCCTTTTCGATGAGAGCAGCAACATCCGCAGCCTGGAGGCTCGGTCCGACGATAAGCGAAACGGCGACGGCGCGATCGTGGAAATGACGGTTGAAATCAAAGATAAGAGACAGCTCGAGAAGGTCAGCGGGGCCATTCGCCGCATACCCGGCGTGCGTGACATTGAGAGGGTGCAGTGATACAGAACAGCGATCCACAACACATCGCTATCTCTAAATCAAAAGGGATTGAAATCGATTGGGCGGACGGTCACCACAGCAGCTATAGTTGCGCTTATCTGCGGGATGAATGTCCCTGCGCCAGTTGTACCGGCTCTCACGGAACCGAGCCCCAGAAGACGGACTACTCCACTCGGAAAAAGGATCCGTTTCAGATGTATAAACCGGTGCCTAAGATGTTGGACGTGGAATCAGTCGGGAATTACGCCATCCGGATCAGTTGGAATGACGGTCACAATACCGGCATTTATTCCTACGATCATCTGCGCAAGATCTGCAGCTGCAGTGAGTGCGTGGCCGAATCTACAGCAACCTGAAGTTCACTTCGACGTTGGCGCTGACGGCCACGGGACGCCCGTCTTTCTGGCTGGGACGAAATCTCCACTTGGTGACGGCTTCAATAGCCTTTTCGTCCAGTCCAAGCCCCAGCGGGCGAATCACCTTTATGTCGCGCGTACGGCCGTTTTCATCGATAATGATCTGGAGCAGTACGGCGCCCTGGAATTTGGCCTTGCGCGCTTCTTCGGAATACTCGGGCTCAGGTTTGAAGATGGGCACTGGATCGGAAACGCCGCCACCAATCCGGTAGACGCCGCCGCCTGTACCGCCGCCGCTCCCAGGCCCGAATCCCGCGCCTTTGCCGGAGCCAACGCCGCCGCCCGAACCGGAACCGATGCCGCCGCCTGAACCGCCGCCGTTAGAAGGGGGGCCCGGAATTCCCAAAGGGTTCCCGAACGTCGTGGACGCCACTTTGGGAAGCGGAGCATCCGGCTGAACAACTATCGTCGGCTCCATAATCAGCTTCGGATCGGGATTATTGACCACTACTGCGGGAGGCGTGAACTGCCGGGGAGCTATCTTCGGCAACTTCCCTTGGGTTGCCGGCAGAGGAGAACGGTCGCCGCCGCCACCACCTCCACCCATGGTCTGCTTCTTCTTCACCATCTCGGGCTTGTACGGCGCCAAGTCGGGAGCGATCAGTGTTACGGTTTCTTTCACCTTCTCCTGCACATGTTTGTTCGTCCCAACCGCAATCAGCAGCCCGATCACTCCCAGGTGAATCGCTAGCGAGTACAGCGTGGCGTACTTCTTTTTGCCGTCGCGTTCCCAGATGTCCTTTACCGCTACAGGAGTAGAGGTGAGCTCAAGCGGGGGTAGCTTCGGAGGATTGACAAATTCGCGAATGTTGGTGACGAAGGACCTATACCAAGGCTCTTCCACCTGCGAAACCAGCAGGTGATCCAGATGATCGTATTGGGGACTCGCCGGCGAAACCGGTATCTGATCTTGGTTCATCGTCTTGCGATATCCTGATTCCCGAATTTCCTCTTGCTCAACGGCCATTTCAGAGCGCCCCCATAGGGTTGTGACACTTACTAGACGCACTGCATCTATGGGTAGTTGCAGCTTTCGATACCAAAAAGTGTAGCACAGCGGAATCCATGCAACGTCCCCTTCCGGAAATCATAGCGAGTGCTTTCAATGGCTTGACAAGCACGCAGAGCTCCTGTTGCCACGAAACACTCGTGGGTTGACCTGGGGTTACCTGTCCGCCACCACAAACCCCGTCCCGGTGACAATGTCAACGCGATACGGATTGACCGAATGGAACTCAAATTTCGCCCGTCCGCCCGGTTCCAGTTCCGGTATAGGCTGGGTTTGGTTCCCCACCCGCAGTTGATAGCCCCGCGCAGTACGGTGCGGAAAGCCGGCGCGGTTCGCAATTTCGATCATCGTGACACCGTGCTCCTGCGACACTTGTTGGATTTTCAGGACTGAAAACTCATTTCGAACCGCTTCGTTGTAAAGGCTTGGAGCGTCATGGAACGCTGTAAGAGCTGCGCCGGCGACATAGCTGTACATCCGGAACACCGCGGCGGCGCGGTGAAGGAACGCAGCCGCATCCCGCGCTGCGCCGGGGGCTTCGGGGGGTGGCCCAAATTCCGATAGAAATAGCGGTTTACCGGGGTAGCGCGAGTGCATCTGCTCAACGGTCTTTTCCAGCGATACCGTATCCCCGCGATGGGCGAAGCTGACGATATCGGCTGCCGCCGGACACGTACCAGTTGCAACTCTAGTCGAATCGAGGCTCTTCACCAGCGGAGCGGCGGCGCATGTATCCTCCGTGCTCCACGCAATGATCGACGGATGATTCCCATGCTGCTCTATCAGTTGGCGGATTTTAGCCCGGTCAGCGGACGCAACCGGCATAATTAGCAGCATGCCATTCCGGTCCGCCCAGTCCAACAAATGAGCCCGCGCCGGGTGTTGGCCGACAAGTTGAAATTCCAATCCCGCCTCTTTCATCAGGCGAAAATCTGCGTCCAGCGCTGCATCGGATTCAATGGCACAGAATTCCGGAGGGTCGATTCCCCTATTCACGCCCGCCAACCGGATCGGCTCGCCATTTAGCAGCAGTTCCGTTCCGCGCACTGCCACCGTGCGGATGCCGAAGTGGGAGCGAATTTCGCTTTCATAGGCTCCTTCCAATGCTTCGGCACTCTTAAAAACAACGGTGCGGAGTTCATACAGATGAGGCTGGTCAATGCTCCAGAGTTTGGCATTGGGAATATGCAGTGTCGTATCCAAATCCTGTGTGAGGCCAGGCGGGATGGTTCCTGCGGCCGTGCTTCTCGCCAGTACGCGCGTCCCCTCGAGCACGGAGAATTCCACTTGCACGTTCACAGTGTTCTCGAGTGTGTTCCTGATCCATACTGTGCCCGTCACATCTGCCCTTGTGGCAACAACCCGCAGGCTCTGGGGATAAACTCTGGGCGTCACTAACAGCCACACATCGCGTACTGCGAGTGCAGCCTCCGCGGAGACCATTACGGTATTGTTTCCCGGCTGCAGGTATGGATCAATGTCCAGTTCCCATGGCATGTCCGCGCCCTCGTGATCGCCTGCGTAACGCCCGTTCAACCAAACCTTCGTTTTATGGAATACGGCATCGAATACTATCCGCACATGTGAGTTTGCCCGTGCCGGAGCTGCGAAGTCCCGCCGGAACCAGCCGGCCCTTCCGGCCGGTGAAGGCAAATTCACCGGCCAGCAATGCGGCACTTGGACCGGAGTCCAACGGGTGGACTCGGGAGGCAGATCATTTTCCTGCGCCTGGACCGCCGCGAACATCCAGCCGCCGTTTAGCGGCACGCGCTCCTCGGCTGCCGCCACCCACCCCAACAGCAGCAGCGTGCAAAACAGTTTCATGCGTTCGCCACGTCAATTACAGGAGGAACGCGGCGACTCCTTCCCACATCTTGTCCTGCACATTGTGCAGGTCGTGTCCGGAATCGACCAGATGCAGTTGAACATTGGCATGAGATGCGGCGAATTCCTTCGAGTAGCAGGCGGGGACTACGTCATCCTGGGTGCCGTGATACACCAGCGTCGGCTGGCAAAAATTGGGTTCCGGGTCATAAGTTATCGCGTCTTCTATAAAGTGATACTTTAAGTTCCGCATAGTGCAATCGGAATAATGAAAAAAAGGAAGCGCACCGTCTCGCTGCCATTGCGCCAGGCGCTCTGCGCCGAAGGTATCCGCCCACCGGCTGGAAAAGTAGAACGCCGGGGCAAGCAGCACGAGTTTCTCCACTTCCGGATGCCGGGCTGCGTACAATGCCGCCAGGTAGCCGCCCAGACTCGAGCCTATGAGCGCCACGGACTCGCCGCGTGCCGCCCGCTCGATGACGCGCAACTGTCCGCTGATCGTTAGATTTTCAAAGCAGCCTTCCGACAGGTCGGGAATCTCGATTGAAACTCCTCGATCCGCAAATTTCCGCTGAAAATATCTTGCTTTTCCTGATGCAGGACCTGAGGCAAAGCCGTGCAGGTAAATGATTCGATTCATTTTTGAGCCACCGGAGCAACTTCCCGGTAGTCCGAATAGGTGAAAAGGTCCTGCACATCCACGCGCTCGCCGACGAAGGCCTGATGGACCACCCGGGCGGGAAGTATGGCGCCGAAATCGGTCATTTTGTACTCGATATAGCTCAAATCGCGCAGTTTTTCTCCCTTTACGCCCTCGTGGGTGGAGTTTAGAATAATGCGCCTTGGCAAGTAATCGGAGGCGCGGAACCAGATCTCTCCGGTAAGCTTTTGCTTGATGGGACGGCCCCGCTCGAAAATTGTCATACCTCCCGGTCCATCCACTTGTGCGAATTTGAAGGCCCACATCTGCTCGCCGTCCATGGTGTCGATGCGGTTGAAGAGGATCTCGAAACGATCGGAGTGACCCGATGCGAAAATGAGAATTACAGGGCCGAAATCCGTCGCTACGCCGCGCAAACCGTGCCGTTCGAGGCTCTCCAGGATCTTCTGTCGCTCCTTGTCAGAGGTTTGGGTAGCTTGTGCGATGGAATCCAGTGCCTTCGCTTTGCGCTTGGGCGGTTTCCCATCCACCGTCAAAACCTGGCGGATTTCGCGCACCTCCTGAGGTCCCAGGCGGAGAAAACCGTAATCCGAAACGATGGTCCTTTTAAATATAGGAGGCCATGCCTCATCGCCTCGGCGCCCGGCCATAAATCTGGTGATGTCCAGGGTGGTTTGCTCCAGCGTCTCTTTGCCCAGAATTCCCGGAGCTTTGGCGGCAAAGGCGTCAGCTTCATGCACCAGCCGCAGCAGCGCGGCCTTCCTTCCTTCGTCCGACTGAGCGAGCGCTGCCATGGAGTAGGCAATGCCCGCCAACCAGCATCGCCGGGTGAGGCTTTGAATGATTCCTTTCACAGTTCGAGTGTACCGTTACAGGTGCGAAGCAAGCCGGGGAGCCATCCCGAACCGCTGTTTAAAAACCTGCGCGGAACGCCAATCGCATTCACGTGAACACGCTTAATCAGCGAGGCCAGCCACCCCCGCGGAGTAGAAGAACGGTTCGGCAGCGGTTCGTAACCCCCTGCAAGCCGTCACGGAGTGGTATAAACTCTAAACACGTTTGGGTGGAGGGGATCGATGTGTGTAACGGGAAAAGTATTCACGATAGAGTCTGTGCTGCATGGCTCCCGGGCCGAAACGCCAACCACAAACTGAAAGTTTAGGCAGTCTTTCTAGCTGCGATACTATCTGTACGATTCGGGGGAATACGGAATGCTACGTTCGCAAAAAGTTTCACTATGCCTGATGCTGCTGGTGTTTTCGCACCTACTGCGGGCGCAATTTGATTCCGGCCAGGTATCCGGTTATGTGCGCGATGCGTCGGAAGGAATCGTGCCCGACTGTGTCGTGATCGCCGTCAATGAGGGAACTCGCGAACAGCGGCAGACCACCACGAATGCGAGCGGTTACTATGTGTTTCCGAATCTTCCCGTGGGCGCATACAGCCTGACCGCGGAGGTGTCTGGTTTCAAAAAATCCACGCGGACTGGCGTGACTCTGAGTTCGGCCAGCAAGGTCAGCGTGGATTTCGCACTCACTGTTGGCACGGTATCGGAGTCGGTCGAAGTAAAGGCATCTACCAGTCAAATCCAGACGGAAACCGCCCAGGTGGGCCGCACCATCGAGTCGAAACAGATTCAGGACCTCACTCTGAACGGCCGCAATCCTATTTATCTTGCGCTCCTGAAGCCGGGTGTGCAGGGCGGATCCATCAGCACTTTCGATCCCGATAGCGTATCCAACGGAGGTTTCAGTATTAACGGCGGCCGATCCGACGAGTACGTCGTTATGGTGGATGGCGCCGTCGCCACGCGCACGCGATCGTCCGGATCCATGCTCGGCGCTCAGGACGTGGACACCATCCAGGAAGTTCAGATACTGACGGCGAACTATGCCGCCGAATACGGCAGATCGTCGGCCGGGCAGATCCGTTTTGTCACCAAGAGCGGCACGCGCGATTTTCACGGGGATCTGGTGGAGAATTTCCGCAATTCGGCCCTCGATGCGAATTCCTGGACGCGCAATCACAGTCCCGACCTCTCGCAGAGCCGGGGCGCACCTCCCTTCCGCTTCAACCAGTTTGGCTTTGACGTCGGCGGCCCGGTGTTCATCCCGAAGAGGTTGAATGCGGATCGCAGTAAGTTATTTTTCTTCTACGCTGAGGAATGGATCCGCCGCCGCCAGGACGACACGGGGACCGGTACCGTACCCACACCGAAAATGCGCACGGGAGACCTCAGCGAGTTGTTGGATCCCGCAAACCCTTTCTTCGGACGGGCTCGCGTTGCAACTGATCCAGTGTCCAAGCTGCCATTCCCTGGAAATATCATTCCCGCTAACCGGATCAGCCCGAATGGGCGGGCGCTGCTGAACGCGTATCCGGTTCCGGTTCCCGGCTTTCAACAGGGTTCTTCCAACTGGATCGGAAGTTATCCTCGTTTCTCAGACACCCGCAAGGACACCATCAAGGTCGATTACTTACTGAGCGATAAGCACCGCCTTACGTTCCGTGGGACGCATATTCCCTGGCATTTTAACGGACCCTTCGAGGGCACCTTCGGCGCCTTCCAGGCCCTCTGGTCGCGCCCGAACCGCACTGCTTCCCTCAGTTTGACCAGCACCGTGAGTCCCACGCTGATCAACGAGTTCACGTTCTCCGCCAGTTCCGATGGCCTGGGGTCCATCGACAGGGATCCGTCCTGCGGCCCTCGCTGCATGCGCAGCACGTATGGAATCAATTTTCCCTATATTTTTCCGGGGACAAAGATCTTCAACGAGAAGATTCCTTCTCTCGCCGTGGATGGGTTGACCACGATTGACAATGGACCGTATCCCGGTTCCTGGTCGGGCTTTGTCTATGGATGGGCAAACAATACCACTAAAATCATCGGCAATCACACCACTAAGTTCGGCGTATTCATCGAGCGCTCCGGCCAGAACGATCACATTCAGTACACCACTGCCAGCGCGCCGGCTACTGTAAACGAAAATGGCTCCTTCCGCTTTTTGGACACGGGCAACCCAAATACGACCGGCTTGGGGATCGCCAACGCGCTACTCGGCAACTTCAACGATTATTCGGAGTTGGGAGGGAAGCCCATGACGCCCTGGCTGGCCACCACCCTCGACCTGTTTGCGCAGGATAGCTGGAAGGCGACACAGAAGCTTACATTGGAGTACGGCGTGCGCTACTCGCTGTGGCCGCCTTGGCACAGCCGCTGGGGCAATCTGGCGGAGTTTCTCCCCAGCTTTTATGACCCCGCGAAAGCTCCTGAAATCGACCGCGCCGGCGGCTTCATCGTCAGCGGCGACCCCTATAACGGCGTCGTTCTTCCCGGTTGCAAGGTTCCGGCTAAGGAAGGCAATCGCTTTCCGGTATTGCATTCCGGCCAGTTTGACAGGCTCTATCACTGCCTGCCCGAGGGGCTCGCGAAAACTCACAAGCTGCTCTTCCAGCCGAGGCTTGGACTCGCGTATGCGTTCAGTCCGAAGATGGCGTTCCGCGCAGGATTGGGCATGTTCGCCAACCGTACCGCCATCAATCGCGACACTGCGCTGGGCGGCAACGCTCCGTTCCAACCGCAGCAAACGGTAATCAACGGTCTAGCCGATACGCCCTCCGGCGCCGCCAGACGAGAGTTTCCCTTCACCATGACGATTCAGGATCCCGTTTTCAAGGTTCCGGTGGCCTGGAACTGGAATACCACGTTCCAGAGGGAGATCGGCTGGGGTACAACAGTGGAAGTAGGGTATGTGGGAAGGCGCGGCATCCATAATCAGCGGAAGCGTAACATCAATCAACTGCTGCCCGGCACCACCCAGGCCAACCCGGGAGTGAACGCGAACTTTCTCCGCCCGTACAAGGGGTTTGGCGTTGTCACTATTTCGGAGAACTCCGGCATCTCGTTGTACAACGGCCTGCAGGTGAGCGTGGAGCGGCGATTTGCCACGGGTATGCAATTTGGTCTCGCATACACTTTGTCGCGCACAAACGACAACAGCTCTTCTCTAACCGACGTCCTCCCCAATGCCTATGACGATCGCGCGTATTATGGACGATCCGATTTTGACCGCACGCATGTGATGATCTTCAACTACATCTACGAACTGCCCTTCAAAGGGAGTTCGACCATGAGCCGGAGACTGGCCGGCAATTGGGAGATTTCAGGAGTATTTCAAGCGCAATCCGGAACTCCCTTTTCGGTGCGGCGGAATAATGACTTCGCGGGAGTGGGCGCAGGCAGTGGAAACCAGTTCTACAATTTGGTGGGCGATCCCCATCTGGAGCCGACCCCTTTTACCAACTTCGCGGTCTGGTTCAATAAGGATGCCTTCGCGCAGCCCGCCAACGGCGCCTTCGGTATCCAGGAGCGAAACCTGCTTCGGAACCCCGGCTATTGGGGCTGGGACATGGGGCTGCGGAAAAACTTCCCTGTTACGGAAAAGCAGCGTCTGCAATTCCGGTTCGAGGTGTTCAATCTGTTAAATCATCCGAACTGGGGCGGCGCCAACTCGAACCCGACCAGCAGCGCCTTCGGGCAGGTGACCAGTAAGGGCGGCGAACGCAATCTCCAATTGGCGTTGAAGTATATCTTTTAATCAGCGAGCCGGCCGGGCGGGCTGGCTATGCAAACAACTCGGTGAGGGGCTTGCCGTGGTCGGTTACCGGCACGGGCCGGTCGCCCGCGTACATGATCTTCCCGGGATCAATTCCCAGAGCACAATGAATGGTGGCGTGAAAATCGGGTACCGTCACCGGGCGTTCGACGATTTTGGCGCCGATCTCGTCGGTGACGCCGACTACCCGGCCCGTGCGCAGTCCGCCGCCGGCAAGCACCATGCTGAAGGCTTCCGATTGATGGCCCCGCCCGCCGCCGCTATCGAACTCCGCCGGGCGGCCGAACTCGGTGGCAATCACGACCAGCGTGGAATCCAGCAGCTTGTTCTTTTCGAGATCCTGCAGCAGCGTCGCGAACGCCTGATCCAAATCCTGGATTAACAGATGCTGCTTCTGTTGGCCATCGTTATGCGTATCCCAGCCGGTGCCGTTCAGGAAGTTGAGGTTGAACGACACTTCCACGAATCTCACGCCGGACTGAACCAGACGCCTGGCCAGAAGACAGCGCTGGCCAAATTCGTTGCCATAAGCTTCCCGGAGAGAAGGAGACTCGCGCTTGAGATCGAAGACATTCGAGAATCGCGGACCAGCGAGTTTAAACCCCTGCCGGCTCACGTCCGATTGCGCCACCACCGCCTCATCTTTTGAATTGCGAGCGAGGAATCGCTCGCGCATTTGTCCCAGAAGCGTCTCCCTGCGATCCTCCCGCGTATTGTCGACGTCGGGCGGACGGACCAGACCGTTCGGCCCGGTCTCAATCTGTGTCAGATACACATATCCGTGTTTGGCGCCGAGGAAGCCGGGATCGCGTGTGATGTTGGGGTATCCCATCACCACGTACGCCGGGACGTCCTCCGCCTTGGGTCCAAGTTGATGCGAAATAATCGAGCCGATGGCGGGATATTGAATCGTTCCGCTCGGCATGCGGCCCGTGTGGACCAGATTGGCGGCCGCAGCGTGCTCGCCTTTTATACTGTGGGTAACTGAACGAACCAGAACGCACCTGTCGAGCAGCGGTGCGCTGCGTCTCAAATGCTCGCAAACACGCGCGCCCGGAATCGCCGTCTCGATGGAGTCGTAGTACGAGCCGGCCTTTTTCTTGCCATCGCCCCGAACCTTGGCGTCAAAAGTATCGATGTGAGCAGCGCCGCCGCCGAGCCACAGAAAAATGCACGCGTCCGCTTTCCCTTTGGGAATATTAGCGACCGTACCGGCACTCAGGCCCGCGGTAGAAGTCAGGGCAGCCGCGCCCGTTTTCAGCAGATCCCGTCTGGTCCAGTTCATGTTGTCTCCTTAGGGCACCATTACAAATTCGGGCGAGTTGACCAAAGCCCAGAGAGTATCCTCGTATCGCTCCCGGAAGTTCGCTGTGAGCCGGGCGGTGGGCTGATCGCCCATTCTCAATTTCCGCTCTTCGTCCAGACGGATCAGCGTGGCTTCGGCGCTGAGGTGATTGGACCAGGAGACGCGGTTGTCGCTCTGACGCTTCGTGACGATCGCTTCGGCGCCCTTGACTCTTCGAGTGGCATAGTAAGGCCTCAATAGGTTCACGAAGGTCCGCAGCTCGTCAGGTGCGGGCGGGCGTGACATCACTCTGAGGAATGTGGCGTTCACCAAATCGTCCAAAGAAATATCCCGCAAGGCCAGTTCGGTATAAGCGCTATCGTCGGACAGGCGAATCATGCGCGTGCCCAACACGCCATTGGCCAGGATCAACGTCTGCATTGGCGATGGAGCATCGTCTCGAGTCGTGGCCGGATTCTGCCGCGATTGACGCCACCCAAATGTGGACAACACATCCACAATCGACTGCGCAATGGGAAGCGCCAGCGCGGGACGGTCGCGTTCATTCGAGAGCGCCGTCATCTGCCAGCCGCGCTCCGGTTTCCCGAGGTTCAGGAACTGTTTTGCGGGGCGATCCCCGGCCGGATTCAGATTCATTGCCTCGCACTCGAATTCCTTGCCGGCGGCAAGGTGCAGTGAATCCACCAATTGCTCGGCTGTCATGTTCCTATGAACGGGCCCGGCGAAAATACGCGTTTCGGCGCTCATCTGGCCGGAGCCATCTCCCATGGGTTTTCGTTGATAGGCGTGCGATGTCAAAATGAGACGCGCGAGCGTCTTCAGGTCGTATCCGCTCATCATGAAGTCGCGGGCCAAATAGTCCAGCAATTCAGGATGCGATGGTTTGCCACGCGTCCAGTCGTCGGCCGGTTCCACAATGCCCAGACCCATGTAGCGTTTCCAGACGCGATTCACGATCACCTGGGCGAAGCGCTCGTTTTCCGGCGAAACCACGTAGCTCGCCACGTCGCGGCGTGTTTGTACCGACGCCTTGCCTGGCAGTTCAGCCGTCTGGCTATGCTCAATCAGGGTTTTGAACGGCCACTCGGGGGCGATGCTGTCGCCCGCGCGCAGCGCGATGGTCACCATCGGCTTGCGGCCGCCCTCTACCAGCGGAACCGTGCTGGTGGCCGGCAACTTCACCGGCTTGCCCGCGAGCATCGCGGACAGGCTGAACAGATCTTTCTGTTTGAACGGGTGGAACGGCGCATCATGGCAGCGCGCGCATTGCAGCTTTTGGCCCAGGAAGGCCTGTGCCAGGATGTCCGCCTTGGCCGCGTACGGTGCATCGTTCAGCGTCGCTTGTGAGAATGCCGCCGGGCCGCCCAGCGTCTGGCTACCGTCCATATCAATCAGCTCGGCCGCCAGGCGGTCGAAGGGAATCCCGTCGGTGAACGACTGGTGGAGCCACCAGCGGAAGGGTCCCGTATTGTTGAGGTCGGGTTTCAGGATGCCGGGGTTCTCCGCCAGTACGTCCTGCCAGTAGGGAACCCAATGATCCGCCCAGGATGGACTGGCGAGGAGGCGATCGATCGCCTTGGTTCGCCGGGTCTTCGGCTGCTGCGCCAGGTACGCCGTGATTTCCGCCGGTGTGGGAATCAAGCCTGTTAGGTCCAGGGTCACGCGGCGAAGGAACTCCAGATCGGTGCTCAGGCTCGACGCAGGGGTCTTGGTCTTCTCCAGTTTGGCTCCGATGAACCTGTCTATGTCGTTATAGACAGGGGTGCCGGGTTGCACGCTGGGAACCGGAATTGCCGGCTTCGCTTTTAATGATTCCCGGATGCGCTGGTGGCGCGTATCCCATTGCGCTACTATGTCCTGGCTGGCCTGCCGCCGGCGCACCACATCATCCTGCCGGTGGCGGGCTTCGGAAGAGGCCACGTACGACTCCCAATCGGA
>DATLBY010000168.1:0-4081 GCA_035526665.1 Bryobacteraceae bacterium
CATACGCCCAGAATCCAGAATGATGCCCGCCAGTCGAACCGCTGGGCAATGAGGCCGCTGAGCGACCCTCCCAACGCAACGCCGACCATCTGGCTGGTGCCGAAGATCGCCACAGCGCGCGACCGGGTCTCCGGACCGTGAGCATTTGCCATCAGCACGAAGGCGGCCGGCATGAAGAATGACTCGGACACTCCCAGAAGCGCCCGGCACGCGAGTAATACGCCGCCATTGGGCGCGAACCCCGACAGAAGCGTGAAGGTACTCCACAACGTGAGGCTTCCTACTACGACTTTTCGCCGCGGCCACCGGTCTCCCAGGATTCCAGCGACGGGCGAGCAAGCTCCATAGACCCACAGGAAGAGAGCTCCGGTCAGCCCCAGGACCGTATCGCTGAATCCGAATGTCTTTTGTAAAGCAGGGAAGAGTGTATAGACCACCTGCCGGTCCGCGTGATTCAACACATAGGCGAACCACAGGAACGCGAGCAGCGTCCACTCGGGGGCAAGCAAACCGCGCCGGCCTTCACCGGCTGCGGCAGGTGTCACAGCAGTCCGGATATGGGTTCCCCCGTTTGGTCGTCGAGGGAGTTGGCGATCTTGATCGGACGTCCAACGGGAGTGTCGTATTCCTTGGTCCAATCGATTCCGAAGGCTTTGTAGATGGTGGCGAACACATCACCCATACTGGTTGGGGCGCTCGTCAGTTTCGCTCCGGATTCGTCGGTGGAGCCAACCACCTGCCCGCCTCGAATTCCGCCGCCGCCCAGCGCGATGGACCAGCTGTTCGGCCAGTGATCCCGGCCGCGATCCGGATTGACAAAAGGAGTACGGCCAAACTCACCCATGGCCAGTACGACAGTCGATTCCAGCAGTCCTCTCTGCTCCAGGTCATCCAGAAGGGTAGCGAGGGTTCGGTCCAGCACCGGGCACAAACGATCCCGATGACCTTCGTCATTCTTGGCATGAGTATCCCAGGAATTGCTATGGAACCCGGCGGCCGTCACGAAGCGGGAGCCCGACTCCACCAGGCGCCGAGCCAGAAGGGCGCTCTGTCCGAACGCATCCTTTCCGTATTTCTCTTTGAGCTTGTCGGGCTCCTTTGAAAGATCGAAGGCGTTCTGCACCGCCGGGTTCAGCAGCATCTTCCAGGCCTGCGCGGTGAAGCCGTCCATGTTGGCATGCTCGGCGCTTTCATAGGCGGCACGATAGTGACTGTCCACTGTCTTGAGGAATGCCTGCCGGCTGTCTACCGCCTGCGTGGAGACGGATTTCGGCAGGCTCAAGTCCGCCACTTGGAAGCCCGGTTTGCTTGGGTCCGGGATCGCCATGGGATCCACGTCGGGTCCCAGAAAGCCGGATCGAAAATACTCTTCGTACTGTCGGCTCTTCTCCCATTGCGGCACCAGCACGTGGGCCGGTACGCCATTGCGCTGGCCGGTCTCCTTCGAAATCACGGAGCCGAGGCTCGGAAAATGCATCGCCGGATTTACTTCGTGGCCGGTAATGGCGTAGTGCGTTCCCTGGGGATGATCGGAGCCCCGGGTCTGCATGGAGCGCACGATGGAGAGCTTATCCATGCGCTTAGCGACCTGTGGAAGCAGCTCCGATACCTGAATCCCCGACACATTCGTGGAAATTGGCTTGAAGGCGGAATTCGGCTTAGGGTCCCAGGTGTCCACCTGGCTGGGCCCGCCCTCCAACCAGAGCAGGATGCAGGACTGGGCCTTTCCCTTGGCGCCCGCCGTGGAGGCCGCACGGAGGAACTGGCTCAGATGAATGCCAAGAAAGCCGAGAGATCCGGCCTTCAAAAAATCGCGCCGTCCGCAGCCGGGATGCCTGTTGAAATTCATCGATGCGTCTCCTAGTCTAATGGTTCTCCGCAAACTCCCGCGAGCACAATATCGCCCAGACAAAATCGCGCAGGGCATCTTCGTGATTTTGATGCGAAGCGATCAACTTCCGGATCGCATCGGATTCGTCCCGCTCTGGCAGCCGCGAGTAAGCCGCAAGGTAAAACTCTTCAATTATCTGATCGTCCGGGCGGCCTTCATCCAGTAGTTTTCGTAGCCGGCTTCCGGGCGCGGCCAGCTTCTCTTGATAGGCAGCTCCCGCAAGCATATGCAACGCTTCATTCAGATTCGATTTGCCGCTTCGTTCCGGCAAAGTCAGACGATTCGGCCGCCCATAGATATCGAGGAAGCGCGAGTAATACAGGTCAGTTTGGCGCAGAGTGATGGCGCGCGTTCCAGCCGGCGCCTGCCCCAGATCCTTTTGAGCATCCGATATGCCCGTGGTAAAAACCTCCGGCACTCCCGTTACGGCTGTAATCGCATCCAACATCACCTCAGCGTCCAGCGCCCGCGGTAAGGCGTGCGAGTAATTGGTGCGATCCTCTTTATTCGAATCCAGCGTACGCCCGCTCAATTGATAAGTCCGGGAGGTTGCGATGGTGCGGATGAGATAGCGCAAATCGTATTTGTGGGCGCGGAATTCAGAGGCGAGGCGGTCGAGCAACTCAGGATGGCTGGGCGGATTAGTGGAGCGGAAGTCATCCACCGGATCCACCAGGCCGCGTCCCAGCAGATAGCTCCAGATGCGATTGGCGGCGGCCTCGGCGAAGTAGGGATGGGACACCATCCAGTTGGCCAGAACCTTGCGGGGGTTCTCCCTGCCGGCACTTTCCACCACCGTGCCGTCCAGCAGCGCCGGTTTTACTTCGGCCTTCGTCCGCGGATGATACAGCTTGATGGAGCCGTTGACGTCGCCGTTGCCCATCGCTTCGTTGGCCGGATGATCGAAAACCACGTACTCTGCCCCGGTATCGCCCATCTTGAATACCCGGCTGAAAAACGCTGCCAATCCCCAGAATTGATCCTGGCTCCAGGCTTCATAAGGATGGTTGTGGCACTGCGCGCAATCCAGACGCCTGCCGAAAAAGACGCGGAACTCTTCCGCCATGGTCTCGCCGGGGGGGCCGATCACGTCGTAAGGAAGATAGTGCCGCGTGGGTCCGTCGTAGCCCTGGGCGGCAATCCGCTCGCGAGCCATCTGATCGTACGGTTTGTTGGATGCGATGCTGTTACGGACCCAATCGGCATACATCTGGCTCCACTTCAGATTGATTCCATTTGGAAACACTCCCACCCGGAACAGGTCATCGAAGCGGTAGGTCCAGTAGTCGACAAACTCCGGAGAGGCCATCAAGGTATCGATCAACTTGCTTCTCTTGGCTGGATCCTTACTTGCCAGAAACTCGCGGGCCCGGGCAGGCGGCGGGAGCGTACCCGTTAAATCGAGGCAAACGCGCCGCAGGAATTCCTGGTCGCTCGACAATCCGGAGGGCGGAGTGCGGAAGCGCCGAAGCTTTTCGAAGATAAACTCGTCAATGAAGTTGAAGCCTGCCGGATCCGAGTATGCGGCCAGTGGCGGTCCGATCACGCCCACCGTCGCGCTGGCAGCCAGACCGGCGGCCCGGACCAGCACGGAGGTTTCCCCCAGCCGGCCGGCCTTCACCAAGCATCCGCTGACGGCTGCCACCGATTTGTCATTCACCGCGCAGAGGGCTTGGCCTGAGAAGTCTTCGGTACGGCCATCGGCGAAGTGCGCCGTGATCAGCAGGCGCTGCTGCCCGTCCCGATCCAAAGTGGTAATTTTCGGAAAAACCTCGAGACGGACTACACGATTCTCGCGGCTGGCTTCCGGCCCATACGGCGCGCCGTCCGTTACCCATTTCAAAATCGTGTTGTAATCTTGTGAGCCTATGGGGAAGCGCTTGCCGCCCCCGTGAGGAATGGAACCGGTTGCCTTCAACAGAATCAGGCTCTTTGCCGGATCTTTCAAGTTGACACGCGGGATGCGGTCGCCCTTGACTTCAGCTGTCAGGACTTGGTAGCCGCCGCCCTGGACGATCCATTCATAATCGTCTTTGGGATTCAGCACGCCGGCGGAAAGCTTGAAACCACCGCGCCCTTTCACGCCGCCGTGGCATCCGGATCCGTTACAGCCTTGCCGCGTGAAGATACCGCCGATATCACGGCTGAATTGAAATTCCCGCTTCGTCTCCACGTCTTCAATGCGCAGAG
>DATLBY010000169.1:0-4039 GCA_035526665.1 Bryobacteraceae bacterium
GGCCGGATCGAGCAGGCGGAGCGAAAGCTGGGCGCCGGGCGGGTCGGCTGGGTTCATCCCGATTGCGGCTTCTGGATGCTCAAGCGCTCGGTGGCGGATCGAAAGATGGAGGCGCTCGCCGCGGGACGGGATCAATTTCTGGGCCGGGCCTCGGCGGCCTCCCGTTAACGTGGGTACGATAAAGGAGTTCCGGGCTGAAGCGCCGGCTGGTCCCATCGTCGACCGCGTGACCGGCGCGCGGATCCGGCAGATTACCAGCCATCCGTCGATTAACCATCCCACGTATTTCCTGCAGAGTTCGTTCCTGCCGGACGGCGCGTCCCTGATCTTTACCTCCTATCGAACGGGGGCGGCGCAACTCTTCCAGGCCGGTTTCCCCACGGGACCATTGAGGCAGATCACGGAGGGCCCGGCCATTCACCCCTTCTCCCCCGCGATCGACCGTGCGGGGACGGGGGTCTATTTTGTCCGCGGCGGCTCCGTGTGGCATGTAGTTCTGGCGTCCGGAGCGGAGCGCGAAATCGTGAGCTTTGCCGGCGGACAGCTGGGCGAGTGCTCCTTAAGTGCCGACGGCGAATGGCTGACCGCGGCTATCAAGCAGGGAACAGGGCAGGGCATTGCCGTGGGCCGCGCGGACGGATCTCAGTGGCGGATTGTTCCTTTTCCCCGGACTGTGATCCACCCGCAGTTTCACCCTGTCGAGCAGAATTGGATCCTGTTCGCGGGAGATCCGGCTCCCCGGATGTTTCGAGTTCGCCGCGATGGGACAGGATTGGAATGCCTGCATGAGCACGGAAACGACGAGTTCATCGTGCATGAAACATTCCTGGGCAGTACGGGGGACATTGTATTCACGGTCTGGCCCCGGCTACTCTGCCGCATGGATTGGACTACGCGCGGCATCCGTACCATCCGGGAGTGCAACGCCTGGCATATCGCCGCGAACCGTGCCGGAAGCAAGGTGCTCTGCGATACCAATCATCCCGATCGCGGACTGTTTCTCATTGACGCCGCATCCGGAGTGGAACGGCACATCTGCATGTCCGATGCCAGCAACCAGGGCAGCCAGTGGCTCACTTCCCGCTACGCCCTGCCGGCGGATTTCGCGGCCGCCCGCAGCGACGCCAAGGCCGGCGCCCTCAGCTGGATGGAGACCGCAACCGATACCGTGTATGGTCCCCAGTGGACTCACCCCCATCCTTCCTTCTCCCACGACGAACGGCACGTCGCCTTCGCCAGCGATCGTACGGGAATTACCCAGGTTTACGTGGCCGATTTGTAAACGTATAATACTGCCGTGAAACTTCTACTTGCGCTGCTGGTATCTCTGGCTGGCGCTGGGCATATTGAAGCCCAACGGCACAAGCCCGGTACGATCATCATTGGAACGCCTGAGGGAAAACTGCTGCAAAGCATTGCTCAGGAAAACGATCCCGCCACAAAACTGCCGTTGCTGGAGCAGTTCGCATCCGAATTTCCGAAGCATGCCGCCTCGGGCTGGGTAGCGAGCCAGGCCCAGGCTGCATACATCAAGACCGGTGGATTCGATAAGGCGACACAAGCGGGAGAAAAGCTGCTAGCCGCCGACGCGGAGGACATCGATGCAGCCTACGGAAACCTCAAAGCTTCGGAAGGAAAGAAGGACCGAGCCGGCATCCTGAAGTGGTCGGCCGAGACCTCTAAGATTGCCCGGCGCGCAGTTGAGGCTCCGAAACCGGCCGACGCAAGCGAGCAGGAGGCATGGACGCAGGCTGTCGATTTCGCCAGGCAGGTGGACACCTACACTGAGTACGCCGTCTACGCACTTGCTCTGCAAGCCACTGAACCGCCAGTGATTATGGAAGCGGTGGAGGCGCTGGAGGCCCGGAATCCACAGAGCCAGTATTTGGTGCAACTACTCGGGAAGTACGCGGCCGCCGCGCGCCAGGGCAACGCCATGCCACGTGCCATCACGCTGGGAGAGCGGGCCTATGCGCGCAATCAGTTCGACGAAGACATGCTTTTAGCGATGGCCGATTCCTACATGCAGCGCAACAAAGAGCCTGATAAAGTTCTTCTCTACGCCACCAAGACAATCGACCTCCTGGCGGCAAAGCCCAAACCGGAAGGAATGGCCGATGCCGACTGGGACAAGAAAAAAGTGAGCGTTACCGGACTCGCCAACTGGATGGCCGGTGTGACCTATAGCGGTCAGGAAAAGTACGCGCAGGCTGATAAATCACTCCGTGCGGCTCTTCCCGCCGTCAAGGACAACGATCAACTGCGTGGAGGCGCGCTATTCCACCTCGGCCTCGTGAACTACAAAATGGGGCGCACCAGCAAAAATAAGACCCAGATCGCGGACGCGGTGAAGTTCAGCGAACAGGCAGCCGCCATGAAAGGCCCGTATCAGGCGCAATCGGCCAAAAACGTGACCGTGATCAAAAAAGAGTTCGCGCTCAAGTAGCGCTGACGCCGTTATTCTGCGACGACGGGATTGCGCAATTCGCCCAGTCCCTGAACGGAGATGACACATTCATCTCCCGGCCGCAGCCAGCGTGGAGGTTTAAACCCGAAGCCAACGCCGGCGGGTGTACCCGTCGAGATGATGTCGCCCGGCTCCAGTGTGAGCACGCTGGAAAGATGGGCGATCAGTACCGGTATGGGGAAGATCAGATGTTTTGTGTTGGAGTTTTGAAGCAGCTCGCCGCTAATCCTGGTTTGGATGTCGAGCGCGTGCGGGTCGGCGATTTCATCCGCACTGGTCAGCCAGGGCCCGGTCACGCCGAAGGTATCGAAGGTTTTGCCCATCAGCCACTGCGTGGTCGCCATCTGATAGTCTCGCGCGCTGACATCGTTCACGATCATGTAGCCGAATACATGCTCGCGCCAGTTGTCTTCCGTGATGTAGCGGCCGCCCTTGCCGATGACTACCGCCATCTCACCCTCATAATCGGGCTTCTGCGAGTTTTTCGGCAGCACGATGTTCTCTCCGGGGCCGATCACCGACGTCGCAAACTTGTTGAAGATCGTCGGAACGCTTGGGATCTCCATGTTGGATTCAATGGCGTGATCGCGGTAGTTCAAACCGACGCAGATGAACTTGCCGGGACGCGGAATAGGAGCAAGCAGCCTCACAGCCGCCAGATCCATGAATAGGTTCGCAGGCGCCTTCTCAACGAACTTTTCAATCTGTGCCTGTCCCGAATCTCCCGCCGCGATTACGGAAAGCACGTCACTGAAACCGGCCGGCGATATGGAGATCACCTGGCTGCCTTTAATCACACCGGGCTCAGGCGCACCCGTGCTCCTGCGAAATGTCACAAAACGCATCTTGTAAGTTTTTACCCCCGAAAGTGTTCTATTGTAGCACCCGGATCAAGGGCCGAGCCGGGTTACTTGGCGGAGCGTTCCGGCTCCAGCACAAAACGGTATCCTACGCCTCTGACGGTCAGCAGATGGCTGGGCCGCGACGGCTCCTGCTCGATATACCGCCGCAGGCGGACGATGAAATTGTCGATGGCGCGCGTATCCGTGTCGTCCCGCACATTCCAGACTTCTTCCAGGATCATTTTTCGTGAAACGGCCTTCCCTTGATGCCGAATCAGATAGCGAAGCAGATCCGCTTCCATCAGAGTCAAAGGCAGAACTTTGTCGCCTACCGACACCTGCAGGGCGTCGAAATCGATCACGCGCCCGTTGAAGGAAAATACTTCCGGCGGTTTGGATTCGCCGGCTTTACGCAGCCACTGGTGGCGCCGCAGCAGGCCCCGTATGCGCGCGATCAAAATGCTGAGTTCGAATGGCTTGGGCAGGTAATCGTCCGCGCCCGCCTCGAAACCCTTCAAGATGTCTTCCGCCCGTCCGCGCGCGGTCAGCATGAGAATCGGAACGAAGTTTCCTGAGCGGCGAAGCTCCGACGCAACCGCGAAGCCATCCATGCCCGGGAGCATCACATCGAGAACGACCAGGTCGAAAACATCCTGCGAAAGCCTCTCGAGGGCGGTCTCCCCCTGATCCACGATATCGACTCCATAGCCCTCGGCTTCGAGGTTGAAGC
>DATLBY010000170.1:0-14511 GCA_035526665.1 Bryobacteraceae bacterium
GGATTTGAGAGACGATTCAGCGGCGTGATGTTGTTGTCCAGGCTCGTGACCATCGGCGTATCACGGAACGCAGTGATGGCGCCGAGTCCATTTCCTTGTATGTTACGGGGAACGTAGAACAGGCCGTAGCCGCTGCGCACCACCACTTTCTCGGTAATCCGGTAGGCCAAGCCGATGCGCGGGGCGAAATCCGTGAGCGGCGTCTCCTGCTGATTCCGCCCGTTTTCTCCATTCACCCAGCGCAATGCCCCGCGAAGATTCGGCAAGCCCGCGGCCTGCGCGATCGGGCTGGCAACACTCGGATCGAACCACGCGATCCGTCCCCACTTTTCGCGATCTCCGCGTTGCAGATCCCAACGCAGGCCGAGGTTCAGAGTCAACTTTTTGCTGACGCGCCAGTCGTCCTGGAAATAGAGAGCCGTATAAAGACCCTGCGTGGAGATTGGGTTGAGCTGCCGGAAGGTTCCACTGGAGGGAGTGCCCAGCAAAAAGTCGGCGAACCCGTGTCCTCCGATTTGCGAAGCGACATTGGCGATCGGTCCCTGCGTATAGGCCCGGGTGAAGCTATAGTTGCCGGACGGCGCCGTGTTCTGGCCTTCATTGAAGTCGAGGATCCGGTAATCCACACCGTATTTCAGGTTGTGACTGCCGCGGGAGTTCACGATGCCGCCGCGCATCGCCCAAACATTGCGCGGCTGGTATTGCGTGAATGAATCGGAGGCGTTGGATATTCCGGCGGGAATATCCGTGATGGTCGCCGACGGCACTTGATCCACGGCGATCGCGTTGATATTCGCGGGAAAGCCGAGAGACTTGAAATCGAAGCCGCGGGAGAGCCCAAACTGAGTCGCCAGCGCCCGGCTGAACGAGAACTGCGCGGTAGCCAGCCACGTGGGTCCGAAGATACGCGTGAGGTCGGCTACGGCCTGATGGTACGTGTCCGTTGTATTGCGGCCCCCTCCGAGAGGCACCGGCAGCGGACCGGGTACAAGGCGAACATCCTTTTGCTGCGAGTAGCGTCCGAACATGCGGGTGTTTTGGCCGAACGTATGGTCCACGCGCGCGTCCCACTTATCCGTATTGATAGTTGAGCCGGCGCTGCGCACGAAATTGTTTTGGCCGAGCGCATTGCCGGGCTGGTTGGGCTCTGGAAACAGATCGGCCAGCCGGCGCGAGACGGAATCGATGCGATCGGAAGGAATTACATTGCCGGGGAAGGCAGACCGCTGCCGCTGGCCGTTCGCCAGGGTTTCCGCGGTGAGCGGATCATAAATCGTAATTCGTTGATTGCCACCAGTGAGAGTTTGAGAGAAGTCGCCGCGCCGCTGCAGCAGCGTTGGCACCGTAGTCACGAATGTGACCGGGAATCCTTGACGGAGGCCCTCATAATCCGCGAAGAAGAACGTCTTGTTCTTAATAATCGGTCCCCCGGCGTTGGCGCCGAACTGGTGACGTTTGAAGGAAGGGTTGGGAAGGCCAGAGGCGTTGTTGAACCAGTTGTTGGCTTCGATATAGGAGTGGCGCTCAAAATCGTAGACGAGCCCATGATATTCATTGGCTCCGGATTTTGTGATCACGTTAATAACGCCGCCGGAGGTACGCCCGAACTCGGCGTCGTAGCTATTGGCCTGCACCTTGAACTCCTGCACGGAATCGACCGGCGGATTGATGATGCCGCGATTGATGTCGGGTGTCGTATTCGCGGCTCCGTCGAGCAAAAGCTCCTGCGAACCCGATCGCCCGCCGCCCACGTTGAAATCGGATTTGAAGAAGTTGCGCCCGAGCTCCTGGCCTCCGCCATTGCCGAAATTTCCGCCAAAGGTGACGCCGGGTGTCAGGCCGATCAGCGCCAGCGGGTCGCGGACATTCAGCGGCAGCCCCTCGATGGTGCGCGTATTCACCACTTGGCCCACGC
This sequence comes from Bryobacteraceae bacterium, assembly GCA_035526665.1. Taxonomy (GTDB): domain Bacteria; phylum Acidobacteriota; class Terriglobia; order Bryobacterales; family Bryobacteraceae; genus DATLBY01. Next base: position 1,916 of record DATLBY010000170.1, read on the forward strand.
TGGCGGTCTGTGTCTGCAGCGCCTCGGCGGCAGCCGTCACCACCACGAGTTCGGAAGCGTCGCCCAGCTGCAGCGGTATGTCGAGCGTGATGTTGTCGTTCACCTGAAGCGTAATCGGGCCCTGTTCGTATTTCTTAAATCCGGCGAGTGAGGCTGCGATGTTGTATTGGCCCGGCGGCAACGCGAGAAACCGATAAATCCCCTGCTCGTTCGATTGCGTGGAAAATGCGGTGTTTGTAGCGAGATTCGTTGCCGTCAATTTCGCATTCGGAACCGAGGAACCGCTGGTGTCGCGAACCTCGCCGCTGATCTGCGCCTGGAAGGTCTGCGCCCGCGTTGAACCCGCCGCTAGCGCGAAGAAAGCCAGCCTTGCCGTTAAACCTTTGAAACTGCTCATAGGATTATCCTCGTCATACTTTCGCTCCACGTCTCTCACTGCTTGTTAGCGCCAGATCGAGGTTCAATGCGCCGCGGCTTAAAACCCAACGGACTAATCTTTCATCGAATGCGAGCATGCCCCGCCTGCCTGAAAACCCATCAGAAGTATATCTTTTTGCTCGCCTTCCTGGTATTTCACAATGGCTGCGGAGCCAGGCATACTCAGAGGTTGCTTCCGCTTCAGACACTGGCACATCTACGTGTCGTACATCAACGTCAGCAGGACCTTCTACTACCTGTCAACATTCGGGACCGTTGCAGTGGCTACATGGCTACATTAGCCCGCAGGACATGCTCGCCGGGCGTCAACAGGAGATCCATGCCGGGCGGGATCGGAAGCTGGCGGCGGCGCGAAAAAACGGCAGCACGCGTAAAGATCAAAAGGCCCCGTCTCGGGCAGCCGAAGCATCCGATGAAGTGGATCGGCTTGGAGGTCCGATTCGCGGGAGTACTTGGCTGACGCTTTGGGGCGACCCTACGATAAGCCCCCTTCACACGAAGTGGGCGATGCTGGTGAACACTACGGTATTAATGGCTAACTTTACGCATCAACAGGCTCTCCAGGAACTTTCGGGAAGCTCGGGCCTGTTTGCCGAGCTAGGGCGCGCAAGACGGCCCCCCGTGCCGATCACGATCGCAAGCGCCACCGCTATCCCACTCGACACGATAACCTGGATCGGACCCATCCCGAACGGTCGCACACCGACCCACTTCATCACGGCTCCAAAGCCTTTCCAAAAGGCGTTCTCCGCCGACATCGGCTCGGTGGCGAACAAGCCTCCAATGTAGGTCCCCACCGAGTTGAACACAGCGTGTCCGAGGATTGCTGGAATCACCGCGAAGCGAGCCATGTTCGTGCCGAAGCTCAAAATCATCGTCAAGCTCATCACCAGCGGCAGGTAAAGCGAGAGCGTCGGATGCGGCCACGCATCGGATGCGAAGAGCGGCAAGTGCCAGCAGGTCCAAAGCACACCGAGCAGCAATGATCCGCGCAGCGCCCCGAAACGCTCCTGCAACCGCGGAAGCGCGTAGCCACGCCAGCCGGGCTCCTCGCCGAGAGGTCCGCCGAGCAAGGTCGACCAATTGTAAGACCCCGCCGCTATCAGAACTCCCCAATTCAACTTCCGTGGGTCTTCGCTTAACAAGACTGCCGGAAGCGCCACGAATGCGAGCAGCGTCAATCCGGCGCATACGGCGCACGCTAGCAACGTCCGGCGCCAGCCGCAATGCCAGCGAAACGCGGGCCTGCCTTCGCCCGACCACCGTTGGGTGATGATCGCCGCGACCAGCGGTCCGAGTGCCGCAGCGCACGATGTCTCGATCGGCGCGCCCAAGAGCGCGATCGCGAATGCAAAAGGCCAAGCGAACCCGTATGCAAGCAGGAAGAACGTCAGCAGCGGATATCGGCGAGCCATCTCGCTGTATCTTACTTCCTGGCGCCGTTCTGCGAGGACGCGCGACGATTGTCCTGGAAAGAAACCGCCGAAGCGCTTCGTACTTCCTGGGGAAAGGGCTTCAATGCTGTCGAGCACCCACCATTTTTATTAACCAGCCAAAAAAAGGGACGGCCCGGCTTCGGGACGCCCCTGGTCATCAGATAAATCTCTGCTATGCGAGAGCTTCCGTTTGCAATCCCTTCAGCCGTCTCTTCCATTTCCGGCTAATCAGTAACAGGCCTGTAGCACAAAGCAGCATGGTGGCTACTTCGGGAGTCTCCGCCGCGGCCGGCGCCGCCGCACTGCCAAAGCTGAAATTATCGATGACAGAGTACGTGTTTACCGGATTGATAAAGTCGATGCGCGTAATCGGAGTATCGGAGGAGATGCCGAAGAAGGCGCGCGTCGGCCTCGCAAAGGTCGGAACAAGATAGTCGGTGGTTCCGTTGACCCGCACGGTGTAGGTTCCACCATTCGTGTTACCTGTCATCAGATCGACACCAAGAGAGGTCGCACCTCCGCTGGGAAGATATGCCCGGATGGACCTGGTATAGGTCGCGCTGTAGTCGTCGCCGCGTAGAATTGCCCCCGAGCCCCAGTCGTACCATGGCTGACTGGCGTTTGCGAACACATTCGACAAGGAATAACCGGTGGCGGAGAATATGCCGAGAAATTGCACTCCCGAAACGGTCAGCCCGCTCGATGTGCTGTAGTCAACAGCTGTGCCTGCCGCGGGTCCGCTGAAATCGATGGTGGTCACCGACGTCGAGGCACCCAGCCAAGTCGCGCGATCGACAAACGTCACGGTGGTCCCGAAGCACGTGCCTGCGATAAATGTCAGACCCACTATCGCCACGGGGCAGAATACACCTAATCTATGGATGTTCATGTTTTTCCTATCCCACTGGAACTTCACCGAATGGTGAGTTGTCCTACGGGAGACAACGCTCCCGCCAGGCCCGAGCCACAACGCAGCTACGCACATCTATTGGCTGTGATTCGAAACGGTAGTGCGGAGGGTGACCTCAGGCTCTTATCTGATTAATCCTATGGACCGAAGGCTGTTCTTGGCCTACCGGAGTGACTGGTGGATTTTACGGCCATATTCAGCGCCCTTTTCGATGACTTGCGCCAAATTGATGGTAGTCAGTTGCCGGCTGCGCACCACAAGCTTTCCGTTCACCATCACGTGCTGCACATCGGAGCCCTTGAGCGCATACACCAGTTGCGAATATACGTTGTAGAGAGGCACTGCGTGGGGAGCATCCAGCTTTACGAACATCAGGTCGGCGCGCTTGCCGGTTTCAATCGACCCGATCTCTTTTGATAACCCCAGGGCACGGGCTCCGCGGATTGTCGCCATTTCGAAGACCTGCTCGGCGCTGAGAGCCAGCGGATCGCGCAGCGTCACCTTTTGCAGTTTGGCGGCCAGGTCCATCTCTTCGAACATATTGACGTCGTTGTTGCTGCCGGCCGGGCCGTCGGTTCCGAGTCCCGCCGCCAGATTCCGCCGGAGGAACTGCATCACCGGGGCGACGCCGCTCGCCAGCTTCATGTTGCTGGATGGGCAGTGCGCAATGCCCGTGCCGCGTCTCTGCAGAATAGCGATGTCCTCGTCATTCACCCAAATCGCATGCGCCACCAGGGTGCGGCCGCTTAGCACGCCCAGGCTCTCCAGTAACTTCGTAGGACTCATGTTCCGCTTGCTTGCCAGCTCGCTGTTCTCCCGCTCGGTCTCCGAAAGGTGGATCAACAGAGGCTTCTGATACCGGTTGGCCAGGGCGCGCGCGGCCCGCAGCGTCTCGTCGGAATTCGTATACACGGCATGCGGCGCGACTGCCGGAACAATCAGCGGATCATGATCATATTTTTTTAAGAACAAGTCGGCCCGGTGCATGGCTTCGGCCGGACTCTTGGCGTCCGCAACCGGAAACTGAATCACGGTCTGGCCCAGCACGCCGCGCATGCCGCATTCCTTCGTCGCCTCGGCGATCACGTCTTCGAAGTAATACATGTCGGCGTAAGTTGTCGTGCCCGAGAGCAGCATCTCCGCGCACGCCAGCCGGGTTCCCCAGCGGACAAATTCCGGTGTTACGTTCTTCGCCTCCGCCGGAAAGATGTATTTCTGGAGCCAGTCCTGGAGCCGCAGATCGTCCGCAATGCCGCGGAACAGAGCCATGGGAGCATGCGTGTGCGTGTTGATCAGCCCCGGCGCTATCAATGATTTCGGCTCGTCTATCCTGGATTTTGCCTGAAACTTCGCGTCGATTTCAGCCTTGCTACCGGCGGCGAGAATGCGTTCGCCCCGCACCGCAATCGCGCCGTTTTCAATGACCCGGTGCGAGCCGTCCATAGTCACCACGTAGCGGGCCCTCAGGATGTAATCGGCCGGCTCAGCGGATAGCCCGCAGGACGCCAGCAGCAGGCTAATCCAGAAACGAAACATCGAAGGGCCTCGGGAAGAGATCTTTCAAGCGCAATACTTCGGACTTGCCCGAAAGATTCACTAGCGTGAGCTCGACGTCACCGCAGAACTCCCAAAGGATCTGCCGGCAGGCGCCGCAGGGAGGCGTCAGCACTTCCGAATCGGCCGCGACCGCCACTCGTTGAAACCGCCGGGCGCCTTCAGAGATCGCCTTGAACACCGCGACCCGCTCCGCACAGAGAGTCAGCCCGTAGGTCGCGTTCTCCACATTGCAGCCGGTATGGATGCCGCCGTCTGCGTCCTGGATCGCCGCCCCTACCTGGAAATGAGAGAAAGGCGCGTGAGCGTTCTGCCTGGCCCGCAACGCCGCCTGAATCAGCGCGTCCATTGGGACTAATCCGCCTTTACCAGGCACGGGATCACGGCTCTCAAAAGTTTTATAAGCGTTTCGCGGACCATCGCGCCGGCCTCCAGCACCTCTTCATGATGAATCTTCTGCGGCAGTACGCCGGCCGCCATATTCGTGACGCAGGAAATGGCCAGGCATTTCATGCCCATGTGGTTGGCGACAATCACCTCGGGCACGGTAGACATACCGACCAGGTCCGCGCCGATCGTCCGCAGGTAGCGGATCTCCGCCGGCGTCTCATAAGAGGGTCCGGACACGGCTGCATACACACCTTCGGAAATCTCTATCCCGAGTTGCGCAGCCAGCTGCTTCGCAATCTCGCGATAGCGAACGGGATATGCCTCCGACATATCGGGAAACCGCGGCCCAAATTCTTCCTCGTTCGCGCCTATCAGGGGATTGGCGCCCTGCAGATTGATGTGATCGGAGATCAGTGCCAGCCCGCCGCGCTTTAGATCGAGATTGATCCCGCCGGCCGCATTGGTCAGCACCAGCGACTCGACGCCCAGCAACTTCATTACCCGTACGCCGAATGTAACGCGCGCCAGCGAATAGCCCTCATAGAGGTGGGCCCGCCCGGACATGCAGAGTACATGGACGCCATCGAGCAATCCAAACACCAGCTTGCCCGCATGTCCGATCGCGGTGGATCGCGGCCAGCCGGGAATCTCCTGATACGGCAGCGAAATCGGACTTTCCAGTTCTCCGCAAAATGCGCCCAGTCCACTGCCCAACACCACGCCCACCGTGGGCGCGGCCGGCAGCCGCTTCTGGAGAAATAATTTAGTCTGGTGAACCATTACAAGAGCATTCCGGCAATGCATGCCGACATGAAATTGGCCATTGACCCGGCCGCTACTGCCCGCAATCCCAATCGAGCCAGATCCGACTTCCGAGTCGGCGCCAGCGCGCCTATGCCGCCGATCTGAATCGCGATCGAACTTAGATTGGCGAAGCCGCAGAGAGCATAGGTGGCGATCACGAAAGATCGCGGGTCGAGTTGCGGCTGCAGCGGCCCCAGTTCCAGGAACGCGACAAATTCATTCAATACCAGCCGCGTGCCCAACAGATTGCCGACCGTCGCGCAATCGTTCCAGCGCACGCCCAGCAGCCACGCCACGGGGGCAAAGATAAAACCGAAAATCTTCTGCATCGTATCCGGCAGCCATCCCATTCCCGGCCAGCCATGCACCCAGCCAAGCAGCCCGTTAGCCAATGCGATTAGCGCGAGGAATGCAATCAACATCCCTCCTATGTTTAACGCGAGTTGGAGCCCATCCCCTGCTCCCCGCGCCGCGGCGTCGATGATGTTTACTCCCGGCTTTTCTACTTCTACCTTCACCGTGCCGCGCGTGGCGGGCTCGTCCACCTCCGGCATCATAATCTTCGCCAGCATGATGGTCGCGGGAGCCGTCATGATCACCGCTGTCAGCAAATGTTTGATCTCGACGTGAGCAATTTTCACGTAGGCTGCCATCACGGCCCCGGATACGTGAGCCATTCCGCTGGTCATGATGGTAAAAAGCTCGGAGATCGTCAGTCCGGCCAGAAATGGCTTGATCGTCAGAGGAGCCTCGGTCTGTCCCATGAAAATACTGGCGGCGACGCAGGTCGATTCGGCCCCGCTGGCGCCCATGACGCGCTGCATCACCACTGCCATGGAGCGCACCAGAACCTGCATCACTCCCAGCTGGTACAGAATGGCGAAGAGCGATGCTATGAAGATGACGATTGGCAGCACCTGAAAAGCAAACAGGACACCGTACGGCCCGCCTTTCGTGCCTAATGGGCCGAACAGGAATTGACTCCCTGCCTCGGCATATTGCAGCAGCGCATTCACCGCCACGCTGGCGTATTGGAATAGCAGGCCGAAGTTGGTCTTTAGAACGAGAAAAGCAAAACCAAATTGCAGACCCAATCCCCAAAAAAGGATGCGAGGTTGGATCTGTTTCTTGTTAGGCGAGGCCAGGTAGGCGACAGCCAGGATGACTACCAACCCCAACAGGCCAGTAAATCGATCCATGCCCGTGCCGTTTAGCCGACCACTTCAAGAATCAGATTGCGCTCATCCGGCGCCTGCGACGAGATTCGGAAGGCATCTTCTACCAGTTGAGCGGCCTCTTCCAGCCTGTCTTCGCTCGTATGATAAATCCTGCAGAGCACGGTCCCGGCATCCATCTTCTGGCCGATTTTAGCTTCCAGGATCACACCCACTGCCGGATCAATGGAATCTTCCTTGGTATCCCGGCCGGCCCCGATCATGGAGGAGGCAAGCCCGATGTCTTCGGCGTTAATCGCGGTAATGTAGCCCGGACGCGGGCACAGAATCTCCCGCGCGCCGCTGGCATTGGGCAGCAGATCAAACCTGTCCAACACCTGCGGGTTACCGCCCTGCGCCTCGATCACTTCCTTGAACTTGGCGTAGCCGGAGCCGTCCAGCAGCCTGGCCTGCGCAATTTCGCGGGCGTCCTCGAGTGTCGCCGTGAGCTTGCCCAGGAAAATCATACGCGCCGCAAGTTCGAGGGAGATCTTCGTCAGGTCTTCCGGCCCGACGTTCTGAAGAGTCTGAGACACTTCCATAATCTCGAGCGCGTTCCCGATGGCGTATCCCAGAGGCTGATTCATGTCGGTGATCAGCGCCTGTACGCGCTTATTCATGCGGCGGCCGATTCCGACCATCATCTGCGCCAGCTTGCGCGCCTCGGTCTGCTTCTTCATGAACGCGCCGCTGCCGACCTTCACGTCCAATACCAAGGCGTCGAGTCCAACGGCAAGCTTCTTCGACATGATCGACGAGGCGATCAATGGGATCGACTCGACGGTGGCCGTAGCATCGCGCAGGGAGTAGAGCTTTCCATCGGCGGGCGCAATCTGCGGAGTCTGCCCGATAAAGGCTAACTTCAGCCGCAACAACTGCTCGCGAAACTCGTCTATGGTCAGATTGGTACGGAATCCGGGAATGGACTCGAGCTTGTCCAGCGTCCCTCCGGTGTGTCCCAGCGCCCGGCCCGAAATCATAGGAACAACCACGCCCGCCGCGGCTGCTAGCGGCGCCGCAATCAGACTCGTCTTGTCCCCTACGCCACCCGTGGAGTGCTTGTCGACCTTGACGCCCGGAATGGACGAGAGATCCACGACTTCGCCCGAATTCAGCATGGACTCCGTGAGTGAGCTGACCTCGCGGTCAGACATACCCGAGAAGAATACTGCCATGAGGAAGGCGGACATCTGGTAGTCCGGAATATCCCCGCGCGTGTACCCCTCAATGACGAAGGATATCTCTTCGGCCGATAGTTCCTCGCCATCTCGCTTACGGTGAATCAGGTCGACAGTACGCATTATTAGATCCTAATCGTACCAACTTATATGTTTGAAAGTAAAGGAAGGACAGTCAGGAATTCGTCACTTCAAGCGGGGATCTGGGGAATGGCAAATCGGTACTCACCGCGGAAGATTTCGCCGAAAAGCTCGAGAATTTCTTCATGAATAAGCCTATTGTCGGCAACAATATGCCCGCCGTGCAGGTCGGCCGGGCCGCCTTTCATATCGGAACACGTGCCGCCCGCCTCGCTCACCAGCAGCAGACCCGCCGCCATATCCCAGGGATTCAGATTAAACTCCCAGAATCCGTCCAGCCTGCCGCACGCGACGTACGCCAGGTCTATGGCCGCTGCCCCGCTGCGGCGTACTCCGTGCGTAAGCATGGCAAGCTGATGGTAAAAGTGGATATTAAAGCCTAAATGGCGCCTGCGGCTGGGAAATCCGGTCGATAGCAGGGAATCTTCCAAGGTTTTCGCTGTCGACACCCGGATCGGCCGGTTGTTTAAGTACGCGCCCCCGCCCTTTTCCACCGCGAACATCTCCTGCCGCGTTGGATCGAAAATAACACCCGCAATGACCTCACCCTGATGTTCCAGCGCCAGCGTTACATTGAAAATCGGATAACCATGAGCGAAATTCGTGGTTCCATCCAGCGGATCCACATACCATCTGTAGTCCGAGGGACTTTCATGGCCTCCGCCCTCCTCCGCCAGAATCCCATGGCTCGGAAAATGCGTGCGTAGCCGCTCGATGACGAGTCGCTCGGAAGCGCGGTCGGCTTCGGTGACCAGATCGTACTCGCCCTTCAACTGAAAGCCGATCTTTCGTTCCAGGTAGTTGGCGAGCAATGCGCCGGATTCGCGCGCGATGTCCACTGCAGTTTCTAAGTAAGAAGCCATGAGGGAGCGGATTTACTCGATTTCCGACAAATACTTGATGTCGTGCTTGAATACAAACAGGTTGGGCCCCTGTTTACGCGTCAGGCGGATGAAGCTCTCGTCGTAAAATTCGATCACTCCGTCCACCTCCTCGTTATTGGTCAAGCGAACGCGCACCGGTATGGAAGCTTCGGCGAGTCGTTTCAGGTACTTGGCCTCCTCCAAAGTCTGTTCGGGCGCACGTGTTTTGGATCTTCCGCTCATGTAAGGGGGCCTATCGGCGGATCAGGTTTGGGCCGCGGCCGTTACCCGGCGCGCCCGTCCGATCTTCGTCCCCATAATACCCGTTACGCGAGATCACCCGCAAATCTTTTCGCCCCGTACGGATTTCCAGGCGGTGGAAGCGGTTCTGACTGGGCGGAACGTTTTGCGGATAATACGCAAGCAAATACTGGGTTCGTAAATCGCGTAGGATCTCATCGAACGCGGCGTCCATCCCCTGCGCGAGTTCCGGAAGAAATACCTTCCCCCCAGTGCCGGCCGACAGCGTTGTTAGTGCATTTTCCCCGCCGGTATTGCGGCCCGGGTTGTTGGTTATCGGCATCACCAGAATGGCGTAAAATACCGCGTCCGCCCGGTGGAGTCCCTCCAGCGCCTCATGATACGTTTTGGAGCTGATCGTGTCGCCGCCGTCCGTCACTACCAGCACCACATGACGTCCCTCCCGTGACTCCAGGTCTTGGGAAGCGAAGTAGATGGCGTCGTACATCGACGTGCCGGCCTCCGCCTTCAGCAGCTTGAGCCGGTGGCTGAGCAGGTTCAAATTCCGTGTGAACCGTGTATGCTGGCGAATCTCCCAATTGAAGCTATAAAGAGAGAGCGCATCCTCTGGGTTCCCCTCGCGAAACAAGGCTTTCAGGAATCTGGTGACGGATTCAGTCTCATACTTCAAATCCTTGGCGGTGGAACCGCTGGTATCCACCAGGAGCGTAATCGAGAGCGGCTGGGACGTGTGCCGCTCAAATACCTTCAACTCCTGCTTTACGCCGTTGTCATAAACGGCGAAATCCTCTTGTTTCAAGTCGCCCACGGGTTGGCCCGCGGAATTCTTCACCGTCGCCAGCAGGCGCACCAGTTGCACATCCACCCGGAATACTTTGTCTTGCGCGTACACAAGGCCAAGCAGCAGGAAGAGCGCGGCAGCTGCGCCTATTTGCGAATTACGGAATCGTCCCACTCGCCTTCCACCCAGACTTCGCCATCCAGGAAATGCTCCTTTTTCCATATGGGGACCAGCTTTTTCAGGCGGTTGATACCCTCCAGCGCGGCATCGAAAGCTGGCCGGCGATGGGGAGCCGTGACCACAATCACTACGCTGGCTTCACCAATCTCCATCCGCCCCAGCCGGTGCACCATGGCGATGCGGCCAATGGCGTGCGCCGCTGCGATCTCGCTGCCGATTTGCGCCATCAGCTTCACGGCCATCGCCTCGTAGCATTCGTAATCCAGGAATTTTGTCTCGCGTCCCTTGGTGTTATTCCGCACTACGCCTTCGAAGTGAACCACAGCCCCATCTTCGCCGCGCAGCAGTTTTTCCTGGAGGGTGCGCGCATCGATGGTCTGCCTGGTTAACGCGAAGAAGTTGCCGGTCACGGGATCAGCCAGTTCGTGCGTGTACCGGCCGGAGCCGCCGCTCACGGGAGGCAGAAACGCGATCTCGTCGCCCGCCGCCAGCAGGACGTCAGCGCTGGAGAAACTTTGGTTGTGGGCGAAAACGATGCTCGGCGCAAGCCGCTGCATCGCCGGATAAAGCTCCGCATAATGCGTGAAAACGGACTGCAGGCGGCTGCCTTCAGGCACCTCAAGCGAGTCCTCCGCTCGCCCCGCGATGTCCTTTAGCTGCCCGAAAAACAGGACTTTGACGAGCACATCCAAATGGTATCAGACACGGCTATACTGCCATTTGAATGAATCCACAGGAAACCAGATTAAGGGTTCGGTACGCCGAAACCGACCAGATGGGGGTCGTCTACTACGCAAACTATTTGATTTGGATGGAGCTCGGGCGCGTCGAGCTGTGCCGCTCGATTGGTCTTCACTATAAAGAGATGGAAGAACGCGACGGGATCTACCTGGTGGTGGCGGAGGCAAATTGCCGTTATCACTTTCCCGCCCGTTACGACGAAGAGGTGGCGGTCTATACAGCCATTTCCGAGTCCCGTCCCAGGACGCTGCGTTTCAGCTACCAGATGACCTCCGCCGCCACCGGGCGCAAGCTGGCCACCGGCTCGACCATGCACGTCTATTGCGGACGCGATATGCGCCCCTGCAAGCTTCCGGAGAAGTACCGGCGCATCTTCGAAACGGCCCCAGGCATACAGGCATGAGACTGACCACGCTGCCAGCTCTGGTCGCATCGCTCGCGGCGTTAGTGGCTGCGGCCCCCGTGCCGCTCGATTCCAGCCGCGTGCAACCCGGCGCAATCACCCTCCAGAGCTCCCCGGAATCGTTCGCCATAACCTGGCCCGGCGATGGCGGTAAGCAGTGGACCGCCGTATTTTCGCTTGACCCAGCCAAACCCCTGGTCAGCTCTATCGGGACCGGCGGCCGCAACATTATCGAGCGCGCCCAGCCGCAGTACTGGATCACTACCGGGAAACGCCGCGGCGGCTTTGATCAGTTCTTCGATCTCCCTCCCTCGCACCCCGAAGGCATCCGCCGCTTCACCGGTAGCCTGCAAATCAAGTCGGCGCGCGCCGAAACCATCGGGGACCGGCTGGAAATCACCTTCGATGGCCTGAGCCTGGGCATATTCCAGGGCAGCGTCCGCTACATCTTTTATCCCGGCAGCCAGCTCATACAACAACAGGCCGTCCTGGTCACCAGTGAGCCCGACGTCGCCTACTTCTACGACGCCGGCCTCAAAATGGCGATGGATGCGGACCGGCGGGCCGGTGGCAATATGGAGACGGCCATCTCCTACTTCGACACTCGCGGCCAACTGCAAACCGCGCCTTCCAGCGGTCCCGAAAGAATTCCTCTCGCGGTGCGGTATCGAGCCATCTCCGCCGCCACCGGCGCGGGCAGTGTAGCCATCTTCCCTCCCCCGCATCAGTTTTTCTTCGCGCGCGATTACACCACTAACATGGGCTATGTCTGGCATTCCGCCTGGCGAGGTAACGTAGCGCTCGGCATCCGCCAGTTGCCGGATGACTACACGCCGTACTACCCCTGGATGGGCGCGCCCCCCGGAACCACGCAGGAGATGAGCCTGTTCCTCCTGGTGGACGACGGCCAGCCCGCCGCCGTGCTTGAAAAGGTGACCCGCTATACCCACCGCGATCGCCTGCCGAAGCTGGATGGGTACAAGACGGTAGCTCCCCACTGGCATCTCGCCTACACCGTTCAGGCCATGGAGAAAGGCTTCGACTGGCTTCCGCCTTTCAAGCCGGCCATGAAAGAGGTGGGGATCGACTCGGCCATCCTCATGGATTTCCATGGCGACGGCCATCCCTTCGACACCACCGAAATACGCCTGAAAGAGCTGCAGGCGTATTTCAAGGCATGCCAATCCCAATCGGACAAGGACTTCCTACTGATTCCCGCCGAAGAGATGAATCAATATCTCGGGGGCCACTGGGGCATTCTCTTTCCCAAACCGGTCTACTGGTTCATGAAGCGTGCCCCTG
>DATLBY010000171.1:0-3340 GCA_035526665.1 Bryobacteraceae bacterium
TGGTGCGGCGTGATGATTTCATGGACGCTTTCGATCGCAATCGCGACCCCTACCGCAAACAGGATGAGCGCCACCACGGTCGCCGCCATCGGCTCTGCTTTGCCATGTCCGTAGGGATGGTCCGCATCGGGTGGGCGGCTAGCCACGCGCAGACCGATGTAGACGACCAGCGAGCTGAACACGTCCGACAGCGACTCGGCCGCATCCGCGATGAGTGCGTAGGAGTGGCCCACCGTGCCGGCGACGGCCTTCACCACCGAGAGCGTCAGGTTAACGGCAATCGAGAAAAGAATGGGTCGAATGCCTTGCCTTGCCGGGTGGATCGCTATTGCCATAGAACATTCATCAAAACAGCCTGAGGCATCTTCGTCCTATTGTCCGCGATAAGATGAAGCGGTTCCTATGGTGCAGCATGCTGCGAAGAAGCGAGGCTCTTGATGAGATGGTCCGCCGTGGCTGCCGGACTGCTCGGGGCAGCTGTGGTGCTGGGAGCTTTTGGGGCGCATAGCTTGCGCAATCGTCTCGATGCCTACTCACTGGGCGTTTGGGAGCGGGCTGTCTTTTACCACTTCGTACATGCGCTGGGCCTGCTTCTGATTCCGCTATTCCGGTTGCCGGACGCGGCCGCCAGGCGAATCGCCTTATTGCTCCTTGCAGGCATTTTCTTGTTTTCCGGAAGTCTCTATGTGTTGGCGATCACCGGTATCCGGACGCTTGGAGCCGTAACGCCCTTCGGCGGGATCGCATTTATCGCTGCCTGGGGACTGCTCGCCTTCGAGCTGTCGCGTGCCGCGAGCCGGCCAGAGTAGCTTAGTCCGGCACCATAATGTAAGGCTCAGGCGATCTGCTATCCTATCGAGTGCTGTCGGTACGCCTTGCTACTCCAGGCGTTGAGAAAGGGAATCCGGTGCAAACCCGGAACTGCCCCGCAGCGGTGAGCAGGAACGAACGCCGTCAACCAAGCACTGGTTCGAAAGAGCCGGGAAGCGACGGCAATTAGGAAACGGCGTCAAGCCAAAGCCTGCAAGTCCGAAGACCTGCCGACACGCCGCACACCGAATGGGTGCGGACGGAAAAACGCGCCTTCGAGGGGAAGGCCGGCCGGTCATGCAAATCCGCCTGTATTTTCCCTGTTGCGCGTTTTCCAAAACTTCATCGTCGAGGCGAACGTGAAAGTTACTCTCATCCATATTCTTTTTGCTGCCGTTTCTGCAGCGCAATCGGCCAGTATCGAAGGCCGCGTTACCGACCCATCGGGAGCCACCGTTCCCCGCGCTACGGTTGTCATCACCGCCCGTGACGCCAATATCCATCGCACCACTTTCAGCGACAACTCTGGAGCGTATCGCTTTGCGGCGGTAACCCCGGGTGAATACCTGATGACCGCGAAAGCCGATGGATTCACCGGATCGCCCGCTCTGCCGGTGATGGCCGTCGCGGCCACGGCAGCCAAAGCCGACGTGCAGTTGACCCTGGCGAGCCTCAATTCGCAGGTTCAGGTCACGGCCTCTGGTACGGCGCAATCCACCGACGAAGAGTCGAAGGTGATAGACATTATCGACTCGCGGCAGCTTCTGGAGCGTGCGCATTTTTCGCTCACGCAGGCTGTCCGGCTGGTTCCCGGCTTGCGTGTTGAGCAGACAGGCGGCCCGGGCGCATTTACCCGCATCCAGGCGCGAGGCATGCGGGCCTATGATACGGCGCTCTTGATTGACGGCTTCCGTCTGCGCGATGCGGCCTCGCCGCAGGGAGATGCTACCGGATTTTTCGGCGATCTCATGCTCGCCGACACCGATCGCATTGAGATTGAGCGCGGGTCCGGTTCCTCACTCTACGGGACCAACGCCACCGCGGCCGTAATCAACGTGGTGACCGACCAGGGTGGCGGTCCCTTTCATGGCAGCTTCGATGCCGAAGGCGGTGGGCTGGGGCTGTTTCGCAGCGCCGCCAAAGGCGCGGGCGGAGCATGGAAAGACCGGCTGCGTTACACCACCGGCGTTTCCCATTTGAACGTCATGCGGGGAATCGATGGCAACGACCGGTATCGCAACACCAGTGCGCAGGGCTTTGCCCAGCTGGCTCTGTATCCCGGAGCCATGCTTACTGCGCGAATTTATGCCAGCGATGCCTATTCCGACCTGAACAGCAGTCCTTACGCAGTGGCCGCCTCCAGGCTACCCAATACGGAATTTGTGACGGCGATCGCGAACGTGACCTTCATTCCCTCGCCCGATGATCCAGATAGCCGGCGCTCCGCACGATACTTTTCAGGCCTGTTCGGCTTCACCCAGCAGATTACGCCTGGCGTCTCCTACAGGATCAATTACCAGGGGCTCAGCACGCGGCGCGACAATCGCGACGGTCCCGGTGGAACCCGATTTCCGCCGCCCTTCAGCACTTCCAATCTCTTCGAGGGCAGGCTCGATACGGTTCAGGCCCGCACCGACTTGCAGACTGGCCGCTACAACCTGTTGACCGCCGGATACGAGTGGGAACGGGAGAACTTCGATAACCGTTCCACTGACGAGAACCCGGTGATCGCCCGGCGTGTGAACGCGCGGCTCGAAATTATTCAAAAAAGCCACTCTGCGTTTGTCCAGGACCAGGTCCGCTTATTGAACAACCGGCTTCAATTTTCGGTATCCGGGCGTACGCAGGGCTTCGACCTATCCACTCCCGTCTTTGCTGGCGCCAATGCGCTGTATCAGAGTTTGCAGCTCAGCGCCCCCAAGAGAGCCTGGACCGGCGACGCGTCGATGGCATATTTTCTCCGGCCGAGCGGTACCAAGCTGCGCGCGCATGCCGGCAACGGATACCGGGTCCCGTCTCTATATGAGAGATTCGGGTCTTCGTTCTATTTTGGAAGCTTTAGCCCCTATGGCGATCCCTTCCTGCGTCCCGAGCGCCTGCTGGCCTTCGATGCCGGAATCGACCAGTATCTGGCGGGTAATCGGGTTCGCGTTCGCGGCACATTCTTTTACACGCGTATTCAGGAGGCGATCGTTTTCGATTCCAGCAGCGCCATTAACAACTATGGACGCTTTGGAGGATACACGAATGCGCGCGGCGGACTCGCGCGCGGACTGGAGTTGAGCGTGGACGCGACTCCGGCGCGCGGTCTTAGTCTGAACACGTCGTACACTTACACCAACGCCGATGAGCGGCAGTCGACACTGCTCGGAGGCTCCCTTCGTTCTATCCGGGTCTTCCCACACATGTTCACGGCTTTGCTGACCCAGCGCATCGGGAAGCGCATCGACGTAACGTTCGACTTTCTGGCGGCTAGCGACTATATTTTCCCGTTCTTCGCCGGCTCCGGCAGCCGTCCGTTTTTGTTTCC
>DATLBY010000172.1:0-3670 GCA_035526665.1 Bryobacteraceae bacterium
TCCAGATCCGTGGACCAGGGCAGACCCCCGCACTCATTCGCGATGGTTTCCAGCTTGGCTGCATTCCGCCCCACCAGCAGCGGGCGCGGCATGATGACTTCGTCGCCCATTTTCACGCCGCCCTGTTTCATGATGGCGAAAAGTGAGCGGCGCAGATGTTGATTCAATCCCATGCGGCCGGTCACGCCATTCATAATGATGCCGACCGAGTGTACTTTTTGTGCGCTCATGGATGTGTTCCTCAGCTCTTTGGCTGATCCGTGCATTGGGGACGCGCGCCATCCGGCAGGGGTGGGGCTTCGACGCCCGCGCGCGGCAGTGTACCTTCCAGTTCCTGCCTCCAGTGTGCGACATCGCCGGCCGGACCGTAGCAGTACAACATGCGCGCGGGAGTTTCGCCGATATTCGTCAACTGATGGAACACGCCGGGCGGAATATAGGCCGCCTGACCGGCCGCGAGCGGCCGCCGCTCCTCTCCCAGACACATCTCACAGGCGCCTTCGAGGATGTAGTAGATCTCTTCCTGCTCCTGGTTATGCCACGGAACCTGGCCTCCATTGGGCTCCAGCGTGACATGCCCCATCGAAAAATTGCGCGCTTGAATCGGGCTGGCGCCGCCCACAAGATTCTGCGTCCGCCGCCGGGCCGGGTAGGTGCGGCCGGCGATCTGCGAAAGGTCGGCAATGATCAAAACAATTAGCTCCCAAGGACGGATATCGTCCATTCACGATTCTACGCGGGAGCGGCTCTTAATTTACTGTTTGTCGTAAACGGACGTATAGCGGGCTTTCTTCCCGTCGGCCAAGGTGAGGCGGCCTTCCACCGTCATTGTTTTACCATCGGCCGAGATGGTTCGTTTCACCGTTCCGATCGGTTTCCCTTCTCGCTTGAAGGTACCGGTGCCGACATTCGACTTCCCGTTCTTGAGAACCAACGTGTCGGCATAAGGATAGCCCGTGAGCTTGATATCTTCCTCGTCCTTGGCATATGCGAACGTCATGTTAATGGGGTCGCCGGTGGCGGAAGTCCCCTTGCCCTCGTAGGCCCAACCTTCCCCTTGCGACGTATAAGTTACGGTCAAATCCTTTGGTTGCGGAACTCCGACGTATTTGGACTTGCCGGCATTCAACTTCCACGTCCCGTCCATCGGATTGGCCGCCATGGCTAATGCGGCGAAGGTGCACAATGCGAACAACGTGCGAACAAACATGTGGATCCTCCTGCAAAACTAAGTTTGCGGCTTCAGGCGAGCCGCGGAAATGAATCGTATCAGAAAATGGCGCAGGTTAACAGCCCACCAGATGGCCTTGCCGCGGAGGGAAATTCGATATACTCCTAGCCACTCGGGTGCTCACCCGGATAGCGCAAAGGAGGACTTCACTAAATGGCGCGACGAAAGTGGAACGAAAAGGGGCGAGTCTGGGAAGCGGACCATGGGTTGCTCGATGACGACCAGATCGCCAAATGTGTGCGCGCGGATGAGGCCGACTTATTCCCCTCACCCGTTCCCACACGAATGATCTCCAATGGCGAATACATGCCCGCCCTGCAGACGGCCAAGCAGTCTCAAGTGGAAGCCAGGATCGCCGAACTTGCTGGATCGGCCAGCAGCAAGCTATCCGTCGACCGGAGGCGATTTCTGGCGACGAGCGGAGGCATGGCCGCTGCCTTCCTCGCCATGAACGAAGTGTTTGGCCATTTTTTTGATGTGAATCTCGTCGAAATGTTCGAACCAGTCGCTTATGCCCAGTCCGGTGCGCCGCGGGATTTGTTCGTGTTCGACGATCAGCTCCACATGGTCCGCGGAAGCCAGAAGGCCGGCGGTACCGGGCTTCGCGCTCTGGCGCAAGGCTCATCAGCGGCGCCGGCTTTTAAGGCAAATCCGTACAATCCGAAAAATCTTCCGGACGAGCATGGGGAGGTCTGGGGCGTTTGGAATCCGGCCCTTGCCGGCCTGCCTATCAATCCGGGCAACGCTCAGATTGTTCAGTTCATCAAAGAAGTCTTTCTCGATAGCCAGGTGACTGTCGGGCTGCTGAGTAATGTAACGGCTTCTTCTGTCACCATTGGAGCGGAGGCACGGCGCGCACCCAAAAATGTGCAGGAGGCTCTGAAGGGCGAAATCCTGACGGGTGCGCAAACAGCCGCCGCGCGCGACTTTGTCAATCAGGTGTCCGGATCCACGCGCATGTTGGCCCACGGTCTCCTGTACGTCGGCAAGGGAAACCTAGCTTATATCGAAGAACAGACGGAAAAAAACCAGCCCGATTCCTGGAAGGGCTACAACATTTCCAACGCCGCCAAAGTAGACAACGATCCCAACAGCCTGATGCGGCAGTGGCGGCATGACGACGAGGAGGTGGCTTATCCCACGTTTGAGCTGATCGAGAAAACTTATCGAAAGCTCAAGAGTAAGAAGCCCGGCTTCAACAATATATGCGTCCACAAGGGCTTGGCGCCCGGCCCACCGGATCCGCTTCGCGGCCATCCCGGCGACTTGCCTAAGGCCGCCAAGGATTGGCCCGGACTGAACTTCATCACCTATCACTCCTGTATTCAGCCGGCTATGTTCCTGTACGATTCGCTGGAGGAGGTCCGCTCCGGGAAGATGCGGGAAAACGTACCGGACATCAGTTGGACCACGGAATACGCCGTGCTCTCCGCGCCCTTTAAAAACATCTACGCGGAGATCGGAACAACCTGGGCGTCCTCGGTGGTGACCTTCCCCACGGTAGCGGCACACATTCTGGGGCAACTCATGAAATTCATGGGACCGGACCGCATACTGTTCGGCTCGGACTCGGTCTGGTATGGATCCCCCCAATGGCAGATCGATGCGTTCTGGCGTTTCCAGATTCCGGAGGAGATGCGCAAGAAGTACGGCTATCCCGAACTGACGCACGAAGCCAAGCGGAAAATCCTGGGCCTGAACTCGGCCAAGCTCTATGGCATGCAGGGCGTGGACCGGGGAAATCTTGGGCGCCGATTTAAACCGGTACCGAAAGATTACGAAAGCCGGATGTCGAAGGAATTGAAGACAATCCTGGAATTTCCTGGATTTACTTCGGATAAAATGGCAAAAATCAAAGATGAGTATACGGCGGCCGGCACCGAGCCGAGTCATACCCGATATGGATGGGTCCGGGCCAAGGCGTAAGATGCTTTCGTCTAGAGGAGCCGCCGGATCTGCTCGCGAAAGCGGGTGTAGATCCAGGAAGCGCCCAGCAGCAGCAGGCCTAACAAGATGAAGGAGAGAATCCGGCTCATGGTGTCCAGTTCTCTCAGGTCGTAGGCGAACAGCTTGCCGATGCAGATCAGGAACAGGACTAACCCTGAGAGGCGGAAAGTGCGTTCCAGCAAAACGAACCCAACGGCCAATAGGACGGCGCCCTCGATTCCAAGGGCTACTGTCAGCAGGTGCCCGTGCATCTCGTTATATATGAGTGATGTAAGCAGGATGGTGCCGCCGATTGAATACAGCTGCGAAGCAGGGCGCCGGCCTCTCAGCAGAAACTGGCAGCCGTAAAACGCCGCAATTACCAGCGAAACCGTGGTGATCCGGGTTTGCGCCAGCGGAGAATTCAGATTAACGAAGACCGTTTGCCAGAAGGTGAGAAACGCCAGGATATAGGCTTGCAGGCGTAACTCGGCTCGATTGCGCAGCACACCC
>DATLBY010000173.1:0-27316 GCA_035526665.1 Bryobacteraceae bacterium
TGGTTCCGCGTGGCCGGCTCCAGCCTGCCTTCGCACCAAGTGGGCGGCGATTATTTTGATGTGAGGCAGATTCATCCCGGCTGCTGGTCTACCGTTGTCACCGACGTTTCCGGCAAGGGTGTCAGTTCCGCTCTGCTGGCCGCGTTATTACAGGGGGCCTTCCTGCTGGCGGCCGAGGGTTCGATTGCAATTGAGCGGATGATGGCCCGGGTGAACCAGTTTTTGAACGAAAGGACCGAAGGCGAAAAATACGCCACCGTGTTTTATTGCACTATCACGGAAAGCGGCGAGCTGCATTGGGCCAACGCGGGCCACTGTACTCCGTTTCTGATCCGCACAAATGGCGAGCTTCAGACGCTGAAGACCACCGGGATGCCGCTCGGGATGCTGGATATCGCCACCTATGAGGTGGAGCACCTGCAACTGCAGCCGGGAGACAAGATCGTCGCCTACAGCGATGGCATGTCCGAGGCGGAGGACGTGGACGGGAAGTTTTTCGAAGCCAGCCGGATGAAGACTATAATTCGCGCCCATGCAGCGTCCAGCTGCTCTGATCTCCACAGTGCACTGATGCGGGAAGTAGAGGCATATACCGAGGGCGCTGTTCAGAACGACGACATTACGGCCGTCGTCATTGAGTATCATCCGGAGTAGCCCTCCGCGGAACTCAGGTGTTCCACCGAGGGCTTTTGTACACGCCCCGCCCTACTATCAGTTATATGTGGTTTTCCGGGCTGGTTCTGTTCGTCGCGTTCGCCTTGCTGGCGTCCGCGGCGGCCGTGAAACAGCAGGCCGTACTGCGCAGCGGGTGTGAAGCACAGGACAACGCGGTGGCAACTATTCCGGCCGATACGCCGGTGGAGATTCGCTTCGCCATCTCGGGATCGGCTGAGACCTGCTACAAGGTGTCCTCTACCGTGGCCGGGAGTATCGTACAGGGCTATTTACCTGCCAGCGCGCTCAGTGCATTGGATGACTTCCAGGAGGGGCGCCGGAACGCCGCCGTAATCGATTTTTCGCCCGCGATGCAGGCGCTCCCAGGCTCCACAAACGGCGGGCAGCCGATCGCACGAGCCAGTCAACTCCTGCAGCAAAAGCAGCCACGAGCCGCGTTGGAAACGGCGGAAGCAGCGATTAAAACCCAGGGGCGCGACTACCAGTTGCTGCTGCTTTCCGGCATCGCGGCTTACGAAACCGACGATGCCCCGCGAGCGCTGGCCTATTTGAAAGAGGCCGAACTGCTGAAGCAGGATCATCTTGTGGAACAGTGGGTCGCCACTCTCGAGAAGGAGGTGGCCGGCGATAAGAGTGGGGCGCGGCTTTACGGCAACCGCTTCCTGGTGCGGTATGAGGGAGCCAACATGCCCGTGGAGACGGTACGCAGCCTGCTGGCAGTGCTGGACGGCGAGTTCAACCGGGTGTCTCAAACTCTCGGTTGCCACATCAATGACCGGATCCCCGTGGTCTTCCAGAGCAAGCAGGCATACCTTGCGAGCACCTATGCCGCCGAATGGTCGGGCGGACAGTTCGACGGCTCGAAAATCCGGATTCCCCTGTCTGGGACCAACAGCGGAGCACCAGACACCCGCCGCGCGCTGGCGCATGAAGTGGTGCATGTTTGTTTGGCGAGTCTTGGGCAATGGCCGGCATGGCTGCATGAAGGAATGGCCCAGAAACTGTCCGCCGACAGTGTCAGCAGCGGCCACCGTGCCGGCTTGCGGAATATGGTGCGGCAGGGGCGCATGCCGAAGCTGGGAAGCATGAGTCAAAGCTGGTCTCGCATGAGCGCGCAGCATGCCGCTCTTGCGTACGCCCAGTCTCTACTGGCGGTGGACCTGATGATGGACCGCTACGCGGCGTACGGAATCCAAAATATCCTCCGCAACCCGGATCGCCTTCCGGGAATCACCACGGAACTCGACGCGCTCCTGTTGCAGTAATCCGTTCGGACTTTTCAACCGGGAGCGCGATACTGGAAGTAGTCTACTATGTCATTTGCCTCCATTCCAGAAGCTCTGGAAGAGTTCCGCGCCGGCCGCATGCTGATTGTCGTCGATGATGAGGACCGGGAGAATGAGGGCGATCTGACGGTTGCCGCCGAGAAGATTACCCCCGGCATAATTAACTTCATGGCCACTTACGGCCGCGGCCTGATCTGCCTTGCTCTTAGTCCGGAGCGCTGCGACCAGTTGCAATTGCCGCTGATGTCCGCCGTGAATACTTCGCAATTCGGTACCGCCTTCTGTGAAGCGGTCGACGCCAGTTCGGGCGTAACCACTGGGATCTCAGCGGCGGACCGGTCACATACCATCCGCGTGGCGATGGCCCCTGAAGCGCGCCCCGCCGATCTGGCCCGGCCCGGTCACGTATTTCCGCTGCGTGCTCGCGAAGGCGGCGTGCTGGTGCGCGCCGGGCAGACGGAGGCCGCTGTGGATCTGGCCCGCCTCGCCGGCCTCACCCCCGGCGGTGTCATTTGCGAAGTCATGAGCTCGGACGGCTCCATGGCACGTGTGCCGGAGCTGCTGGATTTCTGCCGCAAGCACCATCTCAAGATGATCTCGGTAGCCGACCTGATTCGCTACCGGCTGCAGCATGAACGCTTTATCCGGCGGCAGGCCGAGGGGACCATTCATACCGATTTCGGCGAGTTCCAGACGATTACCTACGGAAGCTCCGCCGACCCCGAGACGCATCTCGCGCTGGTGCATGGAACCATCCAGCCAGCTGGTCCCACTCTGGTTCGCATGCATTCCCACTGCGTTCTTGGGGATGTATTCGGCTCCACCGACTGCGACTGCCGCAGCATCATCCGGGGATCCATGAAACTAATGGCCGGCGAGGGCGGGGGCGTGCTCGTGTATTTACACCAGACGGGCCCGGGCCTGCGAGTGCAGCGGGATGGCGGATCTGCGCAGAAACTTCTGCCGCACGGCCGCGAGGGCAACTACATGGCGTCGGCCGACGGCCAGCGGCGGTTGCAGCACGAAGCCGGTATCGGGGCGCAGATTCTGTCGGATCTCGGGCTGCACAAGATCCGCCTCCTGACCAATCACCCGCGCAAGATTGTGGGCCTGGAAGCCTACGGGATCGAAGTGGTTGCACAGGTGCCGATTCCGGGTTGAATTTTCCGGCGGAACTTTTCCGCGCCGATTGGCGTTACAACTAGAGAGGAGCTTGCCCCACTGTGAAACACTCCATCGCGCTTCTAATCCTGGCCGCCGGCCCGATGCTCGCGGCCGACGCCGCTCTGATGAACCTGGTTCCACCCGACGCCACGGTGGTTGCCGGAATTCGGATCGACAATACCGCCAATTCGAAGCTGGGCCAGCACTTGCTCTCTCAGATGAAGGACGAGGATGCAGGTTTCCGCGGTTTCATTCAGGCCACCGGCTTCGATCCGCGGCGCGATCTGCGGGAATTGATCATCGCGTCCACGGCCGCGGCGCAATTAGCGGCCCAATCCGGAGCGCAAAAAGGTCGCGGTTTGGTGCTGGCGCGGGGCGTGTTTGATGTACCCCGGATCTTTGCACTTGCCAAAACCGCCGGTGCTCCGCTGCTGAAGTACCAGGGGCTGGATGTTCTGGCGAATTCCGGTGCAGGCTGGGTCGTATTTCCGGATAACAGCACCGCCATCGCCGGCGATCCCCAAATGGTAAAGAGCGCCCTCGACCGCCGCCAAGGTGGCGCGCCGCTTGATGCCGGGATGGCGGCCAAGGTGAATGAGTTCAGCGGCCGCTACGACATCTGGATGGTTTCATCAGCGCCGGTTTCCCAATTCGCCGGCCGCATGCCGGACCGCCAACTGAGCGGCGCAATGAAGGGCGACATGCTGCGCGGCATCGAACAGACCAGTGGCGGCATCCGCTTCGGCACAATCATCCAGGTGGGGGGCGAGGCTGTCACACGATCGGAGAAGGATGCGGCCGCGTTGCTGGACGTGGTCAAATTTCTAACCGGGATGCTGCAGTTAAACCGCGAGAAGCCGGATGCCGCGAAGTTCGCAACGCTGCTGGATACACTAGAGCTCAAGTCGGAAGCCAATGTGATGAAGTTCAACCTGTCGGTTCCCGAAGCGGATGTGGAAAAGCTTCTGACCGCGCCCAAGGCTCCCGCCCGGCGAGCCACTGCGACTCTATAACGAGACATGTTTCACTTCTGGCATTTCGGGCAGTAGTGAGTGCCCCGCTGCGCCACAACCGTTTTGCGAATCGGCGTTCCGCATTCGCGGCACGGCTTTCCGGCCCGCCCGTATACACGGTGCAGAATCTGGAATCCGCCTTTCCGGCCTTCGGAATCCACATAGTTGGAGATGGAAGACCCCCGGTTGCGAATCGCCTCGCGCAAGACCTTCACCATGGCCGCATGCAGCCGGCCGGTGCGCACCCGGCTGAGGCGATTCGCCTTGGTACGCGGATCAATGCGCGCCCGGAATAGAGCTTCGTCGGTATAAATGTTCCCCATGCCGCGCACCACCCGTTGGTTCAGGAGGGCAGCTTTCACCACGGTATTGCGTGCGTGCAGAGCTCTGTAGAACTCCTCCGGCGTAATCTCCAACGGCTCGGGACCGAGCCGTCCGACTCGCTCGGGAACTTCGGCGCTATATTCGATGCTGCCGAACTGGCGGACGTCCTCGTAAAGCAGAGTGGAGTCGTCCAGCCCGAAGATGGCGCGTGTATAGGGAGTGACGGGCGTATCGAACAGCAACTTCCCCGTCATGCCGAGGTGAATTACCAGCGCCCCCCGCTCTAACAGGATCACAATGAATTTTCCCCGGCGCTCAATGGACGAGATCGACTGCCCCTGCAACACCTCCGGTGTGAGGTCTTTCGCATGCCGTAACACTCTTGGCGCGAGGAACTCCGCGGACACGATATGACGGCCTGCAACACGCGGCGCCAGGGATCGAACCACCGTCTCTACTTCAGGCAGTTCCGGCATCGCTCACATCCAAGAATACGTCGTCGCCTTGCATAACAACAGGCGCAGTAGCCACGCTGACTTCTAGGTCGAAGTCATTCCGGCCCGTGCGGCAATCGAACTCCCAGGCGTGCCACGGACAAACAACCATATTTTCGTGCAGGGCTCCCTGTGCCAGCGGTCCTCCCTGATGAGGACAGATCCCCAGCAGGGCATGTAGTTCGCCGTCCACGTTGCACACCGCGTAGGGCACACCGGCGACAGTGGCTTCCATCATCTCGCCGGCCGGAATGTCGGCCAGCGACGCTATTCTTATTAACGGCATCTTCTGGAGACAAACCCCCGCAATCCGATGGGATAATTGAAACCATTATGCATCGTCTGACGGTCATTTTGTTTCTTGCGTTCCTCTGCAGCAGTTGCCGCGAAGAGCCAAAGCGAGTGGTGGGCGTAGTTCCGAAGGGCGCAAACCACATCTTCTGGCAAACCGTGCATGCCGGTGCGGTGAAGGCAGCCCAGGAGATGAAACTGGAAGTGGAATGGAACGCTCCCACTCTGGAAATCGATTCCAGCCGTCAGATCGCGATTGTGGAGTCGATGATCAACCGTCACCTTGCCGGGATCGTCCTGGCCCCGGTGGACCGGAAGGCTCTGGTCGCCAGTGTAGAACGAGCCGCGGGAGCGGGAATTCCCGTAGCGATTTTCGATTCGGACATCGATACGAATCATCGCATCACCTATGTGGCCACAGATAACCGCGAAGGCGGCCGCATGGCGGCGCGCAAACTCGGCGAGTTGATGCGCGGGGCCGGTAAGGCCGCACTCATTGGATTCATGCCCGGAAGCGCCTCCACCATGGAACGCGAGCAGGGGTTCACCGAGGAGCTACATAGCAAATTTCCCGGTATTCAACTGGTGCAGACCGCTCATGGAATGGCCAGCCAGGCCAAGGCCATGGCGGCAACAGAAAATATCCTGAATGCGCATCCCGATCTGGAGGGTCTCTTTGCCGACAACGAATCCAGCTCGGCGGGAGCAGTCCAGGCTCTCAAATCTCGCTTTAATACCCGGACTCGGATGGTCGCCTTCGACACAAACGACCGGCTCATTCAGGATTTACGCGATCGGCACATCGACGCACTACTGGTGCAGGATCCTTTCAAGATGGGGTATGAGTCGACGCGGGCCGTCGCAATGAAGTTGAGCGGTCAAACACCGCCTGCGAAAATCGATTCCGGAATCACGCTGGTAACCCGTGCGGATCTGGAGAAGCCCGACGTTATTCCGCTGCTCTTTCCGGATGTGAAGAAATATCTCATGCCGGCCAAGTGACTGCTGGCGGCTGTTTTAGGGGGGAGTTTTTCAGGAAGGGAAGGTCCACTGCGGCGGACCTTCCAGAGTTAGGAACTAACCGACCGAGACTTCTTCTGCCTGCAGGCCTTTAGGACCCTTTTTCACCACAAATTGAACCTGGGCTCCTTCATCGAGCGACCGATAACCATTCGACTGAATAGCGGAGAAATGTACGAATACATCCTCACCGTTTTCTCTTTGAATGAAGCCGAAACCCTTGGCTGCATTAAACCACTTCACAATACCTTTTTCTTTCATCTTTACGCCCTTCTTAAGCTATTCGCGCTCCTGAGACCGACATCGCATGCACACCACGGCTAGGCTGCCGCTGCTGTGAAGCTGATTCCAATCGAATGGCAGGTACGAACGCTCCTTCACTATAGCACGGTGTCATGGTTTCGGCGGTGACGTCGGGTCGGGTGGCGGAACCATTGCGGGTATTGAACGTATTGGTGCGCTACCCTAAATCTATGGCAGAGCTGATCGAAATTGAGTGTCCGTGCTGCAAGACTGTAATCAAAGTGGACGCGGATTTGCGCGCGGTGATCAGTCACAAACAGGTGGAGAAGGGTCCCGCGATCGAGGATATGGCGGCGGCGGTGGCAAAACTCAAGGGTGAGGCGGCCCGGCGCGAAGAGGTTTTCCAGAAATCGTTTGCGGAGCAGAAAACCCGGCAGTCGCTGCTGGACAGGAAATTCGACGAACTGCTAAAGCAGGCTAAGGCGGACCCGGATGCGGCGCCGCCCAAACGGGACTTTGATCTGGATTAAACACTTACGAAAGATCGAAGCTCTGTCCTCTTTCCGGAATTTCCACCGGCAATCCATAGCGTTCCTGGATGGCCCGTGCTAAAGCTTGCTGGGGGCCGATCTCACCATGCACCAGAAAAACTTTCTTGAGACCCGGCGTGACGGGCTTCATCCATTCGAGCAGCTCCCGCTGGTCCGCGTGACCGCTCAGCTCGTTTAATTTCACCACCTCGGCGCGCAGCCGAAAGAGATCGCCGAATATCGGAACCTCCCGCTCGCGCTCGACGATTCTTCTCCCCAACGTGTTTTCCGCTTGAAAGCCCGTGATCAATACCGTGTTCCTGGGATCTTCGATGTTATTGCGAAGGTGATGCAAAATCCGGCCTGCCTCGCACATCCCCGAGGAAGAGATCACCAGAAACGGGCCACGCAGATCATTGAGCGCCTTGGATTCGTTGACATCCTGTGTATAGCGCAGCCGCTGAAAGCCGAAAGGATCCTCCCCATGTTGCGCGAAGATCTGCGTTTCCGCATCGTGGGCCTCGGCGTGCGCGCGGAAAACGCTGGTAGCCTTCGCCGCCAGGGGGCTATCCACGAAAATCGGGATGGACGGTATTCGCGATTCGTTGATCAACTGATGCAGCATAAGTACCAGCTGCTGAGTCCGGCCCACCGCAAAGGCGGGAGCAATAATTCTGCCGCCGCGTGCGCAGGTGCGATTGATCGTGTCCGCCAGTTTGTCGGCAATGCGCCCGAGATCCTGGTGCAGGCGGTCGCCGTAAGTGCTTTCAAGGATCAGGTACTCGGCCGGAGGCGCCGGATCCGGGTCCGGTGTAATTGGGAGGCCTCGGCGGCCGACGTCGGCGGAAAAGAGCAGCCGTATGGGCGCACCACTCTCGCGCAGCTGCAGAATCATGGACGTGGATCCGAGCATATGTCCGGCGTCGATGGTTTCATAAATGACGCCTGGACCCACCTCCGTAGGCGTGTGCAATAACACGCGCTGAAACTGTTTCAGCGTCTGCTCGGCATCGGGGGCTGTGTAAACCGGTTCCACCACTTCATCCGACGCAGCCTGGTTGCCCAGCACGGAGCGCCTGCGCCAGGAGCGTTTGTTCAGGAAGACGGCGTCCTTTTCCTGCAGATTGGCGGAATCGAGCAGCATAGGATCACACAGATCCGCAGTGGCCGGAGAGGTGTAAATCGGCCCTGTATACCCGTTCTTCACCAGAGTGGGCAAATTGCCGCTGTGATCGATGTGGGCGTGTGACAGCATGACGCAATTTACCTGGTGGGCAGGGAATGGAAAGTGCGAATTGCGCTCCCGGGCCTCCCGTCGTCTTCCCTGGTAGGTGCCGCAGTCTAGCAAATAGCGGCTGCCCGCTACGGTTAACTCGTGCATCGACCCTGTCACGGTCCGTGCGGCGCCCCAAAAGGTAAGTTTCATCTTCTGCCAGCATGGCACAGGGGGCGGAATCGTGTCCGGATGGTAATCTGGTGCAAAATGACACGCACCCACACGGCACGGGCGAGAGCTCTTTCTATGGCTCTTTTCCTGTTGCTGCTTGTGCCCTCCGGATTTCTCGCGTGGCGTTATCGCAACATGCCGCAGTTCGGACTGCATCACGATGATGCCATCTATTGGGTGTCCGCCAAGTCGCTGGCCGAGGGTCAGGGCTATCGAATCCAGAGCATGCCGGCCCAGCCGCATCAGAGTAAATACCCGCCGGCCTACCCGGCCCTGCTCGCCGGTGTATGGCTGCTGAATCCGCTGTTCCCGCAGAATCTTCCTTTGGCGGCGCTACTCTCCTGGCTACTCTTTCCCGCCTACCTGCTGCTGGCCCGCCAGGTGTTCCGGGATTATGGCTTTGGCTTCGCAGCCACCTCTTTTCTCTGTCTGAGCATCGCTCTCAACGCGATGTCGCTGATGCTGGCCCTCTCGCTCATGTCCGATCTGTTCTTTTGCGTGGGGCTGCTGGCTGTGCTCGGGCTGGCCGAGCGGGGAACTGATCAGGCACTTCCATGGTGGTGTTACCTGCTGTTGGGAATCCTGGCCGGATTCACGTACCTGATACGCTCCGTCGCGGCTCCTCTGCTAGTGTCGGTTCCCTTGTGTTTTTGGCTGGCGAAGCGGCGTGCGGGCGCGGTGCTCTTCCTAACAGGAATGCTGCCGGCCATGGCCGGTTGGCAGCTTTGGGCGAAGCTCCACCAGTCCGGAAACGACCTCTTTTCCCTCTATTACACGGATTATCTCGGTTTCTATCTGAAGAATGTCCACCCCTCGGAGATACCGGCGATGCTGCAATTGAATGCGGCAGAGTATTGGCGCGGCATCGGACAGTTGCTGCTGTTCAACGTGGACGATTCCTTCTTTGCGAGAATTTTGGCGGGAGTCACCGCGATCGCCGCCGTATCCGGGCTTATCCGCCTGCTGCAGACCTCACGGCGCCTGCATTATGCGGTATACGGCGTGGGCCTCTCGCTGATGCTTCTGACCTGGCATTATGCCCCCAGCGCGCGGTTTCTTTTCCCGCTGTTTCCGCTGTTGGCAGCGGGCCTCTTTACGGAACTCCGGCACGTCTGGCATCTCGTCCTGATGAATGCCCGCAAGCCCAAATCGGCCGACAGGATCGCCGCTTACGCAATCGCGGTAGTTCTGTTTTGCTACGGCGCCACTTGGGCGAACCTGACCTGGGGTGGAATCAGGCTGCTGCCCACCCTGATGGAAGATCGTGTCCGCCTTCTCCGGGATACCGCACCCGTATACTCCTGGGTGCGCGAGCACACGCTGCCGTCCGACACCTTTCTGGCCTACGACGACGCAGTCCTGTACCTGGAGACCGGACGCCGCGGCCTGACGGAACCTATTGTGGGCCGTTTGCTCTTTGCCGAAGACGAAGCAGGAAAACGGCGATATGTCGAGGCGCTGCCTGCGGCGGCTAGGGACGCCGGGTTGACTCACCTGTTGCTCACCAATGTGGACTTTTATCGCGACCTTCACGAGCGCGGCAGCAAGGCACTGCGGGAAGCGGCCGATTCCCTGCCCTTCCTACGGCTGGAGTACAGTGATGCGCACAACCGTGTGTATAAGATCCTCCGGTAATTCCGGCGCTGCGGTCACGCGATGGAACGCAGAAAGTCCGCCGCTTCTTCGGGGGGCGTCGGATTGAGAAAAAGGCCGGAGCCCCATTCAAAGCCCGCGACGCGAGTCAGGCGTGGGATCACTTCCATGTGCCAGTGATAATGCGGCATCGCAGGCTCCTGCAGCGGACCGGAATGTATGAAAAAGTTGTAAGGTGGCCGCTCCAGAGCTTTGTCCAGCTTTTGTAAGGTAGTCTTCAGCACGGATCCGGCATTCCGGATCTGTTCTTCCGGCATCGTCTCCATGTGCGAGGAATGCTGGCGCGGGACGATCCAAGTCTCAAAAGGAGAGCGTGCCGCATAGGGTTGGATCACCAGGAAATGGTCTGTCTCCAATACGACTCGTGAGCCCGTCTGTTTCTCCTGGTGAAGAATGTCGCAGTAGACGCAGCGTTCCTTGTAGCCGAAATAAGCTTTCGCGCCGTCCATCTCCTCTTGCACCCGCCCTGGCACCACGGGCAGCGCAATCAATTGCGAGTGGGAATGTTCCAACTGGGCGCCGGCGGCTTCGCCGTGATTTTTGAACAGCTGCACGTAGCGCAACCGTGTGTCCTTCTTTAGATCCACCAGCCGGTCGCGAAAGGCCCAAAAGAGATCTTCTACCCGTTTCTGATCCAAATCGGCCAGCGTGAGCATGTGGTCAGGTGACTCGATGAGGATCTCGTGCGCCCCAATGGCCGACATCTTGTCATAGAGTCCCTCACCGGCACGCTCCATCTCACCCTCGATCCCCAGCACTGGAAACTTGCTGGGGGTCACGCGCAGCGTCCAGCCGGGTTCATTGGGTTGACCCGAGGTGCGGAAGGAAAGAATCTCAGGCGGAGTCTTCAGCTCATGGCCGGGACAGAATGGGCAGAAGCGGCCGCCCGACGGATCAGCGGGAGCGCGTGTGAAGTCACCCGGCCGCTTGGCGCGATCGGTCGCGATGATCACCCAACGGCCGGTGATAGGATTTTTCCGAAGCTCAGGCAATGTGCGATTATAGCGGCCCGGCGTATGCGAACGCATCCGGAATGTGCGTCAATTCCGGTTCTGTGCTGAAGATGACATTTACAATGTCGAATCGTATAGCGTTTCGATCAGCGCCCGACCGGTGCACGTACTCAGAGGCTGCCCGCAGAATCTTGTGCTGTTTTTCCTCGTCGACAGCCCTGTCCGGCGAACCGTAGTCTTCGCTAAGACGCGATTTCACTTCCACGAACACGAGCGTTGGTCCGTCCCAGGCAATCAGGTCGATTTCGCCGGAGCCGCCCCGGGCGCGATAGTTTCGAGCGACTACGGTGAACCCTTGCCGGCGGAGCAGGCGGTGTGCCAGATCCTCGGCTCGCCGGCCGGAGGCGTGGGCAGGCGCCCACACTCTCAAGCGATGCTTGTGCCGCAACCAGTCAGCGAGCCGATACAGCGTTCTCATCCTTGACTGCCACCAGCTCGAACTCGATCACCTTTCCGCGCACCACAAAGCACAGGTAGTGCTCCCAGAACCTGCGGAAGCGCGGGAAATGGTTGACCAGAAGCTCAAACCCGAGGTATCTCCAGAACGCTAGTAAACGCAGCCTGACAGATTTCTCAAGGAATCGGCATTGCGAGTAGTAGCCGAATCCCGCATTGTCCTGGCCGAAGTAGCGGAAGGAGAAGCTGTTCAGGTGCCAGCGGTGAGTGGGATCGCAGAACGAGCTGAAATCCGTATAGTGCGGCGTAGCGATGTAAACGTGGCCTCCCGCCACTAAGAGACGGTGAAACTCCTCCATAGTGCGAATCACATCGGAGACGTGCTCAATGACGTGAACGGCGCGTACCTGCTCGAAAGACGAATCGCGGAACGGATAGGGGAAGCGATCGAGGTCGCACAGAACATCGGCACGGCTGGCGGCGTTCCGATCCACCCCGATGGAGCCGGGATATTTTTTCACACCACAGCCAACGTCCAGCGTTCGCGGCGCTAGCGCCGGATGGCGCCCTGCAGGCATTCCTCCAGTGTATCCACCGCGAAGTCCGCTTGATCCTTTGTGATAAGCAACGGTGGACAGAGGCGTATAGTGTTCGGGCCGGCCCCAAGAATCAGCAGACCGCGCTCAAACGCCATCCGTACTATACTGTCCCGCACTTCGGGGGCGCGCTCCTTGGTCTGCTGGTCACGGACAAATTCGATTCCAATCATCAATCCGAGTCCGCGCACCTCGCCCACTACCGGAAACCGGGCCGGCCAGTTTCGAATGCGTTCCATAATGTACTCGCCCATGCGTGCCGCATTCTCGATCAGGCTCTCTTCCAGCAACGCAATGGTGGCGAGGGCCGCTGCGATGGCGACCGGATTGCCTCCAAACGTGGAGGCGTGCGCGCCTGGCTCCCAGTTCATGATCTCGGCGCGCGCGACGGTGGCCGAGATCGGGAGCCCGCTGGCAATTCCTTTCGCGATGGTGACGATATCGGGAACGGCTCCGAAATGATCGGCCGCGAACATCTTGCCAGTCCGTCCCATGCCGGACTGAATCTCATCAAAGACCAGAATGATGCCGTGCCTGCGTGCGATCACCTGCAGTTCATCCATGAAGCGCTGCGGAGGCACCAGGTAACCGCCTTCGCCTTGCACCGGCTCGATAAAGATGGCCGCAATCTCCTCTGCCGGAACGACGTGTTTGATCACCACGTCTTCAATGACCTTCGCGCAATCGACGGCGCAGGAATCCGGAGTCTTGCCGTAGGGACAGCGATAACAGTTGGGATACTCGACGTGGTGAACGCCCGGCACAAAGGGAGCGAAGCCTCTCTTCTGGACGTTCTTGCTCGCCGTCAGGGACAGCGCTCCCATGGTGCGCCCGTGAAAGCCTCCGAAGAACGCGATAAATTGCTGCCGGCCGCTGTGATAGCGAGCCATCTTGAAGGCGGCTTCAATCGCTTCGGTTCCGGAGTTCCCGAAATAAACACGCTTACGGGCTTGGCCGGGCGTGATGGCGGCAAGCTTTTCCGCAAGCAGCACCATATTCTCGTAATAGAAATCGGTGCCGGACATGTGGATCAGCCTGCCAGCCTGCCGCTGCACCGCCTGCACTACAGCGGGATGGCAGTGTCCGGTAGCGGCGACGGCGATTCCGGCATTGAAATCGAGAAACCGGTTGCCATCCACATCTTCCACAATGGCTCCTTCGCCGCGGCTCGCCACCAGCGGATAACCGCGTGTATAGGAAGGAGACAGGACGGCGTTATCTCTCTCGATCACCGCCTGAGCTCGTGGTCCGGGAAGTGCGGTCACCAGGTGCGGTAGATCCATACACTGATCCTAGTCTTCTTTAGGAGGGGTGTTTACGAGGTCCACTAATTCTTCAATTTTTTCGATCAGGAAGTCGGGGGAGCAATCCACGAGCGTCTCCGGCTGAAATCCATAAGTCACACCGCAGGAGCGTACACCTGCATTCCTGGCTGTTTTGACATCCACGGCGCTGTCGCCGATCATCAGCGCATCCTGCAGTCCGCAGCCCGCTTCCTCCAGCAAAGCCGCAATTCCGATCGGGCTGGGCTTCTTCTCTTCGAAGCTGTTTCCCCCGTAAACCTGGAAAAAGTGATGGTTCAAGCCAAGCCCCTGGATGATGGCCTTACTCATGCGAACGGGTTTATTCGTCAGCACAGCCATCTGCCGTCCCTCTTCCATCAAGCAGTTCAGTGTGTCACGAACACCGGGATACACGGTTGTGTAATCGAGCATGTGCTCCGCGTAGTAGGCGAGGAAAAACTCCAGCGCCTGTGCGACGGTGGCCTCCGAGGCGGCGGGGCCCACCGCCCGCCGGACCAGCACGGGGGCTCCATTTCCCACATAGGCGGCGATCACCTCGAGCGGGAGCCCCTCCATTCCCAGGGAGGCGCGGGTGGCGTTTACCGCGTGCGCCAGATCCAGCTTGGAATCGATCAGAGTGCCGTCGAGGTCAAAAATGAGCAATTTCATCACTGAATTTCTGTCTTTTTGAGAGGACCCTTTTTCAGGGCGCCGTTCCAACTCTTCTTGATATTTTCATAGCTTCGCCGGAACCCTAGCTTGATCTCGTTAGGGGTCATCGCGGAGAGGATTCTCGCGGATTCCAATACGTAGGGCGCCAGGGTGGAATCGATCACGGCCTGCGGCTTGGCGTTGAATGAAAACGCGCTCAACATCATCACCAGGACCACCGAGATCAGAAGGCCCCGGACCAGTCCGAATACGCCGCCGAGCAGGCGATCGAGCCAGTTGATACCCGCCATTTTGAAAAAACGAGTGAGGATCACACTCAGCAAAGTCCCCAGGGCGAGGATTGACACAAAGACCAGCAGAAATCCGAGCACGTTGGCAGCCGGTTTCGAGGTGACGTAGGGAAGCAGAAAGGCGGCCACCGTGCCATAAAACCAGGACGCCGCGAGGAAGCCCACAAACACCGCGGCAAAGCCGATTCCGATCCGGAGGAGGCCCTTTCGAAATCCGGTGAATAGTGATACTCCAATGATGAGCGCCAGGACTGCATCTAGCCAGTTCACAGTGCTTTTCCAGCCAGAATGCGATAGGCTTCCTGATATTTTTCACCGGTGCGAGCCGCTACGTCCGGCGGCAGCGCAGGCGCCGGAGGTTGTTTATCCCAGTGAATGGATTCCAGGTAATCGCGCACATACTGTTTATCGAACGAGGGCTGTGCGCCGCCCGGCCGGTAGCTTTCCATCGGCCAAAAGCGTGAGGAATCGGGCGTCAACACCTCGTCCGCCAGCGTGAGCTGGTCGCCCACGAATCCGAACTCGAACTTGGTATCCGCGATGATGATCCCCTTGGATTCCGCGTAACGGGCCGCCTTCTCATAGATTCTGAGCGTCAGGTCGCGCAGCCGGCGCGCCAAGTCTTCTCCGATCCGGTCCACGACCCTCGCAAAAGATATGTTCTCATCATGTCCCGTTTCCGCTTTGCTGGCGGGAGTAAAGATGGGCTCCGGAAGCCGGGAGCTTTCCATCAGGCCGGCGGGAAGCGGGATGCCGCACACGGTGCCGGTCGCACAGTATTCCTTCCATCCGGAACCGGACAGATAGCCGCGCGCCACGCACTCGATGTCGATCATTCTGGCCTTGCGCACCAGCATCGAGCGCTGAGCCAGCTGAGCCGATGCCGCTTGCAGCTCCGGCGGGTATTCGCTGACGTCGGCAGTGATCAGGTGGTTCGGCACCAGATTGCGTAAGTAGTTGAACCAGAACAGCGAAAGCTGCGTGAGAACGGTTCCCTTCCGCGGAATGCCGGTGGCCAGAATATAGTCGAAGGCCGAAATCCGATCGGTCGCGACGATCAGGAGTCTGTCATCAACAGCATAAATATCGCGCACTTTTCCCCGTGCGACAGGCTGCAGCCCAAATATATCGGTCTCGAGTAAAACGGCAGAGTTTTGATTTAGCACGTTACAAGTAAATATTACTTCATGTACTCCGGAAGACGCGGCTAAGGATTGCAATATCTTTTGGTTAGGCTTTGGTAGGTATCTTGCAAGGTAGGTCTGCGGAGGTCAAAGACAACCGAAATGAACTGGGACCAGGTAGAAGGCAAGTGGAAACAGATGAAAGGCACCGTGCGCGAGAAGTGGTCGAAGTTGACCGACGATGATTTCGAGTACATCGGCGGAAAGAAAGACCAGTTAATCGGTAGACTGCAAGAGCGGTATGGCTATACAAAAGAGCAGGCAGACCGCGAAGCAGACGAGTGGCACAAGGCTCAATTTCACAACGAACCCATCCCTCGTTAGACCGGGCAGCTTTTAGGTAACCTCGAGCTACCCCCTCCGCTAACCGCGCTGGTAGTGCCGGGAGTCTTCCGGCGCCGCCAGCGTGGTTTTTGTGAGTTATCCCTTCTTCAACAACTCATCCCAGGTCAGATCCTGTTTGCGATAGATCGCCTCTCGGGCGAGAATCGCCGTCAGCGTGCTATCGGCCGCGTAGAAGGCGGCATTTTCCAACTTGCCGGTACGGGCGCCTTCAATAAACTGATTCACTGCGTCAGCCGTGATGTCGCCCTTCGACGTTGCCGATTGGACGAATTCCGGTTCCGCCACGCGCCCCGGCTTGTTGTACAGTCTGTAGCCTTGCCGGGACGTATTTAGAGTGCCTTTAGTGCACATAAACGTCTCGGAAATGTCCTGAAAGCCCCCCGAAACGTACTGATTGGCCGAAAAACTGAACACGGTGCCGTCTGGATATTCAAACGTGCACGCCAGGTTGTCCATGATGTTGCCGATATTCTTACGAATTGCGCGTCCGCCATATCCCGAAGCCCTGACCGGGTGCGCATCCATAAACCAGTTCACGACGTCCAGGTTGTGACAGTTCTGCTCGACAATGATATCGCCGGAATGTTCCCGGTAGAACAGCCAGTTGCGGACCTTCTCCTCACCCGCGGCATGGCCTTCGCGCACCGGCAGGCCCCCGCCAATCCAGGCTGCGCGGATCGAAGCGATTTCTCCAAGCTGGCCTTGCCGCATCAATTCGCGCGCCGCCCGGTAATCGGTCCCATATCGCTGCTGATAATCCACCGAAATCCGTTTGGTTTTATCGGCTTTTTTGGCCGCTGCGATGACGCGGTTCACGCCGGCCACATCCACCCCGGCTGGCTTCTCCATGAAAATGTGTTTGCGCGCGGCTACCGCCGCTTCGAAATGCTCCGGATGCAGATACGGCGGGGTGGCGATATACACCGCATCCACATCACTTGCCAACAGATCCTTGTAGTTTTTAAAGGTCCGGGCGCCCGCAAACTTGCCACTGGCGGCGGCTAACTGATCGTCGTAGATGTCGCAAACCGCAGCGATACGGGCGAACTCATTTTTCGCAAAAATGCCGCTCACGTAGGTACCACGGCGCCCCGCCCCGATCAGGCCCACCGTCAACGCGGAGTTCGCTTGCGCTCCGCGTACGGCCTGAGGCGTGGCGATTAGTATTCCGAGTCCCGCGGTGGCCGCTCCGGATGTTTTCACGAACTCACGGCGGCTGCTTGTATCTTTCATAAAAACCTCCAGA
Source organism: Bryobacteraceae bacterium (assembly GCA_035526665.1). Lineage (GTDB taxonomy): Bacteria > Acidobacteriota > Terriglobia > Bryobacterales > Bryobacteraceae > DATLBY01. The sequence continues at coordinate 17,166 of DATLBY010000173.1, forward strand.
TCCGATGTTAAGGAAGTGGATCGGATCGCATTCATTATACTGAGGGTTCTTACATGAAGCTTTCGATCCTGATACCGGTGTACAACGAACGTGCGGCTGTTCAGAGGAGTCTGACCCAGGTTTTGGCAGCTCCTCTGCCGGAAGAAATGGAGCGTGAGCTGATTATTGTCGATGATTGTTCCACCGATGGTACATCGGCCATTCTGGACCGATTCGCCGCCTCTGACCCCCGTATACGCCTCTTCCGGCAGGAGATCAATCAAGGAAAAGGAGCCGCCGTTCGATTCGCTATTCAGCAGGCAACCGGCGACTTTTGTATCGTTCAAGATGCCGATCTGGAGTACGACCCTTCGGAATATTCCCGGCTGCTGCGTCCCCTATTGGACGGATATGCGGACGCCGTGTTCGGGTCGCGGTACCTGAGAGGCGAGCAGACACGTGTGCTGCCCTTCTGGCACTCGATGATCAATAAATTTCTCACTCTGGTTTCGAACATGTTTTGCAACCTGAACGTAACCGACATGGAGACCTGTTACAAGGTTTTCCGGACCGATCTGTTGAAGAGCATCCCTGTGCGTTCCAATCGGTTTGGTTTCGAGCCCGAAATCACGATGAAGGCGGGCAAGCGTAAGCTGCGAATTTACGAAGTGCCGATCAGCTACCACGGCCGTACCTATGAAGAGGGCAAAAAGATCGGCTGGAAGGACGGACTAAAGGTCTTTTCCGTCATTCTTTGGTACTGGCTCATTGACGACCTTTACGTCGAGCCGTACGGGCGCGGATCCGTAAACAATCTATCTGGAACCCCGCAGTACGTCAGTTGGATGACGCGAGTGCTCCGCCCGCACGTGGGGAACGTTGTGCTCGAGGCCGGCGCCGGCATCGGCAACGTCACCGGGCGGCTCATGGGCCGTACGCTGCAGTATGTGGCGGGCGAGAAAGATCCTCTTTTCCTGCATGCCCTGCGAAACCGCTTCCTGCGAACCCCGAACGTTGAGGTGCGGCGCTTGGATCCCGAGGATGCGCGGGATTTCGAGGATCTCCAGGGATCGATGGAAACGGTGTTGTGCGTGAATGTTCTTGAGTACGTGAGCGATCCAGTCGCAACCGTGCATGCGCTGAGCGCTACGCTTGCGCCTGGCGGACAACTCGTGATCCTGGTACCGCAAGGCATGGACCTCTTCAGCGGCATCGATGAATCTTTAGGACATCGCCGGCGGTTCGATGAGGCTGACCTGCGGCAGGTTCTGGAAAAAGCCGGCCTGGAGGTCCTCCACACGCACCAACTCAACAAAATCGGAAAGCCCGCTTGGTGGTTTCACGGCAACGTACTCCACGCCAGGCAGATCAATAAACTCACGCTCAAGCTCTTCGACAAGTCAATCTGGCTGTGGCGGCGTACGGAGGCGTTGATGCCCTGGAAGGGGCTGTCCCTGATCGTGGTAGCGCGCCGCGGCGGACCTGTACACTAGCAAATAGATGGCATACACATTCCGTCACGCAATTTGTAATGAAGGATTCAATGGTTGGGATTTCCGCAAAGCTTGCCATACCATTCGCAATGCCGGGTATACAGGCATTGAGATTGCTCCCTTCACATTAGGCGAGAAGCCGGCGGAGGTTTCGCCGGCGCAACGGCAAGAGTACCGATCCATCATGGAAGAGAGCGGCCTGGTTTTCGTGGGTCTGCACTGGCTGATGGTATCGCCCAAAGGGCTGCACGTGACTACTCCCGACGAGAATCTCCGGAAACGGAGCTGGCGGCACATCCACGACCTGATCGATCTGTGCGCCGACCTGGGGCCGAGCGGAGTGATGGTTTTCGGATCGCCACAGCAACGGGCGAGCACGGGTGGACTAACGCGGGAGCAGGCCACCAAATATTATGTCGACGGGTTCGCGGAGGCCGGTCCACACGCGCAGGAACGGGGTGTCACCATGCTGATGGAGGCGCTCCCGGCGGGCCAGTGCGATGTCGTGCAGTCGTTGGATGAGGCTGCCGGCTATGTCATGGACGTCGGCTGTCCGGCGGTACAGACGATGTTCGACACACATAACGCCGTCGAAGAGGTGGAATCGCACGCGGTCCTGGTGGATCGGCACTTTGGGGTGATCCGGCACGTGCATGTGAATGAAATGGATGGCCGTCACTGTGGAACCGGCGATTATGACTTCAAACCGGTGCTGGGAGTGCTGAAGCAACGCGATTATGCCGGTTGGGTGTCGCTCGAGGCTTTCGATTTCGCCCCCGGCCCCGAGAGAGTCGCGATGGAATCTCTGCGTTATCTGGAATCGGAGATCGAAAGGCTGCCGGATGAATAGGCGGTATGCCGTTACGGGCGGCGCCGGTTTCATCGGTTCGGCGTTGGTCCGCGGACTGCTGCGGGACGGCGCCGAAAAGGTCACGGTGATTGATAATTTCCTGTCCGGCAGCGAAAAAAATCTAGGCGAAGTCCGTGATCGCATTGCCGTGGCTCGGGTCGACATCCGCGACTACGAGAGTTTGCTCCCGGCCATGCAGGGCGCGGATATCGTCTTTCATCTTGCCGCCATTCCCTCCGTGCCCCGCTCCATCCTGGAGCCGGTGCCCTCCCACGAGGTAAATATTAATGGGACTTTTAATGTTCTGCGGGCAGCGGCGGAGAGCGGAGTAAAACGCGTTGTCTATGCCGCCTCGTCTTCCGCCTATGGCGACACCGACGTGCTTCCAAAGGTGGAGAGCATGGCTCCCCGGCCGAAATCCCCCTATGCGGTGCAGAAGCTTCTAGGGGAGCACTATATTAGTGTGTTCGCATCCTGCTTTGGCCTGGAGGGCGTTGCCTTACGCTTTTTCAATGTCTACGGTCCACGGCAGGACCCCTCGAGCGCGTACTCCGGGGTCCTCTCGAAATTTATGACGGCGCTGCTTTCCGGGCAGTCTCCGATGATCCATGGCGATGGAACACAGACTCGCGATTTCACCTATGTGGAGGACGTTGTAGGGCTCATCCTCAAAGCGTCGAATACTTCCGGGGTGTCGGGAAACGTATACAACGCGGGAAACGGGAACCGCTATTCCCTCAACGAGGTGTGGGCGGCCTTACAGAAAATCGAAGGAGTGAACCTGCCTCAGGTCTATGGTCCCTGGCGTGACGGTGATGTCCGGGATTCGCAGGCGGACACCACGCGCGCGGTCCGCGAACTCGGGCACAAACCGCAGTTCACACTTGAAGAAGGCCTACGCAGAACGCTCGAGTGGTACCGTGCCGATCAGCAGGCCGCGGTAGAAGCGCGCTAAACTATAGTTATCCGTCCTGCATGGCTTTCCTTCAAAATCAGTTTGAGAGGAACTTTCTCACCACGTCAGTCGATTACGTCTTCAACTGGGCGCGGAAGTCCGCTCTTTGGCCTCTAACGTTCGGGCTGGCGTGCTGCGCCATTGAAATGATTGCTTCCAGCACCGCGCGCTTCGATATCGCACGATTTGGAGCCGAGGTATTCCGCCCCAGTCCCCGGCAATCCGACCTCATGATTGTCGCGGGTACCGTCACCCTGAAAATGGCTCCGGTGCTAAAACGGATCTACGACCAGATGCCCGATCCAAAATGGGTCATCTCCATGGGGGCATGTTCCAGTGTGGGTGGTCCGTTCAACACCTATTCGGTTTTGCAGGGCGTGGACCGAATCGTGCCGGTGGATGTGTACGTTACCGGCTGCCCGCCGCGTCCCGAAAATCTTTTCTATGGCCTCCTCAAACTGCAGGACAAGATCGATCAGATGACGACACTGGTACGTCGTCCCACGGAAGTTCGTCTAAACGAGGCGATGCTGGAGCAGTTTAAAAAGCAGATCATGGTTTCCCAGATTCAAATGCCTGTATAGGCAGGGTGGCGTGGAAAAGAGCTCAGCGGGCGTCTACCAAGCGGGTAATTTGTCCAGCCTCGAGTGGCTTCACCACGGTTTTGGATCACGCGCTTCCGAGGGCTGGATCCGGGAATATACCGGCGCAAAACAGACCCATTCCGACACGGTGGTGGTGTCGAATGGAATCACCGGATCAGCCGGCGAAGCCGACGCCCTGATCAGCAGCGAGCTTGGCCAAATGATTGGCATCCGCACCGCCGATTGCGTCCCCCTATTACTGGCAGACCCCGTTAACCGGGTAGTAGCCGCCATTCACGCGGGCTGGCGCGGAACCGTCGCGGACATCGCTGCTAAAACCGTGAGGCAAATGGCATCCAGGTTTTCAACCGATCCCGCTCAATTGCTAGCTGCTATCGGTCCCTGTATCGGATTGTGCTGTTTTGAAGTCGGTCCCGAGGTGGCTCAGCAGCTGCAGCCATTGTTTCCGGAAAAGGTGGATGACACACATTTCGACCTGGCGGAGGCGAATCGGCGCCAGCTCGCCGCCGTAGGGGTAGCTTCCGGGCACATTGAAACGAGTGGTTTGTGTACGTTCTGCTTGGCGGAGGAACTACACTCCTACCGACGTGAGGGCAACTTGTCCGGCCGAATGGTAGCTGCGATTGGGATAACACGATAAAAAAGCGCGGGCACGAGGCCCGCGCTTGGAAGAGAAGCTCCGGAAATACCCGGTTGAGGAAAATTACGCGGCGTTGACGAGCAACTCTTCGAGGCTCTCCGAGCCTTCCTCATGCGCCTTATCGGCGGCTTCCTGGCACTGAATACAGAAGGGAGTCCACGGCACAGCCGCCACCCGCTTCGGGCTGATCTCTTCTTCGCAATGCATACACACACCGAAAGTGCCTTCATCGATGCGGCGGAGGGCTGCACGAACGTTTCTCAGTAGATTCGATTCCCTGTCGAGGTTCCGGATTGCGAGTTCCCGTTCCGCGGCATTTTGTACCTCATCGAGCGCGTCCGGGCTTTTCTCGATGGTAATCGCCTCACGGTTTCGTAACACATCCGCAAGCTCCGCCTGCCGCGCCTCCAATATTTGTTTGTACTTGTTGATTTCGGTCTTCGTCATGGCTGCTCTCCTTATTTCGCTCCGTATCTTCCCTTCAGTCTCTTTTCAATAGGGTATAGACGTAGAAGTGTTTCCAAAGTTTCAAATTCCTGAGTCTCTAAAATTGCTGAATTAAAGGCTTTTGCTGTCGCCGCTGGGGCGCCTTGGCTGACTTCGAGGATTTTCGCTCCAAGAATCATAGCACATGCCTGAGCAATTTGGATACCAAGCTGTCCGTGGGCATTGAAACACCCGCCGGACCTCTTTCCCGCCATCGCCGGACTACTTATCGACTTGAATCTGCATTCGGTATAGGGCCTGCATTGCCTATAACGGGTCCCGGCGCTACAAAGTTTCGCGAACCAAGGAATTTTAATCGTGCGGTAAAAATGCCTGGAAGGGCGCAAAACTACCGAATGGCGAGCGAACCAAATGCCACTGAGAGATCCCGTCCGTCACCGGGAGGTCGGAAAGCTCTGTCAGATTGAAGCGTTAAAGTTACTTCAGGACGGCCTACCAGTTGAGGTGGCACTCCGGCACTCCAGTCGAACTCACCACTCCGGATGTTGACATCGCCTATGTGGATGCCCTCCAGCGACACTTGAAGCTTGACGCCTTGCCGCCAGAGCTGTTCCGGCGCAGAGCCCTTAAGAAAGACGCGCTGCCCTGCGTCGCTGGGGCCCGCGAGGCGCGTCTCGGATCGTGGCGCCATCCAGCGGAACGTGCCTTCAATCGCATACCACCCTGGGCCGAATTGATTCGCCACGGAAGGGCTGCCCGCATCCACCATCCGGGCAAGGTTCCCATTCCACTGCTGGGGACCAAGCTCACGGTAAAGGGCCGTCACATTTCGCAAACGATCCGGCAACACTTCATACACCACAGCCCGATGCTCTGCGAGTGCCTGCAGCGCCGGCCCTGGAGCGGCCGAAAACTCGGCGGGATCTCCGATATCGGGATGCTTCTCAATATCCTCCTCCGAACCGGGGACCAGATAAACGTCACTGATTCCGAGCAGAATAAACGGACGATCCACAAAACCGGCCCAGAAGGCTCGTGAGCGGACTCCTTTTAGAAGAATCAAGTGGTTCGGGTGCAGTTCGCGGGCGCGCACCACACCGCGCACGATCGTGCGGATGAGCCGGCTCTGTTCGAAGTAGCTGCGGGTATCGGCCCGCGTGGCCGCCGTGGCCTGGTAGAAATACGTACCTGCCAGCACTACGGCCACAGTCTTCCAGGCAAATCCTGATCTCCATGCCTGCGTCAACCCCCACGCCGCCAGCATGGCGATTCCGATGGAGGGAATCGTCAGATAATACTCCGCGACGTGATCGCGTAAAGGAAGCAGAGGGGCGAGAACAATAACAAATAGACCCAGAAAGACGAGCACGATCCAGTCGCGCCGCCATAGTCTCCAGAGAGCGAACCCCAGAAGGACAGCCAGAAACAGAATTGCAGGCGCTAGCGCGATATGCCGCCACTCGACATCGTCCATGCGGCTCACACCCGTGACCAGGCGGGCGTAGGCAGCGAGCGTGGAAAACATACTGGCATCCCAGTGCATGGCGTAAGGCCCGGCCGTTTGGGGGATAGTGAATTGCCGATGTATCGCCGCGTAGGCTCCGGAAACCGCGAACATCGGTAGGGTCATTTTGAAGTACCGGCGCGCGCAGACCAGTGTATATAGGCCGGCGAGGGCCGGGTATACGACATTCAGCTCCAGAGCTCCAAAGCCCAGCAGGAACGTGACCCACTGCCAGGCGTAGTACCGGATCTCTCCCGTCTCCACATACCGGACCAGCAGGCTCAAACTCGTCAGCAAAAAGAAGGCACAGAGAATCTGGTTGTAGCTGGAGGTCCACGACATGGGGGTTGCGAGTGCCGGGTTGACTAGCCAGAGCAGCGGAGCCCAGACCCCGCCAGCCTGGGATCCCGTCAGCTTCCACGCCAGCCATCCCACCAGCGCGAGGTTGACAAACTGCGTCAGGAACACCCAAACGCGAAAAGGCAGCGCGTTCAAACCAAAAAGGAATTCGAACAGCAGAAAAAAAGCGCGTTCGCTGAGCGGACGTATGCTCCCCTGCGCCATGGGAGTGAACAGGACGTTCCAGATGTCCCCGGGCTTGTGTAGCAGGAGCCGGAGTTTCAGCCAGGCAAAGTCGTCCTGTAGGAACCAGGATCGAAGACCGTCCCAGTAAATCGCCAAACACAGAATGCAGAGGCCGAGCCACCAGGCCGCGAGGGCCGGGCGAGGTTTCATTTCGCTTCGAGGCCGATGCTGCTGACTACAATTCCGAGCTCCCGCTGGTCCAGCGCGCCCGGCGCTAGGTACTTATCCAGGGAAAACTCGACCGTCACGGCATCTCGGGCGAGCGCTGAGGCAGGTACATCCTTCAGATACACCTGGTCGCCCGGCTTGGTATATGTTTCGCCGGCCATCGCAGCGCCATTCACATTCGCGGACAACGTCATCGCGTGCAGGCGCTGGATGAGCACCTCCGGGATACTAAACTTCACGACCAGCGCCGCCCCTTTAGCGGCAGCATTCGCGGGCGGACGCAAGGTGACGGAAAACTTGCCCTTGGTCCAGCGCCAGGCGTTTTGCTCGGGGTCGTGGAATCCCTTCAGGAGTTGAGGCGCGGCTTTCGGGTCGGCCACGTTCACCTGGGAGGCGATAGTAGGCGCCGTCTCGTCCGTCGCCTCCACTCGAACTTTTTCCTTCCGTCTGCACGCCGCTGGCCCCCATACGAGAGCTCCTACCAGAATCAGGACGGGAATCTTGCTCAATGTCAGTCTCCGCATTTCTCCACTTCTACCAGGCAGCTATAGAAAGTCGGGCCGCCGCCCAGGTCGGTAAGCCGGCCGGAGGTGAGCACGTTGATGCCGTTCCCTCCGTCCGAGCGCTTGGCCCAACGCACGGAGGGGACCCGTACCACCCCCGGCCCCACGTTTCCATCCACCTCGGCACGCAGCAGGCAGCTGCCGCGATCGTTGTAGACGCGAACCCGATCTCCGCCGGCAATGCCGCGATGCTGCGCGTCGTCTTCGTGCAGCCAGACGGAACTTGTCTGCGCGTCACACTGTGCCCGGTTGCCGAAAGTGGAATTCATGCTGTCGTCGTTCTTGGAGGAGATCAACTCGAGCGGATAGCGGGAGCGAAGCGCCTCGGAACCGAGCCGCGACTCGACCGGTGGCACATAGTCCAACTGCTCCGCGTTGAGGTCGCATCGCCCCCCGGGTCCGCCGAAACCGCCCTCGGCGAAGGGTAGGAAAGGCGTATCCGGGCTGGACACGTGCAAACGGACGAAGTGGTCCCGGTCCAACTGCTCCAACGTAATTCCTTTAACAAACGGGTGATCGGACGCAAGCAACTGCCGGATCATGACGTCTTCCGAGTCGGTAAAACACTCGTCCTCAAAACCCATGCGCTCAGCGAGAAGGCGAAAAATCTCCACATTCGATTTGGCGAGTCCCGGCGCGGGCAAGGCAGGCCGAGCCAGTTGCAGATAGTAGTGTCCGTAGGCGAGGTAGAGGTCGGTGTGTTCGAGAAAGGTGGTGACGGGAAGCAGAATGTCGGCAAAATCCGCCGTGTCGGTCTGGAACTGCTCCAGCACCACGGTAAACAGATCCTGGCGGCGCAGACCGGTGTGCACCTGACTCTGGTTGGGAGCGATGACGGCCGGATTGGAGTTGTAGACGACGATCGCTTTCACCGGGGGCTCATCCAATTCATTGAGAGCCTGGCCGAGCGAAGACATGTTGACGATGCGGGATTGCCGGCCGAGCGGACTCCGCTGCTGCAGCTCGGGCATTTCCAGCGCGGCACGGTTCAAATGGAAGGCCTGGGAAGTGGATAGCTGGAGGCCTCCGCCTACTTCCCGCCAGGAACCGGTGAGGGCCGGCAGCATGGCGATCGCCTGGACGGCGGCGCCGCCGCGATCGCTCCGCTGCACGCCGTAATTCAGTCGAATGACTGCGGGACGCGTGCCCGCGTATTCCCGCGCCAGCGAAACCACGTCCGCGGCCGGGATACCAGTCAACTCCTCCACGCGGGCGGGTGCATACTGTTTCACTTTTTCGCGCAGAGTCTCAAAGCCGCTGGTGTAACGCGCAATGTAGTCGGCGTCATGCAGGCCGTCCGCAATGAGAACGTGCATTATTCCAAGGGCCAGCGCCAGATCGCTTCCAGGGTGGATGGTGAAGTGCCTGTCCGCCAGCCGGCCCGTTCGATTCTTTACCGGATCGATGACGAAGAATTTCGCCCCATTCCGGCGGGCTTCCAGGATGAACGGCCACAGATGGACGTTGGTCCCGAGGATATTCGCGCCCCAGGCGATGATCAGCTTGGAGTGGCGAAACTGCTCCGGTTCCGTGCCGTAGCGCAACCCCAGGGTAGCCGTGAGCCCGGCGCCGCCCGCCGAGGAGCAGATGGTCCGGTCCAGCCGCGACGCACCCAGCCGGTGAAAGAAGCGGCGGTCCATCCCCGAACCGTTCAGCAGGCCCATGGTGCCGGCATAGCTATACGGAAGAATGGATTCCGGTCCAGCCTCCTGGCTGCAACGCTTCAGGTTGGCAGCGACCGTATCGAGCGCTTCCTCCCAGCTAATCGGCTGGAACCGGCCTTCGCCCTTGGCGCCGATTCTTTTCTGAGGATGCAGCAACCGTTCTGGTGAATATTCCCGGTCGAGGTATTGGGCCACCTTACCGCAGAGGAACCCGCGGGTGACCGGATGGTCGGGGTCGCCTCGGAGACGCGATCCGATGCCATCTTCGACATTGATCAGGAGTTTGCAGGCGTCCGGACAATCGAGCGCGCAAACACTGTGTCGGATTTCGGGCACACAAGAATTATACTTCCGTCACCTTTGCGGGGACCGCGTCTTACAACACAGGTTAGGCCGGGCGCATTAAAAACCAGATTCCGGCCACCAGCATAAGAGAGCTCACCGGGCGGCAAAACCAGCGGGGTACGAGCTTTTCCAGCAACACGAAGACGGACAGCACGGCAATCCACCATAGATTCATCACTCCCGCGACGAACAGCAGGGCCATGATCGCCCAACAACAGCCTACGCAATATGCCCCGTGACGAAACCCCATAACCAGCGCTCCGCCGCGGCCGTCCCGCCAGTACGCCGTAATGAACTGGAACGGCATATGGCAATGCCTCAGGCAGCGTTGCTTCAATTCCGTCCATTGGAAT
>DATLBY010000174.1:0-7852 GCA_035526665.1 Bryobacteraceae bacterium
ATCGCTGAGGTCGACCCGTGCCTGCGCCTGGGCCGGCATCGCAGCGCCGCAGTATGTGGCGAACGCGCGGCGGGTGATCACGGTTTCGCCATGCCTTCGTACCTGACTCGTGCTTGCCGGATAATGTCGTGCACCCGATCCCTCTGCTGATTGTTCTCGAAGTTATTTCGCTGGTCGACAAGGTCCGATAGCCGCTCTATCCAGCGGATAAACATGCGAGCAGACTCAGGATCCGGAGTCATGGCCTTGGCCTCCGACTCGAGATAAACCGGGGCGGAGTGCGCCTGCGCCGCTGCGCCAAGAGCTCGCCGATCCGCGCTTCCGGAGACGCGAACCGCAACCCAACCACTGGGGGCGCGAGGCTCCTCCCATTGAACCGTCAGTGATTGCGCTCCGGCGGCCTTCCAGTGGTGGACGACTTTGCCGTTCAGGAGCACATCAACCCCATCGATACCCACCGGCGACTCAATGCGCGCGGTCACCTTCAGGGAGAGCGCCACGCCTGAGGCGGACTTGACTGTGCCTCCCGGCTCGATGCCATTCACGGTCACATCCAGCATAGGGCCATTGGTGACGAAGCTGCGCCCGGCGCGCATACCCGTTATCCACTCCGAATAGGACAAGGGATTTAAGGACCGGACCAGAGTGCGGCTGTTGCCCGGCACCTGATTGATGCTTCTCCAGTTGGCGAAGGTGTCAGTCCCGGCCCCGGGTGCAATCCGGAATCCGCAATTCAGCAGGCTGTACCAGATGTCCGCTGCAACCGGTCCCCAAGGATAGATATCGACAACGTCCACCAGACCGAGAGCGGCCGTCACAGGCAGCTCTTTGGCCGAGACGGTGAAGTCGAAGGGATCACGCGTCATGCCCAGGATCGGGTGAACGTAGGCGACTACGCCGCCGGCCTGGCGTGCCTGACCGGCCACCATGGTGTTCGATGGGTAGTCGAACGGGTGCGGGGTTCCCTCGAAGCTGGTATAAGCGGGCTCGATAAGCCGTGTCAGGTTCAGCAGGGCCATATGCCCATAGACGATGCGGTTCCGGAACTCCTGATTCCAATACAGAATGTGATTGGCCGTCGAGAGCAAGTTGGGCTTTCCTTCAAAGAACTCCCGATCGTAAGCGCGCGCGCCTTCCGCATTGGCCACGAGCAGATTCGAGACGTTCAGATCTTCCGCTTCGGCCATCAGCAGAGCATCCTCGGGCCGCAGATAGTAAGGCCCGGCATAGTTGGCGTGAATGTGATCCTCTCCACTCCACCAGCCCTGTCCCTGCCATCGGATGCGGCGGCGAAGCGTTAGGGTCACTTCTCCCTCGGCCATCGAAACCGCAACAGGAACATGTTCAATGCCACGCCATGCGGCAACGCGGAATCCGCCCGAAGGACCATCGAGTTCGAACTCCGCGCGGGAGTGGAAGAAGCCCGCGGCATCGCCCATTCCGGGGTGCGATCTGAGAAACGCGCTGGGCGGTGCGTAGTATTTGCCGTCGGAGCCGCGGACGGACACACGCGCAGCCACGGGATTCCCGTTCTCATCCTGCAAACGGACCCTCAGCCGGGCGCCGCCTTTCCGAAAGTGCAGTGGTCCGATCTTCAGGTGGCGTGCGGTACGAAAGTCCGTGGACGTTGTAAAGAGGTCGGGATTGCCAAGATAATTAGACACGAACAGCACCGTCTTGCCGTTGGGTGAAACTCGCGGGCTGTATTCGTCGTAAAGAGTCCGCGTGACCGGCTCGGCGCCGCCGCTCGTCCAGCGCCACAGATCGAAGTTCGTCTCCTGGCTATGGCGGTTCGCTGAGAAGACCAGGGTTCCGTCGTTCATCCAGCACAGATCCTGAATGTCGGCCTGGTCGCGTTCGGCATAGCGCGTGAGTTTGGACGCCAATACCAAGCCTTCGGAGAGCGGCATCCGCCAAAGCTGCGGAGTACTGTCTCTGTCGCCGCCGAAGGCGATTTCCCTTCCGGACGGATGCACCGCGAGCGGATACCAGGAATAAAACCACCCCGAACCGCGCTGCACAGTGGTGCTTACGCGTGAGTACGGCACGCCGGTTACGCGGCGCGGCGAACCCTGCAAGGGAATCTCGTAGATGGCAAATTCCTGGCCGCGCGCCACATTTGCGTAGATGGCGCGGCCGTCGCGCGCCCAGGCCGGAGTGCCGATGAACTGCATTTCCGGTGCGAGTTGGCGCTCTTCGCCCGTCTCTAAATCGACCGTATAGAGCTTTCCCTGTGTTCCGAGCTGCACACCACGGATCGGCCCTTCGCCGCGAACGAAGGCGGCGAGCCGCCCGTCCGGAGCCCACGCCGGTCCGGCATCGTATCCCGCCGCAGCCGTAACCTGTGTTGCCGCGCCCCCGTCCGCGGCCATCGTCCACAGAGAACCGAACAGGCTGAAGAGGATCCGTGAGCCGTCGGGTGACCAGGATGGATCGGTCGCCCCCATTGCATGTTTGCGCTCACCCAGCGGGATGTTGCCGTAAAACGGCGGCGGCTGGTCCGGCTGCCACCCGGTGACGAGAACTGCGCCCGCGGCAACCAGACCAGCGAGACGGTACCGGACCGCGCCCTTCACCAGCGAACCTGCGCGCCGAGTTGCATGTATTGTTCCGTTTTACCCGGCATATGCCGCCTCCAGAAACAGATCAAAATGCCAGGCGCAGGCCGAGCTGTATGTTGCGCGGACTTCCCGCCGAGGTGATCTGCCCGAAGACAGGGCTCGATACCGTCGTATTCGGCTCGCTGAATTGGGTTGTATTGAATGCGTTGAAGAATTCCGCGCGGAACTGCAGGTTGATCCCTTCCCGAATCCGCTGATTGCGGTGAAGCCCCAGATCGAAGGTACGGATGCCCGGGCCGCGCAGGTTCGGCTGCGTCCGCGAATCGTTGCCGATAGTATATGGCTGGGCTTCAGCAAACGCGCCCGTGTCAAACCAGCGCTCGATGGTTTGCTGTCCCTCGGGCAGCAACGGAGATCGCAAACGATCGGCCGCGCTTCCTCCGACGCCCGGAAGACGGGAGCTGTTCGCTCCAGAGACGACCAGCGGCAATCCCTTTCCCAGAGTAGTAATGCCGCTGATCTGCCAACCGCCGATCACGTGCGCCAGCACTCCGCCATGCAGCCATTTGCGTCCAGGCCCAAACGGCAGATCCCAGATATAATTTGCCACCAGGAATTGCGGCCGATCATAGTCGGCTACCGACCGCGAGCGAGCGAGATTGTTGGGATCCACGATGCCGGAACGGCCGGAGAACCGTTCTGGAACGTCATCGATACTCTTGCTTACCGTGTAGGCGGCTTGGAAGGTCAGACCGCGGCTCATGCGCTTCTCCACCCGCAGCGTCATGCCGTGATAAATGGAGTCGCCGACCGGATCGCGGAAACGCGTCACCCCCGTGTAATGGTTGTAGGGCTGGAGCAACTGGCTGCGGCGAACGCGCGCCGCGCTCAGAGAGCCGGACGTAATGATGCCGAAGTACGGGTTGTTGACCTGCTCATCCAGCGCCGCCCCCAGGGAAAGTAGACTCGCATCGACCGCGGTGCGGGACCGGTTCGTCCACAGCCGCAGGCCACGCGTGCCCACACAGGCGATCTCGATTACCGTATCCTGCGAGAGCGAGCGCTGGATATTGAGATTCCACTGGTAGGAATAAGGAGTGACCCATTCCCGGAAGGCCGTGGTGACGGAGACTCCGACCCCGGTAGTGGGCGGATACAGGAAGCCGGTGACAAACGGATTAGCCAGGGAAGCGCCCACCGGCGGAGTATTCGGCGCATCCGGCGCCTGACCCAGGAAGACCGGCGTTGTGGCCAGGAAGCCGCTGCCCAGGTCGCTGGCCCCAGCTCCAATGCCGCCGCTTCCGGGGGAGAAGAAAATGCCTCCGCCGGCACGGATGACGGTCTTGCCGGTGGCCTGCCAGGCCAGCCCCAGCCGCGGAGCAAAATTGTTCTTATCCGGATCGCTCTGATAGTGCGAGTTCCCGTCGCGGCCGGTGAATGCCAATACGCCCTTTCGTTTGGTTAACGGATCGATGGCCTCGGTATCAAAAAAGCCGAGCTGGTTGAAACGGTCCGACCAGGGCGTCTGGTACTCCCATCGCATGCCGAGATTGACGGTCACCGTTCGCGCGATTTTCCAATCGTCCTGCGCATACGCGGCGTAGTACTTTTGCGAAGCCGCCAGCGACGGATCGAGTGAGAAGCTCCCGCCGGTGGGCGCGCCGAGGAGGAAGGTAGCCACTCCAAATCCGCTGAGGCTGGAGGCGGTCAGTGGATCGGGGCCCTGGGTGAAGGCCCGCGTGAAAGCGTACTGGCCGGAAACGCGCTCGCCGCGCGTGACATTAAATGCCTGAAACGTCTCGTCCGCGCCGAACTTGATGGTATGGGCGCCCTGCATCCAGGTCACATGTCCCTGCCCTTCCAGCGAGTGCTCCGCATCGGTGAAGTAGGAAGCCCGGTCCGGCCCGAGGCTGGTGACGTCGCTGACATCGAAACGGGGAAAAATCAGCTGTCTGGCGGTCTCCCGAATGGAGGCCGGCAACCCGAGCTGCGTGAAATCGAAGCCGGCGCTGCGGGGCTGCGTTTTAATCACATTCCGAGAAACGCTGCCGCGAAACTCGCCCACCAAGTTGGGACGGAACATCACCGTATCGCTGAGCACCGCCGATTTTGCCCGGTTGCCGATAGTGCCCCGCTCGCCGTTGACCCCTTCGTCGGGGAACGCGATGTTCACGCCGGGGGACGTCCGATCACTGTCGGTGCGGCCGTGGCTGAAGAACAGCCGGTGGCGCGATCCGAGAGCCTGGTCGAAGCGCATGAAAAACTTCCAGGAGTCGTCGCGCCGCGTGTTGTTCAGGACAAAGTTGTCCACCCGTCCCGTCCTGTTCGGCAACGGAAAATACTGCATGACCTTCAGCGCGATGGGATCGAGCCTGTTTGCCGGAATGCGGTTGGAGGGAAATGCCTGGCGGGTGTAGCGGCCGGGCCGGGAGGGATCGGGCATGGTGGTCAGCGGATCATAGACCTGAATGAGGCTGCCGCGGCCATCCACTGTCTGCGAAAAATCGCCCATGCGTTCGAGCGCGGTTGGAACCGTGCGCACAATATCGTCGGGAGACCTTTGCGGGACCTTTTCCCAGTTCAAGAAGAAGAACGACCGGTTGCGCCCGTCGTACACCTTCGGCAACCAGACGGGGCCTCCAGCAGCCGCGCCGAATTCGTTACGCCGGAACGGGCTTTTGCCCAGTCCGTTGCGATTGTTGGTCCAGCTATTGGCATTGAGAATATCGTTGCGCACGAATTCATACAGGCTGCCATGCAGCTGATTAGTTCCCGAGCGGGTGGCGGCGGTCAGGACACCGCCACCCGAGCGGCCATATTCGGCCGAGAAGCTGTTGGTAATCACTTTGAACTCGTGGACCGCTTCGAGCGGCGGCGTATAGTTGATGTCGTTCGTAGTGCTGTTGCGGGTTTCCGCGCCATCCAAAAGGATCTCACTGGTATTGGACCGGCCGCCGTTTACGATTGGTCCCGAGCCGGCGCCGCCTTTGGGCAGAACTCCCGGAGCCAGAGAAATCAGGCTATACGGATTTCGCCCGAGCAGGGGCAACTCCACCATCTGCGAACTGGAAACTACCTGGCCGAGAGATGCATTCTGCTGCTCGAGCTGGACGGCGGTGGAGCTTACCGTCACTTCGCTGGTAACTGCCCCCACCTCCAGAACCGCGTTCACGGTTGCGGCCAAGCCCACCGTCAAATTGATGTTTTCGAATCGCGCCCGCTTAAAGCCATTCGCCTCCACGAAAATTTCGTACTTGCCAGCCGGAAGATACGGGATGGTATAGAAGCCTGAACTGTTAGTGGAGGTGCCTGTTTCGACGCGGGTCTGGGTGTGCTTGGCCGTAACGCGCGCCCCCACGATGGATGCGCCGGACGGATCGGTAACCGAGCCGGTGATGGATCCCTGCTCCACCTGGGCGTAAGCAATCAATGCAAACAAGCTGAAGAAAAAGATGGTTTTCATGAGGTTCTCCCAAGCTATCTCAGCAACGCGCCTGAATATCGTCCTCTAACTCGCGTTGGAAACGATGGAGGCGTGCGGTTAGAGAGGTTCTGATAGCTGCGTATTCTTTGTTATCCGCCACATTTTCTGTTTCCCAGGGATCCTTTTTAAGATCGAACAGTTGGGTGACGCCAGCCTGCGGGTAAACGATAAGTTTGTGTCCCGAGGTCCTGACGGCGCGCTGGAAATCACGGTAGTAACAGAAGACGGCATCTTGCCCGGCGGCGCTTTTTCCCTTCAGCATATTTACCAGGCTGGGGAACTCGACGGTCTTGGGAATGGGGATGCCGGCCAGCTCACACGTGGTGGGGAAGACGCTGTGCTGATACACCATTTCGTGCACCTGCCTGCCTTGCGGAATGCCCGGGCCGCAGATCAGCAGCGGCATACGGATGCTGTGATCGTACATGTTCTGTTTACCCATCAGGCCGTGCTGGCCGACCGCCAGGCCATGATCCGAGGTAAAGATCACATAGGTATTCGCGGCTTTGCCGGATGCCTCCAGGGCATCTAGAATCCGGCCGATCTGCTCATCCATGTAGGTGATGTGGGCATAGTATTCGGACCGGTGCACCTGAATCGCCTCGCGCGTCCGGGGAAATGGGGCGAGAGATTCATCGCGGTTGGCGTGATCTCCCTGGTCGAAAGGATGCTCCGGAAGATAGTTTGGCGGTATCGCGATCCGGGCGGCCGGATAGCGGTCGACAAACTCCTTGGGCGCCTGCCTGGGATCGTGCGGAGAGTTGAAGCCCACGTAGAGAAAGAAGGGTGCTTCGCTTTTAGCTTGGGCGGCCAGATGACCGGCGGCTGCCTCGGCCCAGATCCGCGCCGAGTGTTTGATGGCATCGGACTGCGAGTCCTGCCAGGCGGCGGTGTGCAGCCATTGACCTTTGAGGGACGTATCCCAGGGCGTCCAGGTGTTGCCCGCACGCGGCCGGTTGTAGGCGTCGGGTCCGGACTCGAACATGCCGCCGCTGACCTTGCCGGTCCGCTGGAAACTTCGCTTCAGGTTGGCTTGGCTCAGGTGCCACTTGCCGATCAGGAAAGTATCGTAGGCTGCCTTGCCCAGGGTCTCGCCCCAGAGCGGAGCCTCCTCTACTTGGCGGCGGGCCCGGAAGGCGGTCAACCCGCTATTCAACATGGAACGGCTGGCGACGCAGACCGCGCCCAGCCAGGATCCCTGGTGGAAACAGTGCGTGAAGGAGCAGCCGCGGCTGACCATTCGATCCAGATTCGGCGTGTGGACCTCAGAGCCGCCCAGCGCGTGGATCCCGTTGAACGTAAGGTCGTCGGCGATGAGAAAGAGAAAGTTGGGTGGCGAGGAAGAAGCGCCGGCTGCCAGGCTGCACGCTGCCGCGGCCGATCCCATGAACTCGCGGCGCAGCATCATCCGGCTAGACCGAGCAGAGCTTCACGGCCTGTTCCAGGCTCCGGATGGGATCGTTGACCGGAATGAATTCGTGGACGAAGTAGCCATCAAATCCGAGCGCGGATATCGCGGTGGCGATGCCACGCCAGCGCAGCTCCTGCGTGTCATCCAGTTCGTGGCGACCGGGAACACCGCCGGTGTGGAAATGCGCGATGTAGCCGATATTTTCGCGTATGGTCCGAATGACATCGCCCTCCATGATCTGCATGTGATAGATGTCGTACAGCAGCTTCATGCGGGGCGAATCGACTCGCCGGCAGACCTCGACTCCCCAGGCGGTGCGATCGCACATGTAGTCCTTGTGATCCACTTTGCTGTTCAACAGCTCCAGGCAGATAGTAATGTTTTGATCCTCGGCCA
>DATLBY010000175.1:0-24633 GCA_035526665.1 Bryobacteraceae bacterium
AAGCTATTTGAATGACCGATCACCGGAACCCGACATATTTTTACCTTGCCGGTTCATTCCGAAATCACAAGTTCGCCAAGCAAGACATCCCGAGGCACGCACATAATTGCTCTTTGCACCACTGCTTGCTTGTGCTCGCGCGGCTCGCATAACGGGCCGCCTCGGGATCGTCCGCCGATACCGGGCCGGAATGGACAATGGCCCACTTCAAGCAGAAGCCGCCAGCCAGCGAGCAAACGGAGCTGAGAAGGCTCAGCGATCTCTGTCGCTTGGGCAGGCGGCGAGACGCCATGTGTATTGCGAGAGGCAGCACAATCCCCAGCCCCATTGCGCCGATCCAAATGTGCTTCGCATAGCGGCCCCTGGTTAGCGGTTCAGCGGCCCGGCCCGAGGATGCCAGGTAAGCCCCCGTGAGCGCCCCTTCGCAGATTTTTGCGATGATTTCAAAACTCTGAAGCGGAGCATGATCTCCGGCATCCGTTTGCAGGCCGATGACCAGCGCGATGGCACTGGCGGCGGTACTGAGCGAACTGCACGCGAGCAGCCCACCAAGATACGGGCTTTGGGACCACACGGGCGTGCTGGTGGCCGATAGCAGTACGCCCGGATAGCTCACCATGGTGAAGGCAAACGGCAGGCCGAGCATCTCCACTGCGGACCAGCGCTGCAGCGCGCGTGAAGAGTCCCTGCGGCCATAGAGCAGTTGATCGAAGGCCAGCAGCGCCACAGGCACGCTGTACCCCATCAGCGCCCAGGCTCCCGTATTCATCGGCGAGGAGCGCTTCCACACGCGCAGCATATGGTGAAACCGCGCGGGCCGCCCCAGATCGGCAATCAGCAGAGGAGGACAGGGCAGCAGTGTTGCGAGGGAAAGATATCGCACGGAACGCTGCAGCCCGCGATTGCGGTTTCGTCCGAAGAGGCGAGCCATCGCGCTCAGAATGAAGGCTCCGGAGCTGATGCCTTCCAAAAAGAAGTACCAGGCGATCTCCCAGCGCCAGAGAGGGCGCTTCAGCATGGGAATGCCGTAGTAGCCCTGGTTATCCGCCATCCGCGTCACTCCGATCCCCCGCAGCGAGCAGCATGGCCGAAGCTACCGCCAAGCCAATGGCGGTAGCAAAACTCACCAGATAGTTGGTCTTCAAATGAGCGGACGGCCTACGCGGGGCATCGGGAAGATTATAGACCGAGGGCTGGTCTTTCAGGAGGAAAAACGAGTTCAAAGCGCTATATTCGCCCGCGGGCTCCGCGCCATAGAGGTAGGCATCCCCTTCCCCGCGCGCATGCAGTTGCTCCACCCGGGCCTTGGCGCGTTCTCTCAGCTCTTCTATCGGGCCGAACTGAATAGAGGCCGTGGGACACGCTTTGGCGCAGGCCGGCTGCATCCCGTCCTTCTGGCGGTCGTAGCAGAGCGTGCATTTGTGCGCGCGTCCGTCCGAACGGTTGCGATCGAGCACGCCGAAAGGACAGGCGGCGACGCAGTATCCGCACCCATTGCAGATATCCTGCTGCACGTACACGTTGCCGAATTCGTTATAGAGGATGGAGCCGGTGGGACAGGCCTCCTCGCAGGGAGCCTGCGCGCAGTGCTTGCAGACATCGCTCATCATTAGCCAGCGGTTAGCGTGCGCGCCGCTGTCAAACTGCTCCACGAAAGCCACGTGCCGCCAGGATGTGTCCGACAGCATGCTGGTGTTGTCGTAGCTGTTGCCGGTCCAATGGAAACCATCCGCGGGCAGCTGATTCCACTGCTTGCAGGCTACTTCGCAGGCCTTGCATCCGATGCACAGCGTGGTATCGGTGAAGAAGCCTGTCTCCGGCTGCGCGGCGGGCGGCGCAGGTCTCTCGAATGCGCTCAGCAGGACGTCGATCATAGGACCTGCCCCTCGGGCTGATTCGAATCCGGAGTGTCCGGCGCACGTTCGCGGGTGGGCCATGCCGCCATGGGAAGCGGCGGATCGGTGCGCGTATCCTCCAGCCGGCCGGCGCGGACTTCGCAGGTGAACGCCTTCGCCTCATGCATGCTCACGTTCGGATCCGCCACGACCGAGGTCAGATCGTTGGCGATGGAGCCCACGGTCTCGCCCGCGAATCCCCAGTGGAACGGGATTGCAATCTGATGCAGCGTCCGGCCATCCACGGTCAGCGGCCGGAGCCGCCGGGTGACCATCGCCTTGCCTTCAATCGCAGCACGGCAGTTCCACGCCACCATCCAACTCCCATGTTGGATGTTTCTTTCGGCCGCAAGCTCCGGACTGAGCTCGATGAACATCTCGGGCTGCAGTTCGTTCAGCCAACTATTGAAGCGGCTCATCGGCCCGCTGAGGTAATGTTCGGTCAGCCGGGCGGTGGTGGCTACTACGGGATAACGCGGGTCCAACAGATCCGCGATCGGATTCATGAGATCGCCGTAGCGCTCCACCATGGGGTTCTCCTGCTGGCTATACAGGAGGTTTCGCACCGGCGATTCCACGGGCTCATAGTGAGTGGGCAGTGGTCCATCCTTGGTTCCGGCAGGAGCATACAGCCAGCCCTTGCCGTCGGGTTTCATGATGAACGGCGAGTCGCCGGCGATGGAGGCCATGCCGGTCGATCCCGGGGGCGGGCGGTAGGACGGCGGCTTATCCGGCTCGAAATCAGGCTCGTCGAGTCCTGTCCACTTCCGCAGTTTCTCGTCCCACCAGATGTACTTCTTGCGATCGGACCAGGGATTGCCTTCCGGGTCGGCCGAGGCGCGATTGTACAGCATCCGGCGATTGTGAGGCCAGGCAAAACCCCATTCCGGTTCCGTCAGGTTACCGGGAGTCCGCTTGCGCTGGCGCGCGCGATTCCTTCCCTCTTCCGGAAAGACGCCGCTATAAATCCAACAGCCGCAGGCGGTGCTGCCATCCTCTTTGAGATCGCTGAATCCGCTCACCAGCTTGCCATCGGCTACCGTGTAGCCATTGATCTCGCGCAGCACGCGCTCCGCGTCGGGCTCGCCGTGAATACGGCTGCGGGCTCCTCCGGGAAGGATCTCGGGCTGGCGATACTCGTAGTTCCAGGTGAGATTCAACAGCCCCTGATCGCGCAGCTCTTTCGAGCCGGCATAGAGCTGCTTCAAGCGTTTGCCCAAGTGATATACGAACCACAAATCCGAACGGCAATCCTGGGGCGGATCGATGGCCTTATCGTGCCACTGGAGTAATCGCTGGGTATTGGTGAAGCTGCCTTGTTTTTCGGATGACGCGGCCGCCGGGATGAAGAACACTTCGGTTTTGACGGTACCGGGATCGGGATGCTCCGGACCCTTGTACCAGAAGCAGGCGCTCTCAATTTCGAACCAGTCCCGCACCACGAGCCAGTCCAGATTTCGCAGCGCCTTGCGATTGATTCCGGCATTGGGCGCGCCGCCGGCCGGATTCTGACCGAAGAGAAACAGGCCCTTCACTTTGCCATCCGCCATCCGCATAAACGTGGGAAGCTGCGAGTAGTTGTCATCGATGCGCGGCACCCACTGGTAGCCCCACTCGTTCTCCGCGGTGGCCGCCGTTCCATACCAGGCCTTTAGCAGACTCACCATGAATTTATGGAAATTCGCCCAGTAGCCGTGGGGCACTTGCTCCTGTTCCAGATACTCACGGAGCGAATTATGGTTGCGGATTGCGGCGGGCTGCGGGATATACCCGGGGAGCAGATCGTAGAGCGTGGGAACATCGGTGGATCCCTGGATGCTGGCATGTCCGCGCATGGCCATAATGCCGCCACCAGGCCTCCCCATGTTGCCCAGCAGGAGTTGCAGAATGCCGGCCGCGCGAATGATCTGCACGCCGGTGCTGTGCTGCGTCCATCCCACCGCATACACGATCGCCGTGGTGCGCTCCCGCCCTGAGTTTTGGCACACGGCTTCGGCAACTTCCAGGAATTCCTGCTGCGTACAGCCGCAGATGGAGGCCACCATCTCCGGCGTGTACCTCTTGTAATGGCTGCGCAGAATGTTCATGACACAGCGAGGATCGGCGAGGCTGGGGTCCGAGGGCGGCTGTGGATTTTGGATGAAGCCCAAGCGCTCACTGAAGGATTCGACCTTGATCTCGGGCGGCGTCTGCGTCTTCGGTGTGCTGGGCTCATCCTGGTAATGCCAGCCCTTCCGCTCAGGGTCGTAGTCCCGCTTCGCCGCGTCGAAGCCGCCGAACAGGCCATCCAATTCGTCCGTATCCACGAACTGATCCGATACCAGCGTGGCGGCGTTGGTATACGCCAGCACATACTCGCGAAACCAGCGCTCATTCTCGAGTACGTAATTGATAAGTCCGCCCAAAAATGCAATGTCGCTACCGGCGCGAATTGGGACGTACTGGCTGCACATGGCGGAGGTGCGGGTAAAGTGCGGATCCACGTGAATCAACTTCGCTCCGCGTTCGCGGGCCTTTATGGGAAAACGGAAGCCGACCGGGTGGGCCTCGGCCATATTGGACCCCATGATCAGAATGCAGTCGCTGTTCTGCAGGTCCTGCTGATATCCGGTGGCGGCGCCTCGGCCAAACGACGTGCCCAGACCGGGCACGGATGCGCTGTGTCAAATACGGGCCTGATTTTCGATGGCGACGATGCCGAGGCCGCCGTTGAAGAGCTTCTTGATGAGGTAGTTCTCTTCGTTGTCCATGGTGGCTCCGCCGAGCGAGGCGATGGTGGTCACATGGTTCAACACTGTATCGTCCTTCTTTTCGACGAAGTCCGCGTCCCTGGTGTTCTTCAGCTTCTCCGCGATCCGGTCCATCGCCCAATCGAGGGGCTTTTCCTCCCAGCGATGCGAGTAGGGCGCGCGATAGAGGACCTTCTGAATGCGGTGCGGATTCTCCGCCAGCTGAAACGTATTCGCGCCTTTCGGACACAATGTCCCCTCATTGATCGGGCTGTCGGGGTTGCCTTCGATGTCAATGATCCGGCCGCCCTTGGTGTAGATTAACTGACCGCAGCCGACGGCGCAGTAGGGGCAGACGCTGGCGGTGACTTCAGCGCCGCGCAGCCGGGATCCTTTGGCCACCGACGGCGGGCTGAACGGCTGATTCTCCACGGCACGCTCGGGGGATCTTCCCATGGAGTTCGTCCGCAGCGTGTGTCGGAACAGGCTCATCGTTGTTCTCCTCTTGATGGATGCCGCAGTGGATGGAGTGCGGTCGGGAGTAACGGTAATTGGGAGGTTAAATGAAGTGCCGATCGCATCAATTGGCTAACATTGCGGTAAACTACAGTTAGAAAGTGTTCTTTCTCGCCCACAGATCGGGCTTTGCGGTGCTCCTCGCCGCGATACTTGCGCTTGGCGGCTGCTTGCCGTGCCAGAAGCTTTTCGCCGGCGAACCAACCACAAAGAAGTGCTGCAATGCCAAAGGCGAATGTCAGAAGCCCGGATCCAGCACTCCGGCTAAAAAAGTCTGCAATCTGCAGTTGACGTCCGCTCAATCTGAACCCCAGCAGCCGTTCCATCATCAGGCAGATGGCCAACGGCCGCGAACAATGGAATTTCGGGATACCTACTCCCCGGCCTCCAATTCCGACGTCGAGAAGGCAGATACCGGCGGCTTTGACTCTTCTCCTCCGCCACTTTTCCTACTGCACCTTTCCCTCCTGATCTGATCAGCCACTCCTAACGCTGCGCATTCGTATCTTCCGGCTCGCGGTTTCGCGCGGGCATTCGGTTGCACCAGGAGTAAACCAAGTGTTTCTATTACGGACTTTTTTCGTACCGCTGCTGTGCGCAGTGGCGGCGCCTGCGATCGCACAAAATGAGATCCATCTCGAGCAGCTTCTGATTGAGGCTCGCGATAGCAATCCGGAGATCCAGGCGGCACAAAAGCGCTACGAGGCGGCGAAGCAGCGCCCGAACCAGGAGAGCAGTCTTCCCGATCCGATGTTTTCCCCCGGGTATGCGAGCAGTGGCGCACCCTGGCCGGGAGCGCGGCTGGGTACGGAACCGACCAGCAACATCGGCTTCATGCTATCCCAGGCGATCCCCGGTCCAGGCAAGCGCCGCTTACGGGGCGAGATTGCCGCCAAGGAGGCCGACAGCGAGTTTCAACAGTACGAAGCTGTCCGGCTGAACGTGGCCGCGCGCGTGAAGCAGGTTTTTCACCGGCTGCATCACACCCATGTCGCCATAGAACTCATGGGTCGGGGCAAAGATCTGCTCACCCGCTTTCTACGGATCTCGGAGGCACGCTATTCCGCGGGAAAAGGGATGCAGGCCGACATCTTCCGCGCGCAGACGCAACTCTCGCTACTGGAGACGCGGATTCTCCGGATGAAGCTGGACCAGCGCGCGGCAGAAGCCGAGTTGAACAGCCTGCTCAATCGACGCGCCGGCTCCCCGCTGGGAGTACCCACACGCGATGCTGTCCAGCCGATGCGCGGCAGCGTGGAAGAGATTACCGCGTCCGCGCTCGCCCAATCGCCACGGATCCGGCGCGACGAACAGATGATCCAGAAGAACGAACTCAGTATGAACCTGGCGCGCAAGCAGCTGCGACCGGACTACACCATCGCGGCCGGCTACTTCAACATGGGGCGCATGCCGGATATGTTCCAGTTCCGGGTGGATATTCCCCTGCCGGTTTACTCGGGACGCAAGCAGATCCCGGCGATCCACGAGCAGGCTCATCGCCTGAGCGAATCCCGCCAGAATTACGAAGCAGCGCGGCAGGACCTGCAGTTCCGTATCCGGGACGCGTATGCGCAGGCAGAAACATCCTTTCAACTGATGACGCTGTATCAGGACACGGTGATACCGCAAGCAAAGCTGACAGCCGACTCATCGCTCACCGCCTACGAGACTGGCTCCGCCGATTTTCTAGCGGTGTTGACTAACCTGTCGAGCACCATCGATTACGAGGAGCGTTATCACGAGGAGATGCTCGCGTACTGGCTTGCCGTCATCAAGCTGGAAGAGCTGAGCGGCCTGACGCTGCTGCAGTGAGGAGAACCGGCATGAAGAAATTTATAGGCGCTGTTTTGATTATCGCTGGATTAGCCGCCGCGTTCCTCGCTGGACATGGCTATGGACGGTGGTATGCGAAAGGATCCAGCGGCGCATCGCAAAAGGGGGGGCGCAAGATTCTGTACTACGTGGATGCAATGCATCCCTGGTACAAATCGGACAAACCGGGGATCGCTCCGGATTGCGGGATGAAGCTCGAGCCGGTTTATGCGGACGGGGGCACGCCCCCTGTTCCACAGGCTGAACGCAAGATTCTGCACTACCGCGATCCCAAGAATGCCGCCTACACATCGGACAAGCCGGGGATTAATCCGGAGACCGGGAACGATCTGGAGCCGGTCTATGCCGAGAACGCCACGACGATGCCGGCCGGCTCGCTTCAGATTACGCCGGAGAGGCAACAGCTAATTGGAATTCGCTACGGGCAAGCGAGCTACGACTTCTCCACGCAGGAGTTCCGGTCGGTGGGGCGCGTGGCGGTAGATGAAACGAGAATAACGCGGGTTCACGCCCGGGTGGAAGGCTGGATTGAACGGGTGCACGCGGATTTTGTAGGCCAGTTGATTACAAAGGGTCAGCCGCTGCTGACTCTCTACAGCCCCGAGCTGCTGGCAACGCAGCAGGAGCTGCTACTGGCGATACAGGCTCGGACGGTCATGAGCAATAGCAGCCTGCATGAGGCGCACAGCAACAGTGAGGCGCTGGTGGAAGCGGCGCGCCGCCGCCTGGAACTCTGGAATTTCAGCCGAGGGCAGATCGACACAGTGGAAAAAAGCGGGAAACCGATCCCGTCAGTGACTATTTTCGCTCCAGCCAGCGGCTTCATCACGGCGCGGAATGCCTTTCCGGGACAAAAGATCGCTCCCGACACAGAACTCTATGCGCTTGCGGACTTGAGCCGGGTCTGGGTGATGGCGGATGTATTCGAATCCGACGCGCCGGCGGTGCGCGTGGGACTGCCGGCACTGGTTACTTCGCCAAACGATGGGTCGGTGCGCCTGCACGCGCGGGTGAACTATATCCAGCCGCAGGTGGATCCCGCGACGCGAACGCTGAAAGTAAGGCTGGAGCTGAACAATCCTGGGTACAAGTTAAAGCCGGATATGTTTCTGGACGTCACGTTTCAAGTTGCGGGAACGAAGATGCTGACCGTGCCGAGTGAAGCACTGCTGGACGCGGGCACCAGCCAGACTGTTTTTGTCGACCGCGGGAACGGTTTGCTGGAGCCCCGGCGGGTGGAGGCGGGACGGCGGATGGGTGACCGGGTGGAGATCCTGCGCGGGCTCTCGGCGAGTGAACGGATCGTCGTCTCCGGGACTTTTCTACTTAACTCCGAGAGTCAACTGAAGCCTGCGATGGCGGGGATGGGCCAAGGCGGCACGTCACCCGCACCGGCCGCGGATGTGCACAAATGATCAACGGCATCATTGAGTTCTCAGGGCGCAACAAGTTCTTCATTTTTTTGTTTACAGCGGTGTTGATCGCCGCGGGATGGTGGTCGATGATGACTCTCCCGTTGGATGCGATTCCGGACCTGAGCGAGACGCAGGTGATCGTATATTCGCGGTGGGACCGCAGCCCGGACATCATGGAAGACCAGGTTACCTATCCCATCGTGACCGCCATGCTGGCGGCTCCCGGGGTGCGTACCGTGCGGGGGTTCTCCGATTTCGGGTATTCGTATGTCTACATCATTTTCGAGGAAGGGACAGACATCTACTGGGCGAGGTCGCGGACGCTCGAATACCTGTCGGGTGTTTTGCCAAGACTGCCGCAAGGCGTCAATACCGAGCTGGGGCCGGACGCGACGGGCATCGGCTGGGTTTTCCAGTACGTGCTGTACGACACCACAGGCAAGCACGACTTGGCAGAGCTGCGGTCGGTACAGGACTGGTTTCTTCGCTATCAATTGCAGTCGGTTCCCGGGGTCGCCGAAGTTGCGCCTCTGGGCGGCTTCGTCCGGCAGTACCAGGTCAACGTGGATCCGAACCGGTTACGGGCGCACGGAATACCGATTAATCGAGTGGTGGAGGCGGTACGGCGCGGAAACAACGACGTAGGCGGCCGGCTGGTAGAGCTGAGCGGGGCCGAGTACATGGTGCGGGGGCGGGGTTATGCGCAATCGACGGCGGACCTGGGCAATATCGTCCTCACCAGCTCACAGGGCGGTGTTCCGGTTCGAATCCGGGACGTGGCCACCGTTGAGCTCGGTCCGGATATGCGCCGGGGAGTGGCCGACCTGGATGGCGCGGGCGACGTTGTGTCCGGAACGGTGGTCATGAGGCAAGGCGAGAACGCGCTCCGGGTGATCGAACGGGTAAAGGCAAAACTGCAGGAGATCCAGCCCGGGCTACCCGCCGGCGTCAAGGTGCTGCCGGTCTACGACCGCTCCGATCTGATCCTCCGGTCGATCGACAACGTGAAGCATACGCTGATGGAGGAACTGGTGATCGTCTCGATTGTCATCCTGATATTCCTGTGGCACATTCCGAGCGCGATCATCCCCGTGCTGACGATTCCCATCGCGATACTCATATCTTTCATCCCGATGCGGATGCTGGGCGTGACGTCGAACATCATGTCCCTGGGAGGAATCGCAATCGCGGTGGGAGCCATGGTAGATGCCGCCATTGTGGTGGTGGAGCAAACTCACAAAAAGCTGGAGGAGTGGGAGCGCACGGGGCGGAAAGAGGACTACCACCGGGTTGTGATCGACGCAGTGAAGGAGGTGGGCGGACCCAGTTTTTTTGCTTTGCTGGTGATCGCGGTCTCTTTCCTCCCCGTGCTGGCATTGGAGGCGCAGGAGGGCAGGCTGTTCAAGCCGCTCGCCTACACGAAGAACTTTTCGATGATTGTGGCCGCGGTGCTCGCGATCACGCTGGATCCGGCCATGCGATTACTTTTCACGCACATGAAGAATTTCGATTTCCGTCCGCGCTGGCTGGCGAGGGCGGCCAATGCCGTGCTGGTGGGCAAAATCCACTCCGAGGAGAATCACCCGATCAGCCGCGTCCTGATCCGCCTGTACCATCCCGTAGCGGAGCTTTCGCTGCGCTGGAAATGGGTTGTAATCCTCGGAGCGATTGCCCTGGTGGTTGTGACGATTCCGATTTACCAGCGGATTGGGTCCGAGTTTATGCCCCCGCTGGATGAGGGGGTGCTGCTCTACATGCCGACCACGGTTCCCGGCTTATCGATCACCGAGGCGCAAAGGCTGCTCCAGACGCAGGATAGGATTTTGAAGCGCTTCCCGGAGGTGGAACGGGTGTTCGGGAAAGCAGGCCGGGCGGAGACATCGACCGATCCGGCGCCGCTGTCGATGTTCGAAACCGTGGTGACTTTGAAGCCGGCGACAGAGTGGCGCAAGGTGGACACCTGGTACTCGGATTGGGCGCCCGATTGGGGGAAGGGCGTGCTCCGGCGCATTACGTCCGACCATATCTCGCAGGAGGACCTGGTGGATCAAATGAACCAGGCGCTACAGATTCCGGGCATCTCAAATGCCTGGACCATGCCCATTCGCAACCGCATCGACATGCTGACGACCGGAATCAGGACACCGGTTGGGGTCAAGGTGTTTGGCGCCGATCTCAAAAAGATAGAGAAGATCGGACTGGAGATTGAAAAGTTGCTCGTCTCTGTCCCGGGAACGCGCAGTGTGTTCGCGGAACGGACCGGCGGAGGGTATTTTCTCGACTTCGCCTGGAAGCGCGAACAGCTCGCGCGCTACGGGCTGAGCATCGACGACGCGCAGTCGGTGGTCATGAGCGCCATCGGCGGGGAAAATGTCTCCACCACGGTGGAAGGGCGGGAACGCTATCCGGTGAATGTTCGCTATCAGCGGGGGTACCGGAGCGATGTGGAATCCTTGAGCCGCGTGCTGGCGCCGGTGATGAACGGCCAGATGCAGATACCAATTTCGCAACTGGCGGATGTCAAGATCGTACCCGGCCCCTCGATGTACCGCGACGAAGACGGTTTGCTGAGCGGCTACGTGTACATCGATATATCGGGGCGAGACGTCGGGAGCTACGTGGCCGATGCGAAACGCGCGGTTGCCCGCTCGCTGCAAATACCGGCGGGATATTCCATCCAGTGGAGCGGGCACTATGAAGCTATGGAGCGCGTGCGGCAGCGTCTGCTGCTGGTAGTGCCCGTCACGCTCTTCCTGATTTTGCTGCTGCTGTATCTCAACACCCGGTCGGCGGTGAAGACGATGATCATCATCCTGGCGGTGCCCTTCTCAGCGATCGGCGCGATCTGGCTGCTGTACCTGCTCGGCTACAACATGAGCATCGGCGTGTGGGTTGGGTTGATCGCGCTGCTCGGGGTCGATGCCGAGACGGGAGTGTTCATGCTGCTCTACCTCGATATCGCCTACGAGAAGGCAAAGAGCGAGGGCCGATTGCGGAATCTGCGCGACCTGCAAGAGGCGATTCTGGACGGCGCGGTAAAGAGAATCCGGCCGAAGTTCATGACGGTGGCGGCGATGTTTCTCGGGTTGGTCCCCATCATGTGGTCCACGGGGGCGGGCGCGGACGTCATGAAACGGATTGCGGCGCCGATGATCGGCGGCATCTTCACATCTTTTGTCCTTGAGCTGGTGGTTTATCCGGCTATTTATGAGGTTTGGAAATGGCATTTCGAATTGAAAAAGCAATTGGCGCAGTCCTAGTTGCACTGGTGGCGCTTGAGGCGGCCACGGGACCGGAGCAGTTTACGATTCCGGTGCGGCACCGGCATGTTCGCAAGGGCGCCGCCGGGGAGCTGCGCCTCGGCGGCTCGTCGCTGGCCTTTCAGGAGAGCGGCAAAAGGCAGGGCCATTCCCGCGACTGGGCTTATGACGAAATACAGCAGTTGTATGTGTCGCGGGAATCGGTGCGAATTCTTACCTACGAGGACGTCGCTTGGAAGCTCGGGAAAGACCGTGAATATGAATTCGACGAGCTTCCCGAGGGAGCGGCGCAGCGGATCCTGGGGTCGGTGCGCGGGCAGATGGATGAACGCAGGGTAGTGGCGGCGATGCCGGATCTGTCGATCCAGCCTGGGTGGCAGGTGAAAGCGAAGCTGCTTGCCGGGCGGCGCGGCTCAGAGGGTATTGTACTCGTGGGCCAGGATTCGATCGTCTACCAGAGTGGGGAGCGGGAAGCTTCCAGAACATGGCACTTTCGCCAAATTGAGAACATCAGCAGCTCCGGTCCTTTCGATCTCACCATCACGACGTTCGAGCAGGCTGGCGCCCGGTACGCGGGCCGGCGCGATTTTCGGTTTCAGCTGAAGACAGAACTAAGCCAGGAAAGATATAACGCGCTCTGGGCGCGGCTGAATGAATCAAAAGCTTTCATGAAAAGTTACGCGAAGGAGAAATGAAGATGACTAAGATCTTGGCCGCAATTTTCACAATCGGCGCCGCCGTCGCAGCGGACGGGCCAAAGGCATTCACCGGCACAATTACTGACTCGATGTGCGGAATGAATCACAAGATGATGAATATCCGGCCGGATGCAAAATGCGCCCGGGAATGCGTGAAGAAGAGCAAGGACGTGAAGTACGTGTTGCACGACGGGAAGAAAGCATACAAGCTGAGCGACCAGCAGACGCCCGCTGAATTTGCCGGTCAGAAGGTGAAGGTGACGGGCACGTTGTTCGCGAAGACCGGCGTTCTCAAGGTGGACAAGATGCAGGGAACGAAGTAGTACAGGCGGTCGGGGATCGAGGGAAAGACGCAACAACCTGTGTACCTACACACGAGGTACACTCAGGGTGAGGACATGGATCCTGTCAGAGGTTGAGTTCGATTGGGATGAGGCAGATATTGGCCACTTGGATCGTCACAGGATCCGCCCGGAAGAGGCGGAGCAGGTCATCCTCAGTGATCCAGCGGACATTGGGATGAAGATCGTCGAAGGGGAGGAACGCTATGTCAACATCGGGGCGACGGCGCAAGGCCGCGTTCTCGTTGTGGTGACCACATGGCGCGAGCACCGTGTGCGAGTGGTAACAGCGTTCGAACCAATCAAGCGGCTCATTCATTTTTACTACCAGTACCGAGAGAGGTGATTCAAATGAGGAAGAAACACGCGCCTTTCAAGACCGAGGCACAAGAGGCCGAATGGTGGGCAAAAAATCAGGATCTTATCGCAGACCGATTCGAACGAGCCAAAGCTGCGGGCACAGTCGGCACGGGAACCATCGAGCGAATTGCCCGCGAGCGGGCGAGTCAAGCCGGAGCGTCGCCAACGATCACAATCCGGCTGCCGGAAAACGACCTCACACGAGCTAGGACCTTCGCGGCCAAGAAGGGCCTGCGGTACCAGACGTATCTCAAAATGCTGCTGCACGAGGCTCTGAACTCCGAGGAGAAAAAGGCTGGCTCCCGCTAGCGGCCAACGCTTTCCGAGGAGGCGGCATGGACTCCCTGGTTGCGGCTATGCGATCAACACCGCTAAGGATTAGCCGACACGTTGGGGAACGCTCTCAGAGCCCTGCCCGAGTCGAATTGCGAGGACTGTGATAGTCGCTGAGTGCAAGGTCAATAATCGTTAAATTCGACTACGATCATCGAATGGTCGGAAATTCCAGCCTCGCGCTCAGTATGCGAGTAATAGCAATTCCGAAGACGCGGCAACAGAGCCGGAGATACGAAGGCATGATCAAGCCGGAATGGATTACCTCGGCAACCGCCAGGCAGCCGACTGTACCAGGTGGCTTCAAGGCCGGCACCGTTAATGTGCCGCCAGGCGTCTATCCATCCCGATGCCGTCAGTCTCTCGAAGTGTTCAGCGCAAACGAATGTCTTACCCAACTCGTCATGCTGATGCCGTCCCGTGTTGAAATCTCCAATGAACATGAACGGTTCCTCGCGGCGGTTCAGAGCGGAACGCAAAATCGCATCCCAAAACCGGGCCTTCGCAACTCCAGGAGGATGGCTCGAACCTGGCACCGATGTGAGTACGTGAACTGCCGCGAAGCCCATACCGTGGCTTGGTAATTCGAGGTTCAGCCATCGGGCCGAGTTCTCTTTCGGAAGTTCAGCTGAGACGCCCCGTAGCAGAGGATTACGAGATAGTACGCAAATACCATTGTCAGAACCCATCGGATCAGTTCCGGCAGAGTAGACCCAACCAGCCTCGGAGAGTGCAGAAACGATGCGCGCTCCCGGCTTTGTTCTGAACTCAGTCAAGGCAATGATATCCGGATTGTGAGCGATTAATGCTGAACAAAGTTTTTCGATCCGGTTCCCACCGCCGTGTTGAATGTTCCAAGCAAGAAGTTTCACAGCCATTTAGTATCCTACAGGCGACGTGTGAGATGACGCCACTCGTGGAAGCTTTGAACTCTACCGTTCCTGGCGCAAGTTGACAAACTCCCATTGAGCATCCTGCTTGCCGGTTCCCGGCTGTGAAGTAGTCTGGAAGTGTGAAATTACCGGTGGAGATTACAAGCGAAGAAGAACTAGAAAACGTACTCGCCGATCCTTGGCCCGAGGACGTCGAGGCGATGCGGAGGATGGACGGTGATCTGCTGATCATCGGGGCCGGTGGAAAAATGGGACCCAGCCTGGCGCGCCGGGCACGGCGGGCCGCCCAACAAGCCGGGACACCGCACCGCATCATCGGAGTGTCGCGGTTTTCTACTCCGGGGCTGGCCAGGGCGCTGGAAGGGGAAGGCATCGAGATTATTCACGCGGATTTGCTCCAGCCGCGGGCTCTCGATATTCTGCCGGATGCGCCGAACGTCATTTTCATGGCGGCGCGTAAATTCGGAACCTTGGGTCAGGAAGGGCTGACCTGGGCTATGAACAGCTACCTGCCGGCGCGCATCGCCGAGCGATTCGCCAACTCGCGGATCGTGAGCTTCTCCAGCGGCAATGTCTACCCGCTCAGCCCGGTGGCCGGCGGGGGAAGTACGGAAAACGATCCGATGTCGCCAGTGGGAGAGTATGCGCAATCGGCTCTGGCACGGGAGCGAATGTTTCAGTACTTTTCCTCCACCAACGGAACTCTGGTCACTATTCTGCGATTGAATTACGCCGTCGAGCTGCGCTATGGAATTCTGCTGGAAGTGGGAACCAAGGTTTTTAAAGATCAGGCCATCGATGTCACGATGGGCGTGGTGAATGTCATCTGGCAAGGGGAGGCGAATTCGGTCTGCTTGCGGTCCCTGGAGAGCGCGCAGAGCCCGCCAACGGTGCTGAATCTGACCGGACCCGAGTCCGTGTCGGTGCGCTGGCTGGCGGGAGAATTTGGGAGGCGATTCGGTAAACACCCCGTCATCACAGGAACTGAAGCAAGCACCGCGCTTTTGAATAACGCAGCCCGCTGTTATGGAAACTTCGGATATCCACGCGTGACTTTGACACAGATGATCGACTGGGTTGCCGGTTGGATCGCGGCCGGGGGCAAAACTCACGGAAAGCCAACCCACTTCGAGCAACGGGAGGGTAAATTTTGAGGCGCGCTACGGACGCGTTGCGGGGCCGGCTGCTGGAGGGTCTCGCAATTCCCGCTCATCCGCTGGCGCTCGACGCCGCGAGGAGACTTTCCGAGCGTCACCAGCGCGCCCTAACCCGTTATTATCTGGCGGCCGGAGCCGGAGGAGTCGCGGTCGGCGTCCATACGACCCAGTTCGCGATTCGGAATCCGGCTGTGGGTCTATTTCGACCTGTACTCCAGCTTGCGATGGATGAATTGCTGTCGAGTGACGCGGTGAAAGTGGCCGGAATTTGCGGACAAACGAGGCAGGCCGTGCAGGAGGCCGAACTGGCCGCAGAAATCGGCTACGACTGCGGGCTGCTCAGCCTGGGAGCCATGGCGAACGCGAGCGTACCGGAGTTAATTGCACACGCACGGGCGGTCGCGGAGGTCCTGCCGGTTTTCGGATTTTATCTGCAGCCGTCGGTGGGGGGCCGTATCCTTCCCCTCGAATTCTGGCGCGAGTTCGCGAGTATCGACAATGTGATCGCAATCAAGGTGGCTCCTTTTAATCGCTATCAGACGCTGGACGTGTTGCGCGCGGTCGCCGAGTCAGGCAGAGCCGACGAAGTCGCGCTGTATACCGGCAACGATGACAACATTGTGCTGGATTTGTTGACCACCACGGATGTGAACGGCAGAAGCATACATTTTGCCGGCGGCCTGCTGGGCCACTGGGCGGTTTGGACCAAGCGTGCCGTGGAACTGCTGGCCCAACTGAAAGAGATGCGCCAGCACGGGTCGCCGCCGGAGATCCTGACCCTGGCACAGCAAGTGACGGACTCCAACGCGGCGCTTTTCGACCCGTCCCATCAATTTCGCGGGTGCATTGCGGGAATCCACGAAGTTCTGCGGCGGCAGGGCCTGATTCCGGGACTCTGGTGCTTGGACCCGGATGAGGGTCTATCCGAGGGGCAGATAGACGAGATCAATCGCGTCTACCGCGAATATCCACACCTCACGGATGATGATTTCGTTCGGGAAAATCTGGATGGCTGGCTGAAATTCTAAGCTAGTCGCAGCCGGGATGGCCACAATTGCATTTGATTTCCGTCGTGTTCCCCGCGTCGTGACAATACGTGCTGCAGTATTTGCTATCTTCTGGAGCGAGGCACTGGCATGCCGGGTGAGCGCACTTCTTCTTGCTATCGGTTTCCATTTTGAAATCCTCCAGCATGTTGGATTCGCCGCGGCCTCAATTGTTACTAAAGACTGTGGCACGAGTATGGGCGCGATAGTCTGGAAAGATACTAATGTCTGAATCTGGTCCTCCACTTATTGATGTGCAGCACGCCTCCGTGACCCGAGGCGAAAGGGTGGTACTGCATGATGTAACGCTCCGCATTGAGGTGGGCGAGCACGCCGCCATTCTGGGTCCGAACGGGTGCGGTAAATCCACGTTGGTGAAGATGCTGACGCGAGAGTGCTATCCGCTGGCCCGTCCCGGCAGTTCAGTGAAACTGTTTGGCCGCGAAGTGTGGAATATATTTGAATTGCGATCACTGCTGGGGATCGTAGCCAGCGACTTCCCTCCCCCAACGCGGCCGATCTCCGGAATCGAAATGGTGCTATCCGGATTTTTCAGCAGCATTGGCTTGTGGTCGCACCAGGACGTCACTAGCGACATGGAGGATCAGGCACAACACGCTCTCGCGCAACTCGAGGCCGGTCATCTAGCCGAGCGCAACTGCGCCGAGATGTCATCGGGGGAAGCCCGGCGTATCCTGATCGCCCGGGCTCTGGTGCATTCGCCCAAGGCTCTGCTGCTGGATGAGCCGAGCACCAGTCTGGATCTTTTCGCGCAACATGAACTTAGGGAAGCGATGCGGCGACTCGCGCAAGCCGGCGTAGCCATACTGCTGGTGACCCATCAGCTGAGTGATATTATTCCCGAAATCGACAGGGTGATCCTGATGAAATTCGGCCGCGTAATGGCAGATGGACGTAAACGCGACCTGCTGTCGCCGGAGCCGATCGAGAAGCTTTTCGGCACGCGGGTGGATCTCTCGGAGCGGAACGGCTATGTCCATGCCTGGTGAGTGAGACGTGTTCCACCGCTTCTCTCCGCTGCTGTCCAGCCGTGAGCGTCTCGAATACGGCCTGGTATCGTGGCTTTTCATAAAATTGCTGGCGCTGGTGTACATCGCCGCCTTCGCGTCTTTTGCGGTGCAGGTCCCCGGACTGATTGGGTCGCATGGGATACAGCCCGCCGCGCTCTACCTGCAACGCGTTTCCGAAGGATTAGGAGGCTCCGCGTACCGGCTGGTTCCCACACTTTTGTGGTTAGGATCCTCGGACAGGTTTTTGCAAGGCGCCTGCGTCGCGGGAATCTTCTGGGGATGCCTGGCGCTTTTTGGCGTGCTGTGGCGCGCAGCCCTGGTCGGAGCGTTCGCCCTCTACCTTTCCCTGGTGAGCGTCTCGCAGGAGTTTCTCTCGTACCAATGGGACTTCCTGCTGCTGGAAGCCGGATTTCTGGCTATCTTCACCGGCTACTCGCAAATTATCATCTGGCTGTTTCGCTGGCTATTGTTTCGCTTGATGTTCTTGTCGGGAGCCGTGAAGCTCTTCAGCGGGGATCCGACATGGCGATCGCTCACGGCGCTGACTTTTCATTACCAGACCCAGCCACTGCCGACGCCGCTGGCCTGGTACGCGCAACAACTTCCGGTGTGGTTTCAAAAAGCATCCTGCTTAGGAGTATTCATTATTGAGCTTGGGTTCGCCCTGCTGATTCTGGGACCGCGCCGCGCCCGGCTAATTGCGCTGCCGCCGCTATTGGCTCTACAGGTGCTGATCGCGCTCACGGGCAACTACGCGTTTTTCAACCTGCTGGCAATGTCGCTTTGCGTTTTTCTCTTGGATGATGAAGCGCTGGCGCGTATATTGCCACACCGCATCAGAACACGAAAGGTAGTCTCGGAGGGGCGCGTCCAGGGCGCACTCGCAGGCTCCATGGCGCTATTAGTTAGTGTGCTGAGTGTTGCGCAGATCACTGAGCAGTATTTTGGGGTGCTACCAGCGAGCGCCAAAACTGTGGTTTCGCTGGCGGCGCCATACGGGATCAGCAACAGCTATGGACTGTTTGCCGTGATGACGACTAGACGACCCGAGATCGTGGTGGAAGGATCGCGCGACGGCGTTGAGTGGCATGCGTATGGGTTTCAGTATAAGCCTGGGGAACTCCAGCAGAGGCCAGGGTGGGTTGCCCCGCGGCAGCCGAGACTGGACTGGCAGATGTGGTTCGCTGCTTTGGGCTCCTACCGGGAGAATATCTGGTTCGTAAATTTTCTGGCGCGGTTGCTGCAAGGATCACCGGAAGTTCTTGCGTTGTTGGGCAATAATCCCTTCCCCGGCCAGCCGCCGAAGTATGTACGCGCCTTGCTATTTGATTACAGCTTCACCGATTACCGGCAGACTTCCGGAGACTGGTGGATCAGAAGGCCGGGGGGCACGTATCTGCGCGCCGTTTCGCTGGAGGATCTGTCTGACCTGCCGATCTTACGAGGCGGTAGCTAATCCCTTGTATATCTTGGGATCACGGCATCTGATACCGTTAATGAGGGCTGGTTTGTCAATTAGACCAGAACACGGCTGTTCGGCGTGCTGCTCCAGACTTCCGGGCGTCAGAAAAAGCTTCATTGTGAAAGGGACTAAACATGAAAGTGCACCTTGTGAATCCGAGCGACACCGCATTTGGTACGGCAGTTATTACCCCTCGCTGGTTATACGTACTCGCGGCAGCGACACCGGCGACCTTCGGCGACCCGGTAATCTGTGACGAAACGCTGGAGCAATTAGATCCCGCGCGGGTGGCGGCCGGGGATGTGGTGGGTATTGGAATCCACACCGGCAACGCACTGCGCGGCTATGCGATCGGACGCCAATTGAGCGCTCAAGGCGCCGCGGTCATCTTCGGCGGCATCCATTCGACTCTCTATCCGGAGGAGGCCTTCGAGCGTGGCGGAGCCATTGCGGTGGTGAAAGGAGACGGCGACGTAGCCTGGGGCCAGGCGCTAAACGATTTTGCTAGCGGCCGGCTGCAGCGAATCTACGAGGGTGGCCGCGTGGAACCGGATCAGTTCAAAGCCGCGCGCTGGGACCTGATGCCGGATGAGGGCTACATGTGGGCATCGGTGCAAACGGTACGCGGATGTTCCAAGCACTGCTCGTTCTGCTCCGTCTGGCGCACGGATGGTCAAAAGCCGCGGCAACGCGCCTCCGACCCAGTGATCGAAGAGATTGTAGAGCTGCGGCGCAAGGGCTTCCGCTTTATTGCCTTGGCGGACGATAATTTTTACCCGGTGTCGCTGACGGATATCAAGCTGGCCGAGCGGCAGAACAATCAGGAGCGGGTGCAGCAGTTGAAAAGCATTCGCGAAGAACGCTTTGAACTGATGGAGCGTCTAGCCGATCTGCCGAAGGACATGATTTTCTTCACGCAGATCACCATGGAGGCCGCCGAGGACACTAAGTTTCTGGACGCGATGAAAGCCGCCAGAATCAAGGGCGCGCTGGTCGGAGTGGAGGCAGTAACACCCGAAGGGCTCAAGGCGGTTTACAAGGACTTTAACTGCTCCGGCGACAGCCTGGTGAAGCAGCTTCAGACCTTCAGAGACCATGGGGTGCATGTGCTGGGCTCGTTCATTTTCGGCCTGCATACCGACCGGCCGGATACGTTTGATGCGACGCTGGAACTCGCGGACAAGGCCGGCCTGACATTCGCGCAATTCGTGATGTTGACGCCGTTCTGCGGGACAGTCGATTTCGAGAAATGGGAAAAATCGTTCCACGGGAATCCGCCCACGGTGGCGGGCGTTCCCCTGACGCGCTACTGGCTGATTCCGGCCGACGAGCGGCCCAAAATGTTCATGCCGCACCCCACGATGAGTTCCGAGGAGATGCGCCAGCGAACGCAAAGTGTATGGGACAGATTCTACAGCTTCAAATCCGTTTGGAAGCGCTCGCGCTGCACGCCCGATCTGAAGGCCAGGCTGGCGTTCATCTTCATTTCCAAGCTCTACCGGCAGATGTACGCCAGCACCGGCATCGCCACGGACAGCGCCCGGCGGAACCGCGCCACTGCGTGGGCTCGGATGCTGGCGAAGCCGTGCCGCCGCCTCTTCCAGGCCAATCTGATGCCTGAGCTGGAGGTCCCAAGAAAGAAGCTCGAGTACACGCCGGGCGCACCCAACGTGACGCAAGGCTCTTTCAACGTACTGCAGTAACGCAGCTTGTTACACGGTAGCTAAAACAGCGTCGACTGTTTTGCCGGTGCGGCGCGCCTGGACCTTGGAAAAACCGGCGGTCTGGAGAAGGGCGGTATACTCAGCCACCGTCCGCTCCCTTCCCTCGGTGCAGACGAGCATATTGAGGGACTGCAGCTGGACCGTCACCGGTCCGGTCTTGTCGTCATCCAGCAGCTTTTCGGCAATCAGCAGACCGCCGCCCACGCCTAAAGCGACCCGTACTTTTCGCAGCAGGAGCGCCACCTTGGCATCCGACCAATCATGCAGAATCTGGCCTAGCGCGTAGAGATCCGCCGGGGGGAGCTCGTCACTAAAGAAGTCACCCGGCGCCAAGTCGATGCGATCGGCTACTAGACAATCCAGAACATACTCGCGCGCAATGGGCATCACGTCGGGAAGATCGAATACCGTCCCCTCGAGTTCGGGGTACCGCTCGCAGGCGGCAATCACCAGATGTCCGGTGGCCCCGCCGAGATCGACCAACCGGCGGAAGTGGCTGAGGTCGAAAGCGGCAGCCACGGCGGCGGAGCTAATCATTCCGCGGCCGTGCATACCGGCCAGGAATTCGCGTTTTTTCTCCTCCGTGTTGAAGAAATGTTCAAAGAGCGTGGCGCCCTCCGAGCCGAACGTCTGCTTCCAGCGGTGGGTTCCCCGGACAACGGCGGCTTGCAGGTTCGACCACATGGGATAGAGCGCCATGTCGGAGTAGCGGATGTATCCACGCAGCGACCGCGGGTTGCCGGCCACCAGATACGTGGAAGCCAGGGCGGTATTCGAGTAGACGTTCTCCTTTTTCGCCAGCAGCTCGAGGCCGACGCAGCTATCCAGCAATTGCTCGAGAGCGACGGCGTTTGCCTTCATTTCCACGGCGAGATCCGCTGCCGTTGCAGGCTCTTTGGCAAGGCGATCGAAGATGCCCATCGATACGGATACGAACATCACCTTGGAGCGGCGAAAACCGTCCAGCAAATCTAATACGGGTTTGGGATCGATCATGCTCTATTCCGCAGTCCGTGGATCTCCGGCAGGAGACGAATGGCTTTCGAAGTCTGTTCCATTCCCGCTATTATCGCCGGGTTCGCCGTTACGCGAGATAAATGGTCTTGGCATTTACGAATTCGCGTATTCCGGCCAAGCCGAGCTCACGCCCATAGCCGGAGCGTTTGATTCCGCCAAAGGGAAGCCGGGGATCTGAAGCAACCATGGCGTTAAAGAAGACCTGGCCCGATTCGATGTGGCGGGCGAAGAGCTGCTGCTCGGCCGTATCCGACGTCCATACGCTGGCCCCTAGCCCAAACGGGGTGTCGTTGGCGATTCGGATCGCCTCGGCGGCATCTTGCACGCGGAACAACATGGCTACCGGTCCGAAGATCTCCTCTTGGTAAACGGGAGAGGCTGGGGAGACTCCGGTCAGTACGGTGGGCTGGTAGAAGAATCCGGGGCGATCCAGCGGCTGGCCGCCGGTCAGCACGGCAGCCCCGTGTTCCATCGCAGTGCGCACCTGGGTATCGAGGATGTTGCGGATATCAGCGGTGGCGAGCGGACCAAGCTGTGTGTCTTCATCCAGCGGATCACCAATGCGGAGCGATTCCATTCCCGCGATGAATTCCCGCTCAAAGCGGTCGTAGACGGCATGGTGTACCAGAAAGCGTTTGGCCGCGATACAGGATTGTCCGTTGTTGATGCAGCGCGCTTTCACGCCGGTCTCGGTGGCGCGCGCGAGATCGGCCGAGGGCATCACGATGAAGGGATCGCTGCCGCCCAGCTCGAGTACCATTTTTTTCAGATTGCGGCCAGCTGCCGCGGCGACTTCCGAGCCCGCCTGCTCGCTGCCGGTCAACGTAGCGGCCGCAATGCGGGGGTCTTGCAGGATTTGGGGAACCGCGTCCGAACCCACCAGGAGCGTTTGAAACACTCCCTCCTCGAAGCCGGCCCGGCGCAGGACGTCCTCCATCGCGAGGGCACACTGCGGCACATTGGAGGCGTGTTTCAGCAGGGCGACGTTGCCGGCCATCAGTGCAGGTGCGGCAAACCGGAACGCCTGCCAAAGAGGGAAATTCCAGGGCATGATGGCGAGAATGGCGCCGAGCGGATCGTAGCGGATGTAGCTTCGCGCAGCACTTGAGGGCACTACTTCTTCCGCCAGGTGAGCGGCGCCGTGTTCCGCATAGTAGCGGCAGCCGGCCGCGCATTTCGTCACTTCATCCCTTGCCGCCTGAATCGGTTTGCCCATTTCGAGAGTCATCAGCCGCGCCAGCTTTTCCTGCTCTGCCAGGAGAATGTCAGCGGCCTGCCGGAGAGCCCCAGCCCGGGCGGCGAACGAACTCTCGCGGTAACGTTGAAACGCCGCAGCGGCTACACCGAGCTTACGGTCGATTTCATTGGAAGAGAGTGGCTCAAAGGTACGGACGGTTTGGCCGGAGAATGGATTCACACTGGCAATCGGCATGCTGCAGCTATTCTAGCCGCGGGTGTAAGATTACTGCCATAGGGAGTTCTTCCGAATGCAGTTTGCGGGACAAGCCAAACCGCCGGTGGGCATCATCTTCGATTGCGATATGGGCAACAGCATCGACGCTGCCCTGGCGCTGGCATTGCTATACGGCCTGGATGGGAAGAACGAAGCTCGTGTAGTCTCCATCAGTGTCAGCAAATCCAATCTGAAGTCGGCGGCCTATTGTGAGGCGTTCGGCCGCTTTTATGCAGGCGCGGTGAGTGGAGCGTTTAATTCCGCGGGGAGAACGCTCCCGGTGGGCATGGCAATCCATGGGAAGGATCAACGCGACACACCGATGCTTACCGTCCCGCTGGCTAAAGTGAATGCAAAGGGCGATCCCGTGTATGCCCACGGCATCCACAAATTGAACGATACGGCGGAGGTTGCGGCGTTGATCCGCAACGCATTTACCGCCCAACACGACGAGAATGCGCTGGTGGTGCTGGCGGGACCTGCCACGAACCTGGCACAGGTGTTGGATTTGCCTGGAGCCAAAGAGTTGATCGCAAAAAAGGTACGCTTGCTCGCCGTGGCCGCGGGAGCCTATCCCGCCGGAAAGCCTGAACCGCACATCCAGGCCGATATCGCAGCGGCCAAGAAAGTTTTCGCGGAGTGGCCCACGCCGATCGTCGCGTCGGGCTACGAAGTGGGAGAAGCGCTGCGGTATCCAGCATCCAGTATTGAAAAAGACTTCGGCTGGACTGAGGACCACCCCGTAGTGGACGCTTACCGTGCTTACAAACCCATGCCGTACGATGCACCTACCTGGGACATGAGTCCGGTACTGTACGCCATACGGACGAAGGAGGAGTATTTCCAGCTATCGGCACCAGGGACCATCACAGTGAACGATGATGCCAGTACGCGGTTTAGCGAGTCGGCCGGAGGGAAGCATAGGTATTTGATCGTGGACCCGGCCCAGCGGGAACGCATCATCAAAGCCTATGTGGAGTTAGTCAGCGCAAGACCAGTTCCGAAGCAGCCCCGGATCCGTCCTCCAAAGAAGGACGAAAAGCCCGAAGTGAAACCCGCTGAGGTCAAACCGGAGGATCCGAAGGTAGTTAAATAAAGGACTTTACTGCCGGTTTACCAGTAAACTAAAGGCAGTTGGTTATGCGCGTTCAACCTGGAGCCGTTGTCCTTACGATACTTGCAGCAGGCCTGCTGTTTTCCGACAGCAAGCCGGCCGCGCCTCCTGTGCCGGCGGCGCCGGGCTCCGCACGTTTTGAAACTACGGTCGAACCAGTCTTTGCGAAGACCTGCAAACCATGTCACAACGACCGGCTAGCTTCCGGCGGCCTGAATCTGATTCCTTACAGCGCGCCTTCGTCCCTTACAGAGCATCGGGACGACTGGGAAAAAATCCTGCAGAAGATCCGATCCGGCGAGATGCCACCCAAGGGAATTCCCCGCCCGCCTGCGGCGCAGATTGAGACGCTGCTG
>DATLBY010000176.1:0-13061 GCA_035526665.1 Bryobacteraceae bacterium
CTC
The DNA here is from genome assembly GCA_035526665.1 of Bryobacteraceae bacterium. Taxonomy (GTDB): domain Bacteria; phylum Acidobacteriota; class Terriglobia; order Bryobacterales; family Bryobacteraceae; genus DATLBY01. Next base: position 4 of record DATLBY010000176.1, read on the forward strand.
GCAGGCGTACAGCAGAGAGTAGTGCTGTGCGGGCATAGTCACATTCCTCGTTTCGTGGAGCTCGCGGATGGGCAGACGATCGTGAATCCGGGGAGCGTCGGCCTGCCTGCGTATGCCGATAGTCAGCCGGCGCCGCACGTGATGGAGACTTTCTCACCCCGGGCGTCCTACGCGATCCTGGACCGGGCGGCGGCCGACTGGAACGTGTCCTTCTACCGGGTGCACTACGATCATTTTGAAGCTGCCGCCCAGGCCAGGCTCTTGCAGCGTGAGGATTGGGCACAGGGTATTTCTACAGGACGAATGTGAGCGAGCGGCCCATCAAGACGCTGGACCGCGTCCTCTCCAAGGCAGGGCTGGGCTCGCGCACGGAGGCCCGAAGCTGGATTGGGGCGGGCAGGGTTGCGGTCAACGGCAAGATTATCCAGACGCCCGATAAATGGGTCGACCTGGAGCGCGACAAAGTGACGCTCGATGGGAAACCGATCGCCGCCAAGAAAAAGATTTATCTTCTGCTGTATAAGCCAAAGGGGTACCTGACCACGTACAAAGATCCGGAAGGCAGGCCAACGGTCTACGACCTTCTGCCGGATGTGGATCAATTCGTTTTTCCCGTGGGACGGCTGGACCAGGACACAACCGGGCTGATTATCCTGACAAATGATGCAATGCTCGCCGAGCAGATCACCAACCCGGAATTCAAGGTTCCGAAAACGTATCTGGTGAAAACCTCCTCTCATCTCAGCGAGGAATCAATTGAACGTTTGAGAAGCGGCATTGAATTAAGCGATGGGATGACGAAACCAGCGGCGGTATCGCGCCTGCGGGATTCCTCCAGCGCCACTTTTTTGGAGATCACCATTCACGAGGGTAGGAACCGCCAGGTGCGCCGTATGATTGAAGCGGCCGGCTCAAAGGTGAGGAAACTGGTGCGCACAAGCATTGGTGCGATTGCGATCGGGCAGCTTGAGATCGGCAAGTACCGCGAGTTGACACCGGCTGAAATTAATCTCTTGCGGGCTACAAAGACTGCGAAGCGGCGTTGACCTATATATAATTAGTGCGACCAGTTCGGCTTTCCGTATGAAAACACTTTTCCTTGTTGTCCTGTGTATTCTTGTGCCGCGCGCACTGCCGGCCCAGACCTCCACCATTGAGCAGGGGCGCGCCATCTACCGCAGCAACTGCGCGTTTTGCCATGGATTGACTGGCCTGGGAGGCCGGGGCCCGGATCTGGTGACCGGGGAGCGGAAGCAGGATTCCGAGATCAAGCAAATCGTACGCAACGGAATTCCGGGCAGCACGATGCCCGCGTTCGCAAGCTTCGAAGAAGACGAGTTGAACCGGCTGATCGCGTTTCTGCATCATCTCGCCGGCAGCGCCATAGCGACCCAGAAGCCATCGGGAGATCCCCGGCTGGGGCGGGTGATGTACGAAAAGAGCGGTTGCTCCGGTTGTCATCGAATTGGCCGGGAGGGCAGCACGTATGGACCCGATCTGACGCGTATTGGAGCCGCGCGGTCGCTCCACTATCTGCAGGAGTCCATTACGGATCCGTCCAACGATGTGCCCCAGCAGTTTGAAGGAGTGACAGTAATCAACCGCGATGGAAAAAAGATTACCGGGCTACGAGTGAACGAAGATACCTTCAGCATCCAGTTGCGTACTCCTTCGCAGGAGTTTGCATCCTTCGATAAGGGCAAGATCAAGGAATACCGCCCGGAGAAGAATTCGCTGATGCCGGCATACAAAAGCATGTCCAAGACAGATCTGGATAATCTGATCGCGTATCTGAGCGGTCTTAAAGGGTCCGCGGATGCGGGCGCGAAGGTAAAGCAATCCGAGGGTATTCGATGAAACGTCTATTGACTGGGCTGATCTTTATGGCGGCCGCGCTGGCGCAGGACGCCTCCGGGCCGGTGACCGCGGCACGCCTGACCAATGCGCTGAAAGAGCCGCAAAACTGGCTGACGTACTGGGGCGATTACAGCGCCATTCGTCATCGCGATATCAAACAGATCAACACGGCAAACGTCAAGGACCTGCGGCTCGACTGGATTTTCCAAACGGGACAGCGAGGGGCCTTTGAGACGGTGCCGCTGGTGGTGAACGGCGTCATGTACCTGACTGGAGGCGAGGGGCTCGCCTACGCGCTGGATGCGAAGAGCGGACGTCAACTCTGGGAATACAAATACTCCATGCCGCAAGGAATCAAGCTCTGCTGCGGCACGGTAAACCGCGGACTCGCATTGCTTGGGGACCGTGTATTCATGGCGACTCCGGACGCGCATGTCATTGCCCTGGATATTCACACCGGCAAGCTGGTCTGGGACGCGGAGATGGCCGACTACAAGCAGGGTTATGGAGCGACCCTCGCGCCGATCGTAGTTAAGGACAAAGTGCTGGCGGGAGTATCCGGCGGGGAGTTCGGAATCCGGGGCTTCGTGGATGCCTTCGATGCGGCTACTGGAAGGCGTGCCTGGCGCTTCTACACCATCCCGGCGAAAGGCGAACCGGGAGGCGATTCCTGGCTGGCCGAGTCCTGGAAGCGCGGCGGAGGCGCCACGTGGATGACCGGCACGTATGATCCAAAGCTGAACCTGGTCTACTGGGGCGTCGGAAATCCCGGCCCGGACCTCTACGGCAAGGAGCGCATCGGCGACAATCTCTACACCAGTTCCCTGATCGCGCTGAATGCCGATACCGGAACTTTGAAATGGCATTTCCAGTTCACGCCCCACGATACTCACGATTGGGACGCCAACGAGACGCCCATGCTGCTCGACCTCCCGTGGAAAGGCAAGCCTCGCAAATTGGTGGTGCAGACGAATCGAAACGGTTTCTATTACATTCTCGACCGCGAGACCGGGGAATTCCTGCAGGCCACCGCATTCTCACGGCAAAATTGGGCCAAGGGCATTGACCCGAAGGGCCGGCCCATCCTGAATGGTGAGATCGAGCCTAGTCCGGAGGGCAGGTCGATGTGTCCCGGCCTGGCGGGTTCCGCCAACTGGATGGCGCCATCCTACAACCCCGACACCGGTCTGTTTTACTTCCCCGTTCGGGAACAGTGCGACGTCTTCTTTTCGTCGCCGCCCGTCTATATCGAAGGAAAACCGTACTGGGGAAGTGTCTTCCGCGGTGTGACCGAGGAGAAAGAGTGGGGCCTGCTGAAAGCAATCGACCCGCTCACCGGCGTTACGAAATGGGAATTTAAATACTACAAAGCTCCCTGGGCGGGCACACTGTCCACCTCCGGCGGCCTGGTATTTTCCGGGGATGAGGATGGATACCTGATGGCCTTCGACGCCCGATCGGGCAAGCTGCTGTGGAGAATAAATACCGGCAACCGCCTGGTGACCGCGCCAATCACGTATCTCGTGGAGGGCCGCCAATACATCACTATGCCTTCGGGAGGGGCAGTGCTCACGTTTGCTCTTCCGGAGAAGTAGGCCTAGCGTTTACACTGGTGATTGCCAATATGCCCAAATCTTACCCAGCCCCTCCGCCCGTGACAGTCGATCCACAGAAGAACTACACGGCCACGTTTGAGACTACCCGCGGCGCCATCGTATGCGACCTGTTTGCCAAGGATGCGCCCACGACGGTAAATAATTTCGTATTCCTGGCACGCGACAAGTTTTACGACGGAACGGTGTTTCATCGCGTGCTGGCCGACTTCATGATTCAGGGTGGCGATCCGACGGGTAACGGGCGCGGCGGTCCGGGGTACAAGTTCGAGGATGAAGTGAAATCGAATCCCCACAAACATCAGGTGGGTTCGCTATCGATGGCGAACGCCGGCCCGAACACGAACGGCAGCCAGTTTTTCATCACGCACGTGCAGACTGCCTGGCTGGACGGAAAACACACCGTGTTCGGGCAGGTGCGTAGCGGACAGGACGTGGTGAATGCCGTGCAGCAAGGCGACACCTTGAAGAGTGTGACCATCGAAGAGAAATAGTTCGCGGCTTAGGTTCGGCTAGAGCGTCAATCCGCCGTCGATGGTGAGTACCTGGCCGGTGATGTAGTTGTCCGGTTCCAGTAAAAAACGGACCGCTTGCGCGATATCCAGCGCCCGGCCATATCTGGGAATGATGTCTTCGTCGATATAGCGCTGATACTTACCTGAGGCGATGCTGGCCTCCGCCATGCCCGCGGCATTCACGCCGGGGCAGATCACGTTGACCCGGATATTCGTTTTCCCACGGCACTCCTTGGCCAGGACGCGCGCCGCATGCAGCAACGCCGCCTTAGCGGCGCCGTAGGCAGTGGATCCGGCAAACAACGATACTGCCTGCATGGTGGAGAACAAAACGATGGAGCCGGGAGTGCCGCCGGCCTTCATCCGCGCGGCGGCTTCGCGCGCCAGAAGAATAGGGCCGGCGAAGTTTACCTCATGCGATCTCTGCATGGCCGCTTCCATCTGGGACGGCTCGGATACTCGCGCGGGGTCGCCCGTAAACACCACCAGGCCATACAGCCGGGCCGCGGCGTCCAACAGGCGCGAGCGGTCCTGCTGCTGTGTGATGTCGGCCTGGATAGCAGCTCCGGGCAGCGCCTGGGCTCGGGCGGCATTACTCCGGTACCCGATGATAACGGCGGCGCCTTCTGCTGCCAGCAGTTTGGCCGACGCGGCGCCCAGCCCTCCGGAACCCCCTGCCAGGACGATTTCGCGCCCTCGTAGTGCGTCAGTCATTCGCTAACACTGCTTCCCGCGGCGCAACGGCAGTATAGCTGCATGCCACTACGATCAGGAACATCATCAATACCTCGCTGTCACCTAAATTATGTTCCAGCATGCCCTCAATCAGAATTGCGATTACGACCGCCATTCCCCCAATCAGGATACCCCGGCGGGTCCCATCCGTCCCGGAGCCTCGCCGCAGGGAGCGGAAGAGGTCATAGAGGACTTTCCCGATCAGCCACATCATCGCGAGCATCGTGGGAATGCCGCGTTCCGCCGCGTATTGCAAGTAGATGTTGTGCAGGTGCCCGTAATAGCCTGAAGGCAGCGGTTTCAGGATATCGGCGGGAACATAGCGGTTGAACTCGCGCGGCATCATCTCGGGTCCCAGGCCCAACCAGGGGTGAGCCTTAATCATCTCCCAGCCGGTGCGCCGGGTGATGTAGCGATGCTGATTCGAATCCACTGTGCCATGCGGCTGATAAATGGATAACGCACGTTCGCGCACAAACGGCGGCGCCACAAGCAATGCGGCCGCCAGCACGACTGGCGTGACCAATAAAAGCTTAGGCCTCCACCACCAGATGAGCCACACTGCACTCACGGCGGTCGCGGCCCAGATGATGCGAGTGCCGCCGAGCAGAATGGAGGAGAGGATCGCTCCGGCGGCGGCCCAAAACAGGAAAACCCATTTGCGTGGCGGCGGCGTGAAGAATAGAAGTGACAGCAGAAGCAGAAGCGACATCATCTGCTCGCCGCCGTAGGTCATCCAGTGGCCCATGAAGCCCTTAATGCGGTCGCCCACATAGAACGTATAGAAATTCTGATGCAGCAAGCCGGCCTGATGCACTTTCCATAGGAACTGACTGCATCCCCAAATCGCCGCCAGCCCCGCCGCGCCCGCAATGGTGAAGTAGAGCAGACGCACGTCGCGTACATTGTGGACCGTTGTAGCCACGGCCAGCAGCGCCAGAAAGACAAAGAATTTTTTGATCTGCGGCAGGCCGGCGGCGGGGTCGGGCGACGCGAGCAACGACGCCAGGGTGCCCGCTACGAACAGACCCAGCGGCAGCTTAATTGGTGGAAAGCGGATCGGAATCCTCGCGATAACTATCACCAGGAGCGCGCAGACCAGCAGAATCTGGGAAGCCGCTATCGAGAACAGGTTCGATACAGCCGACGCGCATGTAAGGTACAATGCGGCACGTTCCAAACGGATCTGAGCAGCAGCCATCAACGAGCTTCAGTATGGCAAAATGAGGGTCCGGGAATCCAGACAGATGCAACTATATTTACTTCGCCACGGGATCGCGGAAGAAGGCAGCCTTGGCGGCAACGATTCTGACCGTACGCTAACTGGCGAAGGCCGCAAGAAGTTACGTGATGTTCTGAAGGCTGCGCAGAATGCGCGGGTAGCTCCCGAGCTGATCGTCAGCAGTCCCTATGTACGGGCGATACAGACGGCCGAAGTCGCCGCCGTAGCCCTCGCTTATAAGGGCTCACTGCTCCGTACCGATGCTTTGATACCAATGTCGGATGCCCAAGCGGTCTGGGAGGAGATTCGCATCCACAAGGCGGTTGGGCAACTGCTCCTGGTGGGGCATGAACCGTTGCTCAGCCGCTGCGTCGGCTTTCTGCTGGCGGCGCCGGATCTTTTCGTCGATATGAAAAAAGGTGCGTTGGTCCGGATCGATGTGGACCAATTCGGGGCCAATCCCCGGGGCGTTTTAAAGTGGATGATTACTCCCAAGCTGACCGGCGTCTAACAGCGTTCGTGCCAGACTCAATCCTTCTTCCTTGGTGTGGATGCGTCCCTCCAGTTGCGCGTCTTCCACGGCGCTCAGCACGTCTCCAAACTCCGGCCCCGGTGTGTAACCGGCCGCAATCAGATCCCCGCCGGTCAGCAGCCGCGGCGGAGCAATCTCCTCCTGCCCGAACTCGTCCCTTTTTCCCGCGATGAATTCATAGTTGGCGAGCGAACCATGACTCGACTGGCAGTCGAGGCGGTGCAGTTCCATATGCTCCTGAAACTCAGGCAGCCTCAGGAAGCGCTTTAGGGTGCTCTCTTTCATCACGGGTGCATCCTTGAACTTCATGTGATTTGCCACCAGGGCCAACACCTGGTCGATCTGCTCATTGGAGAATCGCAGGCGCGTGAGAATGGAGCGGCCGATCTCGACTCCCGCTTCTACATGGCCATCGAACCGGATACGGTCTGCCACCCGATAGGTGGGCGGCTTCCCCACGTCGTGCAGCAGGACGCCTAGCGCCAGCGTCGCGGATGGATTCTTCAGACCATCGAGCATCAACATGGTGTGGGTCCAGACATCGCCCTCCGGATGAAATTGCGGCGGCTGCTCAACTCCCTTCATCGCCGCGACTTCGGGCAATATCTCCTTTAGAAGACCGGTTCGTAGAAGCATTTCGAAGCCCCGCCGCGCCGAGCCCTCGGTTAAGATTCTGACAATTTCGTCGCGCACACGCTCGGCCGCGACGTCTTTGATCAAGGGGTGCAGGCGCACAAGGGCTGCTTCCGTCTCGCTTTCGATCTCGAAACTCAGCCGGGCCGCCAGGCGGACCGCGCGCAGCATTCTTAAATGATCTTCCCGGAAACGCGTTTCCGGAGTACCGATGGCGCGGATCAGTCCGGTTTTCAGGTCCTCCTTACCGCCGGTGTAGTCGATCACGTCTCCGGTGGCGGGGTCGAAAAGCAGGGCATTGATTGTAAAATCACGCCGGAGCATATCCTGTCTGGGATCGGTCTCAAAGCAGACCTCCGACGGGCGCCGCCCGTCGTTGTATTCGTGGTCGCTGCGAAAGGTAGCCACCTCGACGTGCACGCCGCCTTCCTGCACCAGTATGACCCCGAAGTGGGCGCCTACCTGTAGGGCATGGGGATACAGCGCGAGCACCTGGGCGGGCGTTGCATCGGTGGCTATGTCATAATCTTTCGGCTCAATTGCAAGCAGCACGTCGCGAACGCAGCCGCCCACCAGGAAGGCCTTATATCCGCGTGCCTGAAGATCAGCGGCGATGGAATGCGCGAGTTGCGCGGCGATCGAATCCAGCACTTCAATGATCGTAGAATAACTGGGTGACCGAATCCACCGCTAAAACGGTAAGCATGTCAAAAGTGGTTGTAGCAACCACGGTCGCACTGTCGTTTATCTCATTCTGGCGGGGAGCCGCCATTGTGCTGAGCGACCTGGCCTCCACCATGTTTTACGTTGGTGGAATATCCGAGCAGGCGATTGGTAAATCCGCGCCCTGGTTCGTCATTGCGGTCCTGCTATTCAGTTTTGCCGTCCGCTCCATCTACATGGAAAGCTGCGGCATGTTCGTCCGCGGCGGCGTGTATGTGGTGGTCCGCGACAGCATGGGGCCGGGGCTGGCGAAGCTCTCCGTCTCCGCGCTGGTAGTCGATTACGTTCTTACGGGTCCCATTAGCGTGGTGAGCGCCGGCCAGTACCTGGGGCGTCTCTTGAACGAAGTGAGCGAGCTGCTGCATTCCGATTTCCGTCTTGAGCCAAACATGTTCGCCGCGATCTTCGGCGTAGCCGTTACAGGTTATTTCTGGCGCAGCAACATCAAGGGCATTCACGAATCCAGCGGGAAAGCGCTCCGGATTATGCAGATCACCACAGTGATGGTGGTAATCCTCATCCTCTGGTGCGTGATCACATTGCTGGTCCGCGGCAATGCACACTTGCCGCCCGCCCCTATCCCCGCCAATATTCACTTTGGCAAAGAAGCTCTGGGATGGTTTGAGGGAACGTTCTGGCCAAACCTTACGGTCATCACTCTGCTGATTGGCTTTGGACACACGCTTCTAGCCATGAGCGGGTTTGAGACACTCGCCCAGGTCTACCGGGAGATCGCCTACCCGAAACTGAAGAATCTACGAATTACCGCCAACATCGTTTGCATTTATGCGCTGATCAGCACCGGGCTCGTCTCGCTCTTCGCGGTCATGATCATCCCGGATGCGATCCGGCCCAAGTACTACGACAACCTCATCGGCGGCCTTTCCATGAACCTGGTGGGCCCGGACCTGATGAAGTTGATATTCCATGTATTTGTCGTGATCGTGGGTGTCCTGATTCTTTCCGGTGCAGTGAATACGTCCATGATCGGGGCCAACGGGATCCTGAATCGCGTAGCCGAAGACGGTGTTCTGCTCGACTTCTTTCGAAAACCGCATACCCGGTTTGGAACTACCGCCCGGATCATCAATTTAATCGCGCTGCTCCAGATCCTAACCATCATCGGCAGCCGCGGTGACGTCTATCTGCTGGGCGAAGCCTACGCGTTCGGCGTGGTGTGGAGCTTCTCGCTCAAGGGCCTGGGCGTGCTGGCCTTGCGCTTCCAGCGCCACGACCAGGAGTATAAAACTCCTCTCAACCTGAAGATCGGAAAAGTGGAACTGCCCGTAGGTCTAGGCTTAAGCGTTTTACTGCTGTTCTTTGTCGCCATTGCAAATCTCTTCTCCAAGAAAATCGCTACTGTCTACGGTGTCAGTTTCACGATCGTCCTGTTTGCGTTGTTCATTATTTCCGAGCACGTGAACAAGCGGCGGCGGACTGCCACACAGGGGCTGGAGCAGTTCAATCTGGATCATCAGCCGCAGATCAGCGGCGCGAACATTCACGCCCGCCCCGGCTGCGTGCTGGTTGCCGTGCGCGGCAACAGCAAGCTGGACCACCTCAAGCGGGTGCTGGAGAAGACGAACCTGCGCCGGCACGATATCGTCGTGATGACCGTACGTCCCGTAATGACCGGCGCCGGCGAGTATGGGCTGCGGGACGAGCAACTATTCAGCGACTACGAGCAGGAGCTGTTCAGCAAAGTCGTACAGCTTGCCGAAAAGCAGGGAAAACCCGTGGAACTCCTGGCCGTGCCGGCGGTAGATCCGTTCGATGCCATGGTGCAAACAGCGGCCAATTTGAAGGCATCGCGGCTGGTTACGGGTGTTTCCGAGACGATGAGCTCTGATGAATTAGCCCGGAGAATCGGCCTTTCCTGGGAGAAGCTCCCGGAACCGCGGCCGCCGTTCTCTCTGGAAATCATCAGCCCCGAAAGGCCCTCCGTTTACGTGAACCTGGGACCCCATCCACCCCGGTTGTGGCCGGACGATGTGGATCGGCTTCACGAGATTTGGCTGGAGTTGAGCCGTCAAGAACAGCTTGGCTCCCGCCTTCATCACCGCGACGTTATTGGGCTTGCGTTGCGGCGCTTGGAGCAGGATCTGTCGAAGGATGATAGAACGGCGGTAATGGAGGATCTGAATCGGGAGCTGCAGGAACACAGCGGAGAGGCTGAGTCTACGCCTTCTTGACCCGGCTGCGAGCTTTCTTGACAGGCTTTTCCGTGAGAACAGCTGGCTCTGGCGCAGCCTCAATCTCTTCCGGCTCCTCAATGTCAACGGGTAGGGGCTCCGCCGGCATTTCCGGGTCGATCACGGCTGCCGGATCAATGCTGGCGAGCACGGAATTGAACAGCTCCATCTTCTTCAGATCTTTCTTGGAAGGAGGCGCGATCTCGTGTTGATAATTGTGGTCGTGATAGCACGACCGGCATCGCACCTTCGCCGCTTCATCGCTGACAATTGAAACGATAGAGTGGTTTGTGAGCCGCCTGCACTTAATGCAGTAGTCATCAATTATGTCGCCCAGTCGCAGGTCGCTCATTTAGTGCTCGGCACGGTTTTTGCAGTATATCAAAGGAACTCAGAGACTCCGATCTATGGTGTCAGCGCGGACGCTTCGTATTATTTGGGCGGCATTGGCCGCCTGTCTACTACTGATTATAGTAGGAGCTGGAATTTTCTGGATGGGAAGATACAGGGCCGCGAAACAGGCGGCCAAGCCGGTGCCGCCTCCCATTGTGATCGGCCCGGAGATCATCGCCTCGGGCAAAATACAGGCCCGGCAGGTGGTGCTGGTGCCCGCCCCCATCAGCGGCAAGGTGGATATGTTCCACGTGGAGGTGGGGCAGGAAGTCTACCAGGGCCAGTTGATCGCGCAGATCAAGAGTGAAGAGTTGGAAGGTGCGCGGGAAAGCGCGCTGGCCTCGCTCGAAAAGGCCCAGGCACGGGTGAACAGCCTGGATGCGGCCTTGATCGCCGCCCGGCTGGAAGCATCGCGGGCTCAGGCGGATGCCGCTCGCGCACGCCAGGAGTTTGAGCGGGCCGAAAAGCTCTATCAGCGCCAGAAGATGCTGCTGGAGCAGGGCGCCACGCCGAAACTCACGCACGACAAAGCGCTGAAAGAGCTTACGGCAGCCCAGGCGGAGCTCGACAACGCCGGCTCCGTCACCCGCCAGGCGGATAGCCGGGTGGAATCGCTGCAGAAAGAGCTGGATAACGCGCGCAAGGCGCTGGACGAGAACAACCAGGATCTGGAGGAAGCGAAAGCGGAACTGAGCGCCGGCGAGGTCCATTCTCCCGTGGACGGTGTCGTCTCAGAGAGACGCGGACAGCCCGGCGACGAAGTGAATCCCACCATGAAGGACCTGTTCCAGATTGCTACGGATCTGAGCGCACTGGAGATTGTTGTGGAGCCGCAGCCTGCTGCCATGGCTCGGATTCACGCGGGCCAGAATGCGCTGATCCAGCTTCCGGAGATGCCCACCGAGGCTTTTCCGGGCACCGTGGACAAAGTGGAGAATGGTAGGGTTACGGTGCGCTTCGCCAGCCCGAACCCGGTGGTGAAACCTGGGCTTACGGCAAGCGTGAAGATCAAGTTAACATAGAGAAACCGCCGCTTATGCAATTTTTTAAGAACAGCCTTGTCGAGCCTCGGCGGATTAAGGTTATGTTCAAAACGAAGATGGCCAGAATGCGGAAGGCAGTAAATCAATGAAGAGGGGAACCCGTGTATTCATTTTCATCCTTTCTGCTGTAATCGCCGGCTGCGGCAGCGAGTCCATCGCCAATCCGGAAAGGGCTGTGGTGAGTGACTGCTATTGCGGTGAGTCTGAGGAATCTGCGTTAGACGCTTACAGAGCGATACGGTTAAGCGACATGAAAACGGTTCTTGGCCTGATTAACCGGCGCAAGATTTCAGCGTTGGAGCCTGGAGACAAGGTGCATGTCGTCCTAATCCGCAATGGATTGAGCCGAATCCGGATTGCATCCGGGTCAAAGATCGGCGAGAGGTGCTGGATTCCCACCAGCCTACTGCGATGACACAGCATTGGGTGGGCTCGCGCCTCGCTGGTCTCGCGTTTGTGGCCTGTTCTCTGTTCGCCCAGACAACGGGAACGTCCTGCCAAGAGCGTGAGCAGGATTTTGAGAGGCTAATTTCTGTTCCCCAGCCAACAATGGCGTCCGTAGAAGCAGCATTTGGCGAACCAATCGCGATTGAGAAGACTTCGGTTGGACGGCTGGCTGTTTATAATTTTCCCGGCTGCCGTATCGAAGTACATCTGAACGCTGCTTGGGCACCATGGCTTATAAAGGCTAGGCCCAACGCGACCGCCGCGCCGACCCAAAAAACGAAGGAGGAGACGGAAATTGCAGAATTTACTCTGCCAACTCCTCCACAGATTGATACCTCCACCCATGCGCCTGTTCGTGCAAACCTATCCACGAAGAAAGTGAAGGCCCAAAAAGGCAGCATCGGCGGGAGAAAAATCGCTGCCGAGTCCTACTTTCCGGCGCTTACCTACGGCCCCAATGCCTGGTCGGTTATTTCGTTGCATAATCCTAATGCTGTTGCAGTGGACCTTAGTGTGAGCGCTTACACCGCTACTGCCACGGAGCTTGTCAATGAAATGCTCTCGCTGCCCCCAAATGAAAAACGAGAGTTTCGCGTAGAGAGTCCATCGGAAGGTTTTCAATGGGCATTGGCCAAGGTTAGCCAATCGGTTCCAAAGGTCAAAGGTGTTTCGCTTGTCAACATCGAGGTCAAAATGCATAACCTTGTCGGCGATAACCTATTCACTTTACCGAGAGAATCCTCGATACCAAAACATAATATATTTGCAACTGATTACTCAGCAAAACTTTCGGATCTGCTTCTTTTTATTGGCAACGCCGATACTGGAACGGCAAGTATGACCATCTGTTTTTCCTATCAGCCGCCAATGTACTCAGGCTCACTGCTACTCGATATCATCAGTGGTCCGAGTTTCTCATGTAACGAACGAAAAGATTTCACAATCGGCCCTTATGCGTCAGAGATGTATACTCTACCAAACAGAAGCGGCGGCTATTACATTTTTAAAGGAAGAGGGAAGAAGATGATCGTCCTTCCACTTCACGTAGAAGAAGGTCAAAAAAACAAATATGTAGTTGATTCGCGCCTTAGCTTTAGTGAGGCAAAACAATGAAATCACTTCTGCTCACCCTTGCGCTGCCGCTGAGCTTGCT
>DATLBY010000177.1:0-19119 GCA_035526665.1 Bryobacteraceae bacterium
GACTTAGGGCAATGCGCAGGTGAAGTTTTCCGCCTCGTCCGTGGAGCCTGTTCCTTTGTACTTGGCGATCTGCGGATACGGGCATAACGGCCGCGTACGATCCGGTTTGGAGTCAGTCAGGTGTGACGCGATGATCTGGTCGGGCGCTTTGCCTTTATCTCTCCACTCATCCAGGATTGCCAGGTGGTCAAACGCGGAGGGGCCATCACCGCCGCTGCAGTGATTCATTCCGGGCGCCATGAACAGCCGGATGGCGCTGTGGATCTTACTGGCGCCTCCCAGAGCATCCGCCACACTGCTGTAGTAGTTGATGCTGTTCTGCGGCGCAATCAGCTGATCGTTCCAGCCGTGATACAGGATCAGCTTGCCGCCGCGCTCAACGAAGGATTTCAGGTCAGGATCGATAGCATTCAGCAATCCATTGTCCAACTTGTCAGCCAGCGCCACGTCGCGATCGAAATTCAGAGTGCGGAAGTCCCAATCCGGATCTTTAAAAACGATGTGCCGGAAATGCGATTCCGGAATCGCAAACGGCTTTGGTCCCCCGGCTAAGGCGCCCCAGACCAGTTCGCTGCCGGGCACCATACCGGGAAATATCTGTTCGCCCGTACGGGGATTGGTGGCTCCCGCGTAGATCTTGCGGGCAGCCGCCAGTTGGGGGGCAGTGAGACAGCCCGGTCCGTCATCTCCTTCGCAGGCCAGCGCCTTGAGGTCGAAGCGGCAGCGGGCCGGATCTTCGAGGACGCCGTCTTTGACGCCGTCGGCGGCATCGCAGGCGTCCAATATCGCGCGATGAATTAGGAAATACTTTTCCTTTGTCAGGTACGCCGCGGGATCCTTCAGCGTAGCTTGCGCTGGCCAGAGATCGCCGGCCATAAGGTGCGTCCAGTAGTTGGCGGGAGCGCCGGCCATAATGGCGTCGTAATCACTGGGGAAACGCTGCGCTTCCTTGAGCCCCTGCTTGCCGCCGGACGAGCAGCCGTTCCAATAGGAAAGCCGGGGACCCCGCCCATAGTACGCGCTGATCACAGACTTGGCCTTCAGCGTCATCTCATGCACGGCTCGATATCCAAAATCCACCAGTTTCTCCGGATGTCCTACGGCAAAACTGGCGTCCGACCCTCTGTGTCCCGTGTCAGTGGATGCTGCCGCATAGCCTCGGGTGAGTGCTTGCCGGAGCAGCGGATACACAATACCGCCAGACCAGCCTCCATTGCCAACGCCGACAAACTTTCCGTTCCAGCCGGCAGCCGGTAACCAGACTTCCACCCGGATGTCCGAGTCTTTCGTTGGATGAATGTCGAGAGCTACCCGGCAAAAACCGGGCAGATCCTGAAACTGGCTGCGGGCGGCAAGCGCCTGCGCTGGCGGCGCCGTAGCCGGGACCGGCAATGCGAAGGCCCCGGCAGCCACCGTCTTAGCCAGCGTGATTACCGTGTCCGGCAGCTCCAGCCCGCTCAGGCCGTCGCAGCTTTCGGCGGCCGCCAGAGGACCGCAAATGGCGCCGAGCAACAGGATGTGTGTCGAGAAATTTTGCATGTTGTGTTTTCCTCAGCCATTGCAGCAGTGATTCTATCGCCGGGCAGGATCGCCGCGCAATTAATGCGGGTGTGTCAGACGGCTGGAAGAGGCGGCGCTCTGTTTTTCCAGGGCGGCTTTGATGGCCTTGGCCAGAAAGGCGGCCTTCCCCTTCCCCCAGTAGTGTAGGAAGACGAACTGCGGCTCCTCGTTGGTCATGTGGTTGTGGATCGCCACTACGTGAATCCCAGCGCCGCGCAACGATTTCAGAACTGCCTGCAGCTCCACGGGATGCATGGCGAAATCTCCATCCACAAAGGCAGCGTCATCCGAACCGGCGAAGGCGGCCCATGTGTTGACACCCATCTGGCTGCCCACGGGACGTCCGTGCATGCGGGCCGTCTGGCCTATCACCGCCTTGTACATTCCATTATTCGATTGCCCGGACGAGCCGAAAACGTTGTCCAGAACCGTGGCTGTAATGCTGCTCGGGACTGGAATATCCGCTCCGCCGAACTGCATGACCGGCGTGGGAAACGCGCCCCGGATCTGTTTCACTTTGTCCAGGCACTTTCGAACCGCGCGCGCCAGAGCGTCGGCGCTGGCTTCACCTCCGATGTGCATAAACATAACGCGAGGCGAATCGAAAAAGAAATGGTTGTGCAGCGCCGTCACCTCCAGGCCGTTGTCGAGCGCCACGGACATCACGGGATTCACCTCATCTTCAAAGAGAACCAGATCGCCCATCACAAGAGCCTCGTATTGGTGACCGCTAGTGAAGGCCGCCCAGGACGTCAATCCCATGAAGGGAGACATCTGATACCGGTCGACAGTAACTTTGACGTCTGTACGCGGGAAGCTGACCTTGTGCACATCCTCAGAGCCCGTGTAAACCCCTTTAACGCCGGTCACTTGATCGATCTTCGATTTCGCGTTATCGCCCAACGCGCCTGGTAGGGCTGAGGCTGCCAGGGCAGCGCACAGTAAAAGCTTGAACATGGAACCTGTTACCTCTGGGTTCGATTATAAGATCTCATGCGAAAATGGGCCTCGATGGAGAAACGCGGGGAGCTTTGGCTGGTACGGCACGGTGAGACAGAGTGGAGCCTTTCGGGCGCTCATACCGGCCGCACTGATATTCCGCTGACCGACTGCGGGCGTAAAAGAGCAGAGGATATTGGCCGTCATCTTGCTCGCCGGCCTTTCTCGCTCGTCCTTACCAGCCCCTTGTCGCGTGCTCTGGAAACGTGCCGGATCGCGGGCTACGGCGAAGCGGCACAAATTGACACCAAACTCCGCGAGTGGGACTACGGCGTGTACGAAGGCAAGACCACCGGCAGCATCCGGCAAACAATTCCGGACTGGTCCGTTTGGGGATCCGATATTCCCGATGGAGAATCGCTGAATGAGGTCGGCCAGCGCGCCCGGAGCGTGATTGCAAGGGCGGTCGCGGCCGAAGGGGATGCGCTATTGTTCGCACACGGCCACATTCTCCGCGTGCTGGCGGCCTGTTGGGCCGGCCTTCCATATGATTCCGGCCGCATCCTGGCTTTGGATACAGCGGCTGTGAGCATTCTTGGCTATGAGCGGGAAACCCGCGTGATCCGGCTGTGGAATGAGAACGTGTGCAGACCGGAATAGGCATCGATTTCGGGACCACGAACAGCGCCGTCGCCCTGGCTCAGGGCCGGGAGGTTCAGGTGGCTTCGTTCCCGTTTATGGAGAGTGTGGTCGACACCTTCCGTTCCGTGTTGTTCTTCGAGGAAGCCGGCGCGCGCAAAACTCCGCCCAAACCTCGCGCGGGCCCATCCGCCATCGAGCGTTACCTGGAGCCGCACGAGGGAGGACGGCTGATTCAATCGTTGAAATCCTTCGCCGCCAGCCGCACGTTCACCACCACGCAGGTCGCCGGGCGTTTGTACAAGCTGGAGGAGTTGATTGGGATTTTTTTCAGGATACTGCGCGCTCAGGCTGAGGAGCGGCTGGGCCCACTGGGCAGCCGCGCCGTGGTCGGCCGGCCCGTACGATTCGTCAGTGGCGAGAACCGCGAGGATGAAGCCCTCGCTGTCGATCGCTTGCGGCGCGCCTATAAAATCGCGGGTTTCGACGAGGTGGAATTCGAGTACGAGCCCATCGGAGCAGCCTACTCCTACGCACAGCGTCTGCTTCAGGATGAGCTGGTATTGATTGGAGATTTCGGCGGCGGCACCAGCGACTTCAGCATAGTGGAGCTTGGCCGCGCTGGACGCCACAAAATGATTGCCACTACGGGTATTCCGATCGGCGGGGACACGTTTGATGCGCGCATCGTGCGGCAAATGGTGTCGCCCATGCTCGGTTTGGGCACCAGCTACCGCTCGATGCAGAAAATACTTCCTGTTCCCTCTTCGCTATATATCAAGCTGGAGAGCTGGCATCATCTTTCGTTTCTGCGTTCGCGCGACAACCTCCGGATGCTTCAGAGCATTCGCGCGCAAGCGTTGGAGCCGGAAAAGATTGAGCGACTGATTGAAATTGTCGAGGACGACCTGGGCTACCATTTGCACCGCTGCGTGCAGCGCACCAAGGTCGAGCTCTCTTCGCGGGAGCAGACTACCTTCGCCTTCTCAGATGCTTCCATGAAGATCGAGCGCCGGGTGCGGCGCGCGGATTTCGAAAAATGGATTGCGCCGGATCTAGCGCAGATCGACGCATCGGTGGATGAGGCGCTGGCCCTCGCGGGGCTGACCCCTGCGAAAGTAGGGAGGGTGTTTCTGACCGGCGGATCGTCACTGGTCCCCGCGGTACAGCAGGTATTCCAACGCTTTGGTCCGGAGAAACTGTCGGCTGGAGATGAGTTTACGTCAGTGGCGCGCGGCCTCGCGCTGAAAGCCGCTTCTTAGGGTTTCTTTGCTAGCCTGCGTACTTATCCCGGCAGGCGGCTGAGCAGAAGTGGACGATCTGTCCGCCGGCTGTCTTCTTTACCGAGGAAAGGGCAGACACATAAGTGCCGCAGACCGGATCTTTTTTTAGTTCGCCGCCAACGGGAGTGCCGGCGCCGGCAGACGCCGGTCGGGGAACCCCTGCGGGCGATACCAGCTCACCGAAGCCTTTGAGGATGATCCCAATGATGCCTCGAACCAGGCTGATTATGAAGATGGTGCAAAGGAGATATACAAGTCCGCGGAGCATGAGGGTTGGGCGCCCCGCAGGCGGGCGCCCTCGACTGACCTCGATCTACTATTTCTTCTTTGCCGGCGCGGCAGGTTTTGGCGCCGCCGACTTGGAACCCGGTGCTTTATACACTGTGTCCAGCTTGCTCCCCATGGTCTGGAGCATCGCCTTGGCCGCCTCTGCATTCGGCCCGTCGGGTTTCAGCTCGAGATATTTCTGAAACGCCGCGTCCGTTCCCGCGGGGAAGACGATCTTTCCGTCCGCGGTATTCGTCGCCTTCGAGGTGAGGCAGATACCATACTGGTAATAGGCATCAGCGTAATTCGGGTCGGTATCCATTGCCTTCTTGAAGGCGTCGCAGGCCGCTGTGGCCTGGTTGGCGTTGGTGAGCACTGCGCCCATGTTGTAGTAATATCGGCCCGCGTTCGGCGCATCCAGCGCAACTGCTTTGTTCAACTCCTCCTGCATCTGGTCGAACTTCTTGCTGCGGGCCAGTGCCAGAGCGTAATTGTTGTGATAGCTGGCGTCGTTCGGCAGTAGCTCGATCGCTTTTTGATAGCTTTCCAGCGCTTTATCCAGAGCAGCCTGCTGGTCGGCGCCCGTCTTGGTTTTTGCAATCTCCGAATAAGCCTCGGCCAGGTTGCCCCAGATGACATGCTGCTTGGCATCCATTTCGGAAGCCTTTTTAAACTGCTCTACCGCGGCATCATACTGCTTGTTCTTGAGCGATTCCATCGCGCCATTGAACGCGTCGTTAAGGGCCTTGTTCTTCTGCATGGCGGCAGCCTTTTCTTTCACGTTCTTCTCATAAGCGGCCTTATCGGCGGCAGACATCTCACGGGTAACTTCCGGAGGTGCTTCGCCTTTTTCGACGGCTTTCGCTATAGCCTGCTGTTTGGCCTTATTCTGCTGAAGGTCGAAGCTGATGTTGATCGGATCGCCCAGACGAGTCTTCACATTCTTTACTGAGTCCACCTGCTGGCCGCCCACCTCCACGGAAATGTCATAGGTGCCTAGCGGGAGACCGGCATGGAAGTAATCGCCTTTCTTCTTGGTTTTTACCTCGTAATGCCCTTTGATATCTTTGCGGTCGATCTTAATCAGGGCGCCTTGGAGCGGCTTTCCGTCTTCCCCCTTGACCGTACCTTCGAGCGAGGAAGTCTGGGCTCCTGCTGCGCCGGTAAACAGCAACACGGACAGGGTAAAAACGGGCAATCGCCGCATGATTTGTGACATTGTGTGAACTCCTGTAAGGTCCTTTTCCTCCAGAATACTACACCTTCAACAGGCCGGAGCGTCGGCGGGTATAGTACTTCGGACGGTCTATTCTCAGTTACTTCGACGTATCCCCAGGGCAGATTGATGCATCCAAAATCTTGCAGTATGCGTTAGTATGTAAAGAAAGCACGTCACAGGGGTGTCGACGTCCTATGAGGAACTGGGGTCTAATTATCGTTTTTGCGGGTTGTTTGCTAGCCGCTCCGTCTGATCTGGACCGGGCCCGGCAGCTCTACGATCGCACAGAATACGATGGCGCGCTCAAACTCCTGCTTTCGCTGACCTCTGGCGCATCGGTCGGCGGTCCGATATGGGAACTTATCGGCAAAAGCTACTTTAACCGCGCGGACTTCAAAAAAGCCGGGGAAGCGTTCGAAAAGGCGATTGCTGCCGATCCTAACAAATCCGCCTATTATCATTGGCTTGGAAGGGCTTACGGGCGACGTGCCGAAACCTCTGGCCCCTTTACCGCGCCCGCTTACGCCGTTAAGGCGCGGCAGAATTTCGAAAAGGCTGTCGCCTTGGATGCGCGGAATATAGAAGCCATCAACGACCTCTTCGAATACTACTTGGAAGCACCCGGTTTCCTGGGCGGAGGCATGGACAAAGCCGCTGCACTTTCGGCTAAAATCCGCGCCGTGGATCCCGTGGAATACCATTACTCTCTGGCGCAGATCGCCGAGCGAAGAAAAGAGTACGGCACGGCGGAGGAGCACTTCCGGCGCGCCGTCGAGATGGCACCCCGGCAAGTGGGGCGGGTCATTGATCTGGCCCGATTCCTCTCCAAGCAGGGCCGCGACCAGGAGAGCGAGCAGCTCTTCGCGCAGGCGGAAAAGATTGCGCCCGACGCGCCCAAGCTTCTCTTCGAGCGGGCCAGGAGCTACATCCGGGCCCGTAAAAACCTGGATTCCGCAAAAACACTGTTGGAACGATACCTGAAAGCGCCGCTGTCCCCTGACGACCCGCCCCGCGCCGACGCAGAGCGTCTGTTGAAACAAGTCGCGGCGGGCGCCTGATACGAGGATGTTTGTCGGGGAGGCTCTCCGATTCAGCTTTCAGGCCTTGCGTGCAAATAAAGTCCGCACGTTCCTGACTGCATTGGGTCTGGTAATCGGAAATGCCTCTGTCATTCTCGTCGTCACCATCTCGCTCACCAGCCGCGATTACATTCTCGATCAGATCCGGGGCATCGGCTCCAACCTCATTTACGCCAACTACGAGGCCGGGAGCCAGACCGCCACCCAGGTGGAAGCAGATTTCGTAAAGCTGGCGGATGTGGAAGCAATTCGCCAGCAGCTGGGACCGCGCATTGCCGCAGCCACCGGCGTGATGACCAACTACGACCGTATGCTGATCGCCGGCAAGGAAGAAGACATCGCGGTTATCGGCTCCGACGATCAATACCGGACCGTTCGTAACCTGATTATCCCGGCGGGGCGGTTCATGGACTCTAATGACGTCGTCATGCGGCATAAAGTGGCGATGCTTACAGAGAAGCTTGCCCGCCGCCTCTATGGCAGTCAGGCGGGGGCCCTGGGGCAGATCATGAAGCTGCACGGGCTGCAGTTCACCGTCATTGGCACATTCAAGGAGAAAACGGAGAGCTTCGGGATGTCTGAAATCTCCTCGGAGACCGTTTTGATCCCGATCACCGTGATCAAGTATTTCACCCCCTCCGAGCGCATCGACCCTGTATATGTCCAAGTGAAACAGCCGGAAGACGTAGAGCCGCTGACGGCTGTTATCCGGAACATCATCGAAAGCCGGCACCGGCCGGGAGCGCGGTACAAGGTGGAGAACCTCAGCGCCATTCTGGATGCCGCCAAAAACATTGCGCTCATTCTCACCATGGTGCTGATTCTGGTGTCCGCAATCGCGCTAATCATATCCGGAATCGGGATCATGAATATCATGCTCGTGACCGTTACCGAGCGCACACGTGAAATCGGTCTGCGCATGGCTGTGGGCGCTTCACGGCGCGAGGTGTTGGAGCAATTTCTGACCGAAGCCGTGATGATCAGCATCGGCGGCGGAATCATTGGAATCCTGTTGGGATTATCGGTTCCTCTGGCTGTGCAGTTCTTTATTGAGTCTATTCAGATCCCCATCTCCGTGGTCTCGGTAGTGGTCGCGTTTGTGGTTTCGCTACTGGTGGGGCTGGTGTTTGGAATCCTACCTGCCAATCGCGCGGCCCGGCTGAATCCGACCGAAGCGCTGCGCTACGAATAGAGCGCTTACCATGGAAGCATGCGACGCAACGCGCTCCTGCTGTTGACCCTTTGCGGCAGCCTTCCCGCCGAGATTCGAACGTTGACGCTCCGGCAGACAGTCGAAAAGGCTCTGCAACAGAATCCCGATCTCACCATCGCCCGGCTGGAAGAGCAGAAGGCCCGGGAGGGAGTGCGGGCGGCCCGCGATCCCTTTTATCCCAAGGTAATTATCGGCAGCGGCTTGGCCTATACCAGCGGGTATCCCATGAGTATTGACGGAAATGCGCCTTCCATTATGCAGGCCAAGGCGGTTGCTTCGATTTACAACAAATCGAAGAGCTACGAGGTGGCCCAGGCTCGCGAGAATGAGCGAGGAGCCGGAATCGACTCGCAGGTTCGCCGGGATGAAATTGCCCTTCGCACCGCGCTGCTTTTCATCGATGCGGAACGCGCCGCCCGCGGAGTGGAGCTGATGCAGCGGCAGGTTTCCAGCCTGGAACAGGTCTCGGGCGCAGTGCAGGCCAGAGTCAGTGAAGGGCGCGAGCTGCCGATCGAGAACCGGCGTGCGGCGCTCACGCTGGCGCAGACCAGGCAGCGGCTGAGGGGCATGGAAGGCGACCAGGAGCAGGCGGAATCCGCACTGGCGGTAGTGCTTGGATTCGGCGCCGAGGATCGCGTGCGCGCCGCCTCGGAACAGCCCGGAATCCGCGAAATGCCCGCCAGCGAGAGCGAAACCGTGGCGTCCGCGCTTACCAATAGCAAAGAGGTAAGGCGGCTGGAATCGGCCATGCAGGCCAAAGCCCTGGAATTGAAGTCCGCCAGGGCGGCTCGCGTTCCGCAGGTGGATCTTGTCGCGCAATATGCCCTGTTTGCTCCATATAACAACTACGAGCAGTTCTTCAACCGTTTTGAGCGCAACAACGGGCAACTGGGAGTCTCCGTGCAGGTGCCTATTTTTGCGGGATCCGCCAGTTCCGCCCAGGCTGCCCGCGCGGAACTCGATATCTCGCGCTTGCGAATTGAGGTTAGATCGATGCGCGACCGCATCGCGCTCGACGCCCGCAAGGCTTTTCAGGATGTGAGTAAGGCCGAGGGTGCTCGCGAAGTGGCAAAGCTCGACCTCGAACTGGCCCGTGAGCAGCTCTCTATCCTGTTAGCACAGATGGAGGAGGGACGGGTTACTCTACGCCAGGTAGAAGAAGCCCGGTCGGCCGAAACCGAAAAATGGATGAGCTTTTATGATGCCGGAAGCGTGCTGGAGCGTGCCCAGCTCAATCTCTTAAAGCAGACGGGAAATATCGTCGCGGCCCTGAAATAGCTGGTTTCCATCGTTCGGATGTGGGGAAGGGCTTACAACTTTGAGGACAGCCGCGTGTTTATACTGGTTTAGCAATGAAATCCCTTAAGCTGGCGCTGGCGGGTATCGCCGTTCTGATTCCCTGTTTCCCGGCCACTTTCGGTACCGTCGTTCCCCTGGTGGGGGGCGCCGCCGATCTTGCCCTGGACGAGCCGCGCGGACGGCTTTACCTGGTAAACAGCAGCCAAAATCGCATTGAGGTGTACTCCATTGCCCAGCGGCGGTTCCTTACTCCGATTCGAACCGATGCACTCCCACTGGCCGAGGCCATGTCGAGGAATGGCAGATTTCTGTACGTCGCCTCCTACGACGGCTCGGCTCTCAATGTCATTGATCTCGAAAAGCTGGAAGTGAGCAGCCGGGTCGGCCTGCCGGCCAAGCCCGAAGGCGTCGCTGTCGGAGCTGACGAGAGAGTTCTTATTTCCACCATCGGTAGCGGGGCGAACAGCGCCACGAATGTGCTGCTGGTCTTTGATCCCGCGGCTACTACCAGCAACAGCCTTTCGGCCGTACAGCTTGCGCCGCCCGCACCCGCACTGCCGCAGCTGCCGGCCCCTTCCGGCAGGATCTTCCTGGCCGCCCGCAGTCAGCTGTTGGCGAGTAACGACGGCAAGTACATTGTGGGCGCGAACCTACCGAACGCGAACTCGCGTGCCGTTTTCGTTTACGAAGTGGCTTCCGGAATCGTGCTCCGCAGCCGCACTATCGCAAATGTTTCGAGCGTCTTGTCCATCGCCCCCGATGGTTCTAAATTCATGGCGGGTTTGAGCCTGCTCGACACCCAGACGCTGGAAGTGCTTGCCCAGCAGAACGTTGCCAATGCTCCTTACCCGTTTCCGGCTGGGACGAACTTCAATTTACAGCAGAACCAGGGCGGCAGTGTTTTCTCCCCGGACGGCCAGACGCTGTATTCGGCTTTCAACATCGCGCCGACGCAAAACCCTCCCGCCCGGGCCAACGTGAGCCAGCTGATGCTGAACGATGCGGACAATTTGCTGACCCGGTTGGGGATTCAGCTCCCGGAAAACCTGACGGGGCAGATGCTCATCAGCTCCGATGGGGGAAGCATTTATGCTCTTTCCGAATCTGGATTCGTAATTATCCCGATGTCCCAGTTGGCGCAGAGTCCAATCGCCAATCCAGAGAGTACGACGGTGCTCCTGGCCAATGATCAGTGCGGCGTCACCGGTGGGTTGCGCACGGCGGCCATCCCTGTCAGAAATGATGGACGGGGACGCATGACCGCCTCCGCTCAATTGATTCAGGAGACGCCGGCAGTCGCCGGGGGTATTGGTGGACCGGGCGGAGCCGGTGGAGGCGCACCCGGTGGTGGCTTTGTGATTGCTGTCCCCGGGCCTGCCGCGTCCGCCGCCGCAAACATCACCGCCAGCGCTCCCCAGGTCCGGGCCCAAAATGGAGCCACTTCGTCCCAGCTGGATTTCACGTTCACTACGGCGGCTGCCGCGCGCGCTCCGGGCACGGTGTCGCCCACCCATACCTTCCTGGTGCAATCTCCGGAAGCGGTCAATATTCCGCCGGCCGTGCGAGTGTTCCAGAACTTCCGCGATGCCGAAGCCAAGTCGGAGCTGATCCCGGTACCTGTGGCGCTGTCGGCCACCGAGGCGCTGGCAGACATGGCGTATGATGCGACGCGGAATCGTGTCTACATGGCGAACTCCGGCTTGAACCGCGTCGAAGTCTTCGACACGCGCAATAAAAAACTGTTGCCGCCCATCAAAGTCGGGCAGTTGCCGCGTTCCCTCGCGATTTCGCCGGACGGCAATACCATGTATGTCGCGAACACCGGAGGCGAGAGCATCAGCATTATTGATCTCGACAAAGGCCAGGTGGTCGGCCGGGTAAAGTTTCCTCCGCTGCCCTTCAACCTTGCTACTCCGCTGATGACACCTTCCATCGTGGCCGCTGGTCTGCGTGGGCCGGAGGTGATCATGAACAACGGAACGCTATGGAAGATCGTTAACAACGAAGCGGTGCCGCGCAATGTGAGCCCGGCGATCGGCACCAATGTGATCCCTGCTCCCCGGACCATGGTTGCGACTCCCAACGGAGAGTACATTATGCTGCTGTCGGGAAGCGGTTTTGTCTACCTGTACGATTCCCTAGCGGATGAGTTTATTCAAGGACGTCAAATCTTTACGAATCCGATCCAGGGATTTTATGGGCCTGTGGCGGCCGGCCCGCGCGGGCAATACTTCGTAGCCAACGGGACATTGTTGAATCAGTCGCTGACCCCTGTCTCATCGGCGGGAACGGGCACGGTTCCCGGTGGACGTCCCGGTACCACCGCAATCGTCGTTCCAATCTCGGCCGTCGCACCGGCCAGCGCAACTACCTTCGTTCGCTTTTCGCAGCCGGTGCGCGCTAACACCAATGTGGTGCCTGCCGATCCCTCTTTAATTGAGTTGGTCGACGTGAACAGCGGCCAGACGATCCGCTCAGCCGCTGCCCTGGAGGGCCCGTTAGCAAGCGCGGTGGGAAATGCACGGACGAACGTAGACGGCCGGACCATGGCAGTGGATTCCTCGGGATCGACCGTGTATGCCCTCACCACCAGCGGCTTGAGCATCATTTCGCTGGTACCGCCTGCGGCAGCCGACCGTCCGGCCATCAATCCAAACGGAACCGTGAGCCTTTCCAGCTATGTGCCGGCTTTCGCCCAGGGAAGTCTGGTGTCGCTGTTCGGGCGCAATCTTGGCACATCCGAGGTGTTTGCGGGCGCGCCGGCGCCTACCGTCATGGGCGGCGTCTGCGTCACGCTGAATAATACCGCACTCCCGCTTTTCATGACCTCGACCGGACAGATTAACGCGCAGATACCGGTGGAAATCACGCCCGGCCGCTATACGCTGACAGTTCGCGCGATTGACCGCAAGATCGCCTCTAACAATCAGTCCCTGACTATCGGCAAGTACGCCCCGGGGATTTTTACAAATCTGGAAACCAGGGAGGCCGCCGTTTTCCGGTCCGATGGCTCGCGCGTGACAAAGGAATCCCCCGGCAAGCGTGACGAGCATCTCACCCTGTACGCATCCGGTCTGGGGCCCACCAAAGGTGGGGCTGTGGTTACTGGGAAGGCATCTCCTGCTGAGCCGTTGGCGGTTACGGACCCAGTGGAGCTCTTCTTCGGCGATCCCAGGATGAAAGAGGCCGAAGTGATTGTGGACTGGAGTGGGCTGACACCGGGGTTTATTGGGGTTTACCAGATAAATCTTAGGATTCCAGGAGCGCACCTCAGGGGAGAATCCTTGCCTGTAACCTTAAAAGTAGGCGGGGTCAATAGTCAGACTACGGGACCGGAGGTCCCCGTGATTGCCGTCGATTAGCGTGTCATGGCGTCCACTGCCGCCGGGCTAACTGTACGGGGGCCTCAATTTCCCGTAATACTAAGTACCTCTAAGACATCCGATTGCTTCCGCCGATAATTTATGGTGAAGTGTAGGATTAGCCACTGGTAAACCTTATGAAGAACCGATCCCTTGCCCTGGTCTTGATCTTGTTGTGTCTGGGCGTTGCCTGCAACACCGATCCGAACGTTGCCAAACGGAAGTATGTGGAGACGGGAAACCGCTATTACGATAAGGGCCGCTACAAGGAGGCTCTTATCATGTACCGCAACGCTCTGAAAAAAGACCTGAAGTATGGCGAGGCGTACTATCGTGCGGCACTATCCGAAATTAAACTGTTGCGCTATCAGGAGGCGGCCCGCGATTTGCATCGCGCAGTGGAACTCCAGCCCGATAACCTGGATGCCTACACCAGGCTGATCAATATCTATTTGAACGCTTATCTCGGGGACCGCCGCCGGCCCAAGGCATTCCTCACCGAACTGAAGTCCCTATCCGACAAGCTAGCCAAAAAAGATCCGAACTCCTTCGAGTTCGTCCGTGTGAGCGGCTATCTTGCTCTAACCGATCAAAAGGTAAAGGATGCGATCAACTTCTTTGAGAAGGCCAACCGGCTGAAGCCTCTGGAGCCCGATGTAGTACTCGTTTATATTCAGGCGCTTGCGGCTGACGGTCGGCAGGACGAGGCACTTAAACTCGGCTACGAGATGCTGAAGAAGGATCCACATCTGGCATCTGTCTACGATGCCCTCTTCCTGGAATATCTGCGGGAGAAGAAGCCGGACGAGGCCGAGAAGATTATGCGCGCCAAAGTGGACAACAATCCCAAAGTGGCGGACAACTATCTGCAATTGGCGGCACATTATTACTCGGTGCAGAATCGCCCCATGATGATTGCGACTCTCGACAGGCTGAGGAACGATCCGAAGGATTTCCCCACCGCGCCGATTCTGGTAGGCGACTTCTTCCTGCGGCTGAAGGATGCAGATCTGGCCATAAAGAATTATCAGGATGGAATCAAGCAGGATCCGAAGCAGAAGCATACGTATCAGAAGCGCATCATCGAAGCGCTTGTTCTGAAAGATAAAAAGCAGGAGGCGCAGACGATTCTGACGGAGATCCTGAAGGAAGATCCGAATGACTCTGAAGCGATCGCAATCCGTGCCTCACTTTCCCTGCTCACCGGGTCGAAGGAACAATTGCAGTCCGCTATCAACGATCTGCAGACCGTAGTGAGCCGGCTGCCTGAAAACCCCGTGCTGCGATTCAATCTGGGACGGGCCCATATGGCCAAAGGCAACCTCCAGCAGGCCAAAATTCAGTTCGAGGAGGCGATCAAGCTCCGGCCTGATTACTTGCTGCCGCGGCTAGCCCTGGGGCAGATTCTGCAACAGAATGGCGAATATCCCAAGGTGATTCAGATGGTGCAGGAGATTCTCACCTACGATCCGGTAAATGTACCGGCGCGGCTTCTCCGGACGCGGGCGCTGATCGGAATGGGGGAGAACAAGCAGGCGCGTACTGAACTGGAACAGACGGCTGCCCAATCTCCAGATGTAAGCGACGCCAGGCTGCAGCTTGCGGCTCTGGACTTGACGGAGAAGAATTTCAAAGCGGCTGAGGGCAGTTTTCAAAAACTTTGGGATAAGAATCAAGATTCGCGCGCATTGATGGGCTTGACCGAAGTATATGTGCAGGCAGGCAATTACGATAAGGCCATAAAACTCCTTGAAGAGCAATACGCCAAGTTTCCCGATCGTTCCGACATTCAGATTGCCATCGGAAATGTCGCTGCGCGCGCGGAGCAGTTTGACAAGGCCATTACGCATTTCAAGAAAGCCTTGGAAAAATATCCCCGATCGGCCGATCTCTGGATTCGCATGGGAGAGATGCAGCGTCGTAAGGGTGAATTGGCGTCGGCCGCGCAAAGCTTCCATAAAGCCAAGGACCTTGCGCCCACCAGCGTGACGCCGTACATCCAACTGGCGCTCATGTTGGATACCGAAGGAAAAAAAGACGAAGCTAAACCCATGTATGAGCAGATCTTGAAGATTCAGCCCGACAATCCCATCGCCTTGAATAATCTAGCTTTCCTCTTGGCGGAGGCTGGAATTGACTTGGACCAGGCTCTCACGATGGCGCAGCGAGCCCGCCAGAAGCTGCCACAGGATCTGAACGTGGCCGATACGCTCGGCTGGATCTATATCAAGAAAAATTTGAGCGACCCGGCAATTTCCATCTTCCGGGACCTGGTGCAAAAGGATCCCGAGCGCTCCACTTACCGCTATCATTTGGCGATGGCTTTGATGCAGAAAGGTGACAAGCCAAATGCCCGGAAAGAGCTCGAGACAGCTCTTCGCAGCAAGCCGCCGAAGGCGGAAGAAGTAAAAATCCGCGAGTTAATTACCAAAATCGGTTAACCCTGGAAAACACGCGCAGGCCATCGCGCCTGCGCGCTCTCACCCATGAAGAATCACGTGCTACTTTTCTTTCTGGCGGGTATCCTGCCGGCCGGCGCCGCGCCCCCGGCTCCCGTTTTCCGGCAGCACGGGCCTTTGGCTGCTAAAACGATCTCTCTTCCGCAGCTGAATGCCGGCCAGCCCTACAGCTTCGCCTTTTCGGCGGATACTCCCGCGAGTTTTGGAGCTTCCGGACAGCTTGGCGTGCAGTTGCTTCAGGGCACGGATGTCCTGCTCGGCAAGACCTTGCACGCCGGAGATGCCGACCTGTTTAGCACCTTTTCGCTGCTCTCCAGCGCGCCTGTTCAGGTCCAGCTAAGCACTCCGGCGGGCAAGGTCAGCGGGAAATACCAGTTGCGGGTGGATGCTTGGGAACCGGGCGCCAATGTGGAGCGCGAACCGAATAACAGCTGGAAACAGGCAAATACTATCCGTCTAGGCGATACCGTCTTCGGCTCGGCCGATGACGTTCCCTATGTTCCTCTTACGCCCGGGCGGCCTGCCATTGAGTACGCCGGAGCAGACTGGTTCCGCTTTGAATTTTCCGGGCCGGTGCAGAAGCTCGTGTACTTCGAGCTCGACCTGATGGAGCGCGACAACATCCCGGTGGATGTATCGGTCTACCGTGTGGTGCAGGGAAAAGCGCTTGCTTTCCACAATGGAGAGGATCCGGTGACGGTCCCGCACGAGGTGCAGGCACTGCCAGGCAACAAATTCACCACCCGCATCCTGAAGGATCCGGGAAGCTATTATATCCGCGTTGTGGCGAATCATCCAGAGTACAAGCTCCGGAGCTTTGTCTACGATGTACCGCCTTATGACAATCCCCGGAAGGCGGTGCGCACGGCCGTGGACTATGTACTTGCCGCCGGCGATTCCTGGCATGCCAACACGCCCCGCCGCGGCGGCGTCTTCGACCGCATTGCCAATGTGCACCAGGAAACTTCGCTCTGTGTCGCCTGCCACGCAACCCACTTTCCCCAGCGTGCCCAGCTCTACGCCACCCGGAACGGCTATCCAGTCGTTTTTCGTCAGCAGTTGCAGTTCCTGACCGAGCGGTTTTACAACAATCCCAGGCCTTTCTATGGTTTCGAAAAGGAAGGAGCTGTCTGGGCGCGTGTCATCTCGGCGCCCGCGAACGTCCTCGGCCGTATGTCGCACCTGATGGATGTGTACGAAAAAGAGATTACCGGAGAGCGGCGCGAAAACTTCCACGCCGGAGTGCATGAGTACCTAAAGCTCTATTACCAGGACCGCACCAAACTGCCAGCCGACGAGACGAACGGGAATACTCCGCTGGTGAGTACTTACGAAGTGGCCTGGTATGCGTGGGAGACAACTAGAGATCCACAAATCGCGAAATTGATCGAGCAGGATGAGATCAAAAACATGGTCGATCTCTGTTACCAGACGCTTGCCCTCGCGGCCATCGACCGGCAAGCGCATGCGGCTAAGATTCAGCGGAATGCCGAGCGTATTTTGTCTTTGCAGCGGCCCAGCGGCCAATGGGCCATGCGGTTTGAGCCGGAGCAGCCGGAGGCGGAGTTCCAGACCGGACACGCGTTGTGGGCCCTCCATGCCGCGGGCATCCCGGCTACGCATCCGCAGGTGAGGAAGGCGATCGATTATCTGATGAAACGGCAGCAGCCATTTGGCGGCTGGTTCGATCCGCTACAATCCTACGAGAATTTTAAAACTCCTTTCCGGGAGACGCAGATGGCCGTGCTCGCTCTCAGCGCCTATTTCCCGAACGACGGACGGCAGAAGGGGTGGAACGCCACCCGGTCCGATACCGGCTTGCTCAACCGTCTGGATCAGACTTGGGGAGCCCAGCCGACCGGCGTGATGAAAGAACTGCGGGAGGCGGCCGCTTCCGGCGATGTTCTGGTCCGCCAGCAGGCGGTGGAGGCGCTCGGACGGGTCGCCCAGCCGGCCAGCTTGCCGCTTCTCATAGCGAAATTAACCGATCCGAGTAAGTTGGTGCAGCGGACGGCAGCCTGGGCTGTTCGTCAGGTTTACAGCCGGCATGCCGATGTTCCGGCCGCCGAATTAAAGACGGCGCTTGCAGCCTCATCCGATCGGATGCGCTGGGGTGCTACCCGGATCTTTGCGACGCACTTTGCCGCCCTTGCGCAGAGGCCGGAAATCGCCGTATGGCTTTCCCATCTGGGGGAAGATTCCGTGACGGCCGTGAGAATGCAGGCTGTCAAGGGTCTGTGGCAGCTGTGGTTCTGGACTCCCGAGGATGCTGTGAAGGATCGGATCGAGAATACCTTCCTCGCAGCCATCGCGAAACCGCAGCATCCATGGGTGCAGCGGAACCTGCAGGAGGGAATCTATAACCTGGCCGATGAGAACATTCGCTACCTATACAACAATTGGGTGCCGTTGCTGGCGCGATCAGAGGACCAGAACAAAGTAATCCAAGGTCGTCTGCGTATTGAAGACAGGCTGGCGCGCAAATTCGCAGCCGTGTTGACGGACGGACCCGAGGCACAAAAGAAAACCCTGCTGACGAGCCTCACGCAGTTAACGCTGCGGCGGGCGGATGTCTACGACCCCGCGGCCGACCTGACTACGCCGCCCCCGCCGGTGTACAACCGCATCGGAAATGACATCGAACAGATCGTGTTCTTCGGAAGGAGCAGCACCCTTTTCGCTAAGGCGCTGGCCCCGCTGCTGAACTCGCAGGATCCGGAAATGAGGCAACTGGCCGTAAACGCCTCGCTGTTAACCCGCGACGTGAAGTTTCCCACGGTTGCCAAAGTAAGCGGTCAACCCGGGCCGGAACGGGCTACTTTCCTAACCCTGGTCTCCTCCAGTGGCTTGGCCATTCCTGACGTGATGAAGGGTTTGACCGGCGCTGACAGCACCAGGCTGGCGGCCGCAGCGCCGCGTCCGGCGCCGCCCAAGGTGGCTGCCGCAAAACTCGATGAGGGCTTCTTCAACGCAAACGTCAAACCGATTTTCGAGGCCAAAGGAAAGGACGGATATGCCTGCGTGCAATGCCATGCCACGCACACGCTGTTCGGCGCCAATTACGCCAGCTCGAAAAATGTTGTGGATTTTGCAAAGCCGGAAGATAGCCTGCTGCTGCGGAAGCCTACATCCACGGCCGAAAGCGAGGGCGTTGTGGGCGCGAAGACCACCGCGCATGGCGGCGGAAAGCGGTGGGACGCCGGCTCGCCTGAGTACAACACCATCCTGAACTGGATCCGGGGCGCGCGCAATTGACCAGCGCACAAGTAGTCCATAGGGGTCCTGGCACGTTGGTAGAGCGATACCCGTCTCTGCCCTGGATTCTTCCATTCGTTGTCTTCATGGTCTTTCTCGCCCTGAAGGACTACCTTTTGGTCCTGGGACGGTGGGAATACCCGGTACGAATCGCCGCGCTCGTGGCCGTGCTTTTCATCTTCTCAAGGCGTGTCCTCAACTTCCGGTTCACCACTCCTGTGGCATCGGTCGCGATTGGAATCGCGGTGTTCGGCATATGGATCGCCCCCGATCTTTTAATCCCGGGCTATCGCGAACACTGGCTGTTTCAAAACGCGATTCTGGGCCGTCTACAGAGCTCCATTCCCCTGGATCTCCGCTCGGACTGGATGGTATTGGTGCTGCGCTGTTTCCGAGCCATCATTCTGGTGCCCATTATCGAGGAGCTGTTTTGGCGCGGTTTCCTGATGCGCTGGCTGATTGCGACAGACTTTCGGAAGGTTCCAATGGGTGCATACGCGCCGCAGGCCTTCTGGCTTACGGCGCTGCTGTTCGCCTCGGAGCAT
>DATLBY010000178.1:0-6262 GCA_035526665.1 Bryobacteraceae bacterium
AACGGAGTATTAATGCATCATCATCAGGAAATCATGGGTGGAATGCAGCATCGTAAGCTGCCGGTATATGCCGCTCACGCGGCGGAAGAGCCGCTGGCTTTACAGAATCACGATACGAAAACGCGCTACCGAAGCGTTTGGGTGAGGAAATTGAAAGGGTACGATCAGCGGTAAGCCCCCGGCACGTTTCTCGAAACCGAGCGGCACCAGTTCTACGTCCTCACGAACTGTAAACTAAAGAAAGCGTCCCTACAGGAGACTCAACCCCTACCTATGCTCCGCACTATCGCCTTCGGCCTCCTGGCCACCCTCCTCCCGGCTCAGAATCTGAAGGAGTTTGAAAAAAAGGTGACCGAGTTCACCCTGTCTAACGGACTGCACTTTATTGTGCTGGAGCGCCATGAAGCCCCGGTGGTCTCCTTCGACGCCTTTGTGAACGTAGGCGCCGTGGACGACCCGGCCGGCCAAAGCAGTATGGCGCACATGTTTGAACACATGATCGGGAAGGGCATTCCCTCGTTGGGCAGTAAGAACTGGCCGGAGGAGCAGAAGCTGCTGGCCGAAGTCGAAAAGGTCTACGACCGTGCCGAGGAGGAGCGCCGGAAGGGCCCTCGCGCGGATCCGGCGAAACTCAAGCAGCTGGAGGCCGAGTTGAAAGAAGCCATCGAGAAGGCGAATGCCGATGTCGATCCTAATGCCTACGTCCGTGTCATCAATGAGAATGGCGGCGCCGGTTTCAATGCCGGCACGGCGCAGGATTACACCACGTATTTCTACGGCCTGCCATCCAATCGCATCGAACTCTGGTTCCTGCTGCAATCGGAGTGGTTTCGCCGGCCCGTGTTCCGCGAGTTTTATAAAGAACGGGATATTGTTCGTGAAGAGCGCCGGATGCGCGTCGAATCCAGCGTGCAGGGCAAATTGCAGGAGCTCCTGCTCGCCACTGCCTTCATGGCTCACCCCTATCGCAATCTAATCGGATGGGCCAGTGAGATTGAAAGGCTTCGGGCCAAGCAGGCGGAAGAGTTCTTTCGAACCTATTACGTTCCAGGCAACGTCACCATTTCGCTGGTTGGGGATGTGAATCCCGCTCAAATCAAACGGCTGGCGGAAAAATACTACGGCAGCATCCCGGCTGGTCCGCTTCCTCCCCCGGTCAGCATCACGGAACCGGAGCAGGAAGGGCCTAAGCGCGCCGCTCTGGAAAGCGATAGCCAGCCGCTCGTCATGATCGCCTATAAACGGCCCAGCCAGACGCATGCGGATGATCCGGTGTTCGATGTGATCGCCGGAATACTCTCCAGTGGAAGAACCGGTCTGCTCTACAAAGATCTGGTGCGCGATCAGAAGATTGCTCTCGGAACCTTCGCCGGGGCTAGTTTCCCATCGGGTAAATATCCACACTTATTCGTTCTGTTCAGTGTCCCGTCGCCCGGCCACACCGTCGAAGAGAATGA
Source organism: Bryobacteraceae bacterium (assembly GCA_035526665.1). Lineage (GTDB taxonomy): Bacteria > Acidobacteriota > Terriglobia > Bryobacterales > Bryobacteraceae > DATLBY01. Next base: position 1,458 of record DATLBY010000178.1, read on the forward strand.
AAAATCCATCTACGCCATCCTGGATGGCTTGCGAAAAAACAAAGTGGATGCCGCCACGCTGGAGCGCGTTAAAACAAAAATCCGGGCAGGCCTGCTCCGGCAGCTCGACAGCAATTCGGGTCTGGCATCGCAACTCGCGTTCTACCAGGTGGAGTACGGGAATTGGCGGACCATGTTCACGGGTCTCGAAGATATAAATAAAGTGACTGCTGACGACGTCCAGCGGGTCGCCAGGAAATACTTCAACGAGGCAGGCAAGACTGTGGCATTTACAACCAAGCCCGAGACTGAAGCGGCGGCCGCAAAGGCGGATGCGAAATGACAATCCGGAATTTGATACCTCTGGTATTCGCCGCGGCGCTGCTGGCGCAGACTCCTTCCTATAAAGATCTAAAGTACCCCCCGCTTCCCCAGGTGAAGATTCCTGATGTCGCCACCTCCACTCTTCCCAATGGCATCAAACTGTACTTGTTGGAAAACCATGAGCTGCCGCTCGTAGGCGGCTTCGCTCTGGTCCGTACGGGCAATCTCTTCGACCCCGTCGAAAAGGTGGGATTAGCCGGCATCACCGGAGCCGTTCTTCGCACCGGCGGCACGAAGGCGAAAACGGGGGATCAGATCGATGAGCAGCTGGAAAACATCGCAGCCTCCGTCGAGAGCAGCATCGGCGAAACCAGCGGCCGGGTTGGTTTTAGCTGCCTCCGCGAAAACACCGACCAGGTCCTCGCTGTGTTTAAGGAGATCCTTACTGCGCCGGAGTTTCGACAGGAGAAGATCGACCTCATCAAGGGGCAAATGAAAGGCGGAATCGCCCGCCGTAACGATGATGCGTCGGGGATCGCGCAGCGCGAAATTTCCGATATTGTCTATGGACGGGATAATCCCTACGGCTGGAGCCAGGAATACGAGCACCTCGACCGCATCCAACGCGAGGACGTGCTCAACTTCTACAAACGTTATTACTTTCCTTCAAATATCATCATCGCCATCCAGGGTGATTTCTCGGCGCCTGAGATGAAGGCGAAAGTAGAGAAAATCTTCGCCGATTGGGCCGTGAAGCAGCCGCCGGTTCCGGCCTTCCCGCCGGTCAAGGCCAAGGCCGCTCCCGGCGTGTATCTCGCCACAAAAAGCGACGTTACTCAGACCTTTTTCCACATGGGACATTTGGCGGGCATGCTCAATGACAAGAACTATCCGGCCCTCGAAGTAATGTCGGATATTCTCGGCGGCAGCTTCTCCAGCCGTCTCTTTCGCGAGGTGCGGACGCGCCTGGGACTTGCGTACAGCATCCATTCCAACTGGGGCGCCACCTTCGACCATCCGGGCATTTTCCAGATCTCGGGCAGCACGAAATCAGCCAGTACGGTGGATGCCATTCAGGCCGCCCGTGCAGAACTTGATAAGATCCGCACCGTCGAGGTCACCGATCAGGAGGTCGATAGCGCAAAGCAGACGGTGCTCAACAGTTTTGTATTTAACTTTGACAGCCCCGGTAAGACGCTGTCCCGCATTGTGACGTACGAATACTACGGCTATCCGCGCGACTTCATATTCCAGTATCAAAAAGCCGTGGAGGCGGTTACCAAGGCCGATATTTTGCGCGTGGCGAAACAGTATCTGAAGCCGGAAGACCTTACTATTGTTGCGGTGGGTAAAGCGGCTGAGTTTGGAAAGGCGCTGTCTACCCTGGGTCCGGTGAAGACCATCGATCTGACCATTCCCGAGCCGAAAAAGACCGTCGCCGCTAAGACGGACTCCAATAGCCTTACTTTAGGAAAACAGCTTCTGCAGCGCGCGCAGCAGGCCGTCGGAGGCGCCGCCAGGTTAGCTGCCGTGAAGGATCTCACCCAGAGCATCGACATGCAGTTGGCCGCCGGGCCAAAGGCAAAGCAGCTCATCCAGTGGATCGCGCCGGGCACCTTCCGTTCCACCCAGGAGCTGCCATTCGGCAAAATTATTGCCTTTTACGACGGCAACGGAACGGGCTGGCTGGTAACGCCGCAGGGAAGCGCGCCCATGCCCGGTCCGGTGGTCAAGCAGGTGCAGGATCAGCTCTTCCGTAATATGTTGACCCTGCTGCTCAGTGACCGCGATCCCAACCGCAGCGTAAGCGCCACCGATGCGGGCGCCGTCGATATCTCCGACAAGGAGGGGCACAGCCTCCGGATGGAATTTGATAAGGCAACGGGTCTGCCGGCAAAGCTGTCCTACGAGTCGCCGGGCGCGCAAGGAGCTCCCGTTCACGTGGAGGAGAATTATGCCGAGTGGAAAGAATCCGGCGGTCTGAAGTACGCGTCGAAAGTGGTTGTGCAGCAGGGCGGGCAGAAGAGTGCCGATGCCAGTGTGATCGAGTATAAGGCCAATTCCGGCCTGACGGCCGAGCTCCTCGGCAAGAAGCCATGAGACGTTTTGTGGTCCTGCTGGCGGCCGCCGCCGCGCTGCTCTCCGCCGAGACCAAAGCTGAGCGCGGCAAGCGCATCGCCGACGAAGCTCTGGCGGCGCTGGGCGGGCAGAACTTTCTTGATATGAAGGACCGCATCGAGTCGGGCCGCGCCTACTCGTTTTACCGGGAGCGCCTTACCGGCCTGGCTCTGGCGAAGATCTACACCCGCTATCTGACTCCGCAGCCGAACGCTCTCACCGTGCGCGAGCGCGAATCCTTCGGTAAGAACGAAGATAGCGTGGTTCTGTTCCTGGAAAAGGAGGCTTATCAGCTCACCTATCGTGGCGCAAAGCCGATCGTGGGTGACCGCCTGGTCCGCTACCGCGAATCCACCCTGCGCAACGTCCTGTACATCTTTCATCAGCGATTACAGGAGCCGGGCCTGACCTTCGAATCGCAGGGCTCTGACATTTTCGCCAACACGCCGGTGGAAGTGGTCGATATTATCGATGCGGAAAATCGCACCACGACTGTGTACTTCCACCGCAGGACAAAACTTCCCGTTCGCCAGGTGTTCTACCGGCGCGATCCGGAGACGAAGGAGCGCATCGAAGAGGTGACGCTTTTTACAAAGTTTCGCGATGTCGGCAACGGAGTGCAATGGCCGTTCAACATTCTTCGCGAGCGCAACGGAGAGAAAATCTTTGAAATCTTCTCCGATTCGGTGGTCATCAACCAGAATTTGACTGATGAACTGTTCACGCTTCCGGCCAACACGAAAATGCTCAAGCCGGAAAAGTAATCTCCACGCGTAAACCTGGGTGGGCCTGGGAGGCCTTGATCCGGCCTTGGTGCAATTCCACGGCGCGCCGCGCGATCGCGAGGCCTAAGCCTACACCCCCGCTATCCCGGCCGCGGTCGGACTCCACGCGATAGAGCGGATCGAAGATCCGTTCGAGGGACTCTCCCGGTACGCCCGGTCCATAATCTCGAACTGCCACCGAACCGCCCCCCTGATGGACCTCGACCGCGGTGCCCTCCGGCGCGTAGCGGATGGCGTTCCGGATCACGTTTTCCACGGCGCGGCGCAACAGCTCGGGATCCCCGGGCATTTCGACAGCCTGTCCGCCGGTCAGTTCCAGCCGGCAGCCGCGCGCATCGGCCTCGATCCGGCAGTCTTCGACGATCTGTTTAACAATCTCATCCAGCCTGACTATCTCGAGCTTTCGCTGGGAAGGATCTCCTTCCACCCTGGTCACCTCCAGCAGTTCGCCCACCAGCGCATTCAGCCGGTCAGCCTCGCGCTGGATACGGTCCAGGTAGTTGTCCCGGTTGCCATCCGTACGCGCCAACTCCACCGCTACGCTGAGCCGCGCCAGGGGCGACCGCAATTCGTGCGAGATGTCCATCAGAAGGCGGCGCTCGGCGGCGAGCAAGGTCTGAATCCGGTCGGCCATGGTATCGAAAGTTCGTGCCAGCTGCCCGATCTCGTCGCCCCGGCGGGAGTGCGCCCGGGCCGTCAGATCGCCCCGGCCGAAGCAATCCATGGTCTCCTTCAGCTTCTCCACGGGCTTGGTTAAATGACGCGCAAAAGCGTAACAGAGCAGTACCAGCATCCCGAGAATCAGCAGGTGATTCCGCGGCTGCACGAACCAGTCCACCCAGTTGCCGCGGTTCAAAAACATAAAGTACCAATACGCGCCGTCCGCACTCCGTTTGGCGACGGCCGCCCGGTTGCGGCGTACAAACGGCAGGCGTGACCGCGCGCGCGCCCCTTTCACCAAGTCCGCGCGATCCTCGCCGGTGGCAAGATCGACACCGTTAGCGTCCGTCAAAATGCCTTCGGCAGCGGTTACACTCTCGAACCGTTTCAGCGTGGCCTGCAGTGCGCCGCTTCCCCCGGTCTCGTAGGCCTGCCGCGCCTCCTGCAGTTGGAGGGCGACCATGAGGCCGAAGGGAGGCTCCCGGCGCTCGCTCGTGTTGTGCGTGATGGTGGCCGAGATCACCAGCGCGATCATGGGGATCAGCGCGGCGCCTAGAAACCACAGCAAGGTTTTTGCGAAGAGCGACTTCACCCGGCGGCGTCCTCGGCGCTGCGGCAGAACTGATAGCCGATCCCGCGCACGGTTTTGATCAGAGGACGGTCGCTTTCCAGCTTCTTGCGAAGGTGGCTGACGTGCATGTCCATGGATCGGTCAAAGGCCGTTGCCTTGCGGTTATACAGGCTCTCCATCAGGGCGTCGCGCGACAGCACGCGGCCGGCGGAGCGCATCAGATGCTCCAGGATGTCGAACTCAATCGTGGTCAGCTCGACGCGCTTCCCGTCGCAGAACGCCTCGCGCGCGCCCGGGTCCAGCGTTACCCCGTTCACCTCGAGGCGGCTGGATGGGGAGGTCTTAGGCTCCATGCGCCGCAGGATGGC
>DATLBY010000179.1:0-30608 GCA_035526665.1 Bryobacteraceae bacterium
TACTACCAGCAGGTGTACGTACCCGCGAACCTGACAATCACCGCGGCCGGAAGACTGGAGCACCGGCGTATTGTGGACCTTGCGGCGGAGTACTTCGACGGCCTCACACGCACTGCCGGCGTTCCAGCCGATACCTCTCCGGTGGCGAGCTCGCCGCTGATTCTGAAAAATAAACGGTCCCTGGAGCAGGTGCACGTCTGCATGGGCGTGCCGGCCTATCCCATCGCGCACGAGCAACGCTACGGCGCGTACGTGCTCAGCACAATTCTGGGCGGCGGCATGAGCTCGCGGCTGTTTCAAAATATCCGCGAAAAGCATGGGCTTGCCTACTCGGTCTTCTCCGAGTTGAACCTTTACCGTGATACCGGCTGCCTGGCGGTATATAGCGGCACCTCAGTGGATAACGCGCGCAAGGTTGTGGGCATGGTGGTGGACGAGTTCCGGCAGATGAAAAATAACCCCGTGCCGGACGAGGAGTTGCGCCGCGCCAAGGACCACCTGAAAGGATCGCTCGCGTTAAGCCTGGAGACGACCGGGAGCCGGATGTCGAATCTCGCCCGGCAGGAGCTCTTCTACGGCCGCTTCTTCACGGTAGACGAGATGATCGCGAGTGTGGAGGCGGTTACCACGGAACAGATTCAAGCCATCGCGAACGACTTTTTCGGCGCGCAACCGGTTGGATTAACAGTGCTTGGCCGGCTGAACGGGCTCGATGTCCCGTCCGGAGAGCTGGTTTGTTAATCTAGCAGGGGGATTGTTCCTGATCACTCCTTACTTCAGATGAGACATTCTGCGCGATGCTGGCTGGCATCTCTCTTGCTTTCGGGCATTGCGGCCGCTATCGATGTAAACTCTTTGAAGCCAGAGGGTTACGTCAGCGATTTCGCCAAAGTGGTGGATCCGGCGGCGCGCGCGCAGATCGAGGCTTACTGTCGGCGGATCGAGTCCGCCACCGGGGTGCAGGTCGCCCTGGTCACGATAAATTCCCTGGATGGCGAACCCATTGAGGACTTCGCCAACAACCTGTTCCGCGCCTGGGGCATCGGCAAAAAGGGCGTCGATGAAGGAGTGCTTCTTCTGCTGGCGGTGCAGGATCACCGCAGCCGCCTGGAGATAGGGCGCGGAGCCGAAGCGTACCTCAGCGCCGGCTACAGCGGCAGCCTGTTGCGTGAAATGCGTCCCGCCCTCGGAACCAACAGCTACGGGGAAGCCCTTTCCATCGCCGTCCAGAAGTTGGGAGCGGACATCGCCAAAGCCAAAGGAGTAACTTTGGGAGAGGGGTCGACCCGCCAGCGGCCCCCACCCCGCCGGTCGGCAGGAGACATTCCCTGGCCCATCCTTTTGGGCGGCGCCCTACTTTTATTCTGGATCCTGAGCAGGGGTGGCGGGGGGGGAGGTTTCCTCCCAGGCATGATATTAGGTAACCTGCTGGGTGGCAGTTCTTATGGAGGCGGCCGCGGCGGGGGCGGCTTTGGCGGATCGGATTCCGGTGACAGCTTTGGAGGATTTGGGGGAGGCGACTCCGGCGGCGGAGGAGCGTCCAGCGATTGGTAGACCATGGAACGCATATTGAGCGAGTTGGTCGAAAAGCTGCAAAAAGCACATCAGGAGAAGCTGGTGTCGGTTGTGCTTTACGGCTCAGCGGTTACTCAGGAGAGCCGCGACCGCTTCTCGGATTTTAATGTGCTCTGTGTTCTAACGCAGATTACGCCCGTCGAACTAGCCGGCTCGGAGCCGGTCTTCCGGTGGTGGCGCGAAATGAAAAATCCAGCTCCGTTGATGCTGAGCCAGGAAGAAGTGCGCACCTCCTCGGATTGTTTTCCGATTGAGTTTCATGATATTAAAGAACGGCATATCATCCTGTTCGGCGCCGATCTGGTCAGCGGCATCGAGGTCGATTACAGCTTCTATCGCGCTCAGGTGGAGCACGATCTGCGTGCCAAGTTGTTGCGGCTGCGTCAGAAGGCCGGTGGAGTGCTGTCGCAGAAGGATTTGCTGCTGCGCCTGATGGCGGATTCGGTTTCCACTTTTTGCGTCCTGTTTCGCCACGCATTGCTGCTGGACGGCAGCCAGGCTCAGTTTGAAAAGCGCGAAGTGATTGCGGCAGCGGCCGGCAGATTCGGCCTGGATTCCGCTCCGTTCACGGCGCTACTGGATGTTCGGGATGAGAAAGTGAAAGCTGGCAGCCTGCAGCCGGGTGCCCTGTTCCGTGAGTACCTGAAGCAGATTGAAGTGGTTGTGGATGCGGTCGATCGAATGAAGAAGTGAGGAAAACATGAAAGCAGCTCTGGTACTGGTTGGAGTTCTGTTATTGATTGTGCTGGTGGCCGGCGGCATGTTGACCGGGGTCCGTAACGACCTGGTGAAGCAGCGTGAGGCGATTAACGGCTCCTGGTCACAGGTTGACGTGGTATTGCAAAGGCGTGCCGATCTGATCCCGAACCTGGTGGAGACGGTAAAGGGGTTCGCAAAGCAGGAAAAGGAAGTGCTTGCCAATATCGCCAATGCGCGCGCGGCGTTAGTGGGCGCCCGCAACCCGCAGGAGAAGATTCAGGCGAACTCGCAGCTCGATAGTGCGCTCGGGCGATTGCTGGTGGTAGTGGAGAATTATCCGCAGCTGAAGTCGAACGAGAACTTTCTTCGTCTGCAGGATGAGCTGGCTAATACCGAGAACAAGATCGCCATCGAGCGTCGTAGATATAATGAGACGGTTCAGAAGTACAACACGAGTATCGAGCTGTTTCCGAATAACATCGCAGCCGGTCTATTTGGGTTCCAGCGTAACGACGCCTATTTCAAGACGGACCCAGGATCGCGCGTGAATCCAAAGGTCGCTTTTTAAGACGATAAGTTTCAATGCCGACAGAAATTTTTAAAAACTATACCAACGGCGAGTGGACAGGCGGACCGACGTTTGAAAACCGCAATCCCGCCAATACGGACGAAGTGGTAGGGCTGTTCGTAAAGGGCAGCGCAGCCGACGTGGATGCGGCTGCCGCCGCGGCAGCTGATGCCTTTCCCGCCTGGTCGAGCCTGCCGGGGCCGGCCCGCGGAGCCTTCCTTTTCAAAGTCGCTGATATTCTCGACCGCAAGTTTGAATCGATTGCGGCGGACATGACGCGTGAGGAAGGAAAGACTCTTCCCGAGGCCAAGGGAGAGGTTCGGCGCGCCATCAATATTTTCCGGTACTTTGCGGGTGAGGGCGCCCGCCTGCCGGGAATCCTGGTTCCCTCCGAGCGCGAGCGCGTGCACATGTTCGCCATCCGCAAGGCGATCGGCGTCATGGGTCTGGTCACTCCCTGGAATTTTCCGAGTGCGATTCCGGCCTGGAAGATGGCGCCCGCATTGATTTGCGGCAACACGATTATCGTGAAGCCCGCCTCGGTGTCACCGCTCAGTGCGTGGCGAATCGTGGAGGCTTGTCATGAGGCGGGAATCCCGAAGGGCGTCGTCAATTTTATTGCCGGCTCCGGTGGCGAGATCGGCAACGCGCTGGTGAATGCCGGTCCGCTGAAGGGAATCTCGTTCACCGGATCCTGTGAAATTGGAAACTGGCTGCATGGGGAAGCGTCCAAACGAAGGCTTCGCATCCAGTTGGAGATGGGCGGCAAGAATCCGACCATCGTGCTGGCGGACGCCGATTTCAACAGCGCCGTCGAGAATGTAGTGAACGCCGCCTTCTTCTCGACGGGCCAGAAGTGTACCGCCACCAGCCGGGCGATTGTGGCAGATGCCATTTACGACAAGTTCATGGCGGCTCTGGTGGAGCGCACCGGCAAGCTGAAGGTAGGCAACGGCATGGAGCCGGGCATTGACATCGGACCAGCCGTCGACCAGGCGCAACTCGACACAAATCTTAAGTACATCGAGATCGGCAAAAAAGAAGCGGGAGCGCCGAAGGTGGGCGGAAACCGCCTCACGGGCGGAGCCTACGACAAAGGCTACTTCTGTGAACCGACAATTTTTGGGGATGTCACCGAGGACATGAAAATTGCGCAGGAAGAGGTCTTCGGTCCCGTCCTGGCCGTGATGCGCGCCAAGGATTTCGAGGACGCGCTGAGAATCGCCAACAAGATTCCCTTTGGACTTTCGGCGTCCATTCAAACCACCAACATCTCGCGCGCCTTTGAATTTGTTTACCGTATGGAAGCGGGGCTGCTGACGGTAAATCTTCCCAGCGCCGGCGTGGAGTATCAGCTTCCTTTCGGCGGGACAAAAGAATCCAGCTTCGGCCCGAAGGAACAGGGGCCGGCCGCGATGGATTTTTACAGCGACTACAAGACTGTTTACCTAAAATACTAATGCGAATTGGACAGATCAAGTGGCAAAATGCCACCACGGCGGCCATCTTTGAGGATGGTTTCGCCCGACCCATTCCGGATTACACCGTTTATGATTTGATCCGGCGATCGGAGATGGAGCAAACTGCGCTGCCCAAGGTGGCAAACCGGCTGGCAAGCACCCACCGCGAAGATGCCGTTCCTATGATTCCACTGTCTCCCAAGGAAGTTTGGGGCTGTGGCTGCACGTATCAGTCGAGCGCCAGTTTCCGGGACTCCGAGCACGGCACGCGCGAAGGGTTTTACGCGCACGTGTACCAGGCTCCGCGGCCGGAGATCTTCTTCAAGGGGACTTCCCGGTTTTGCGTCGGGCCGGACAAGACGATCGGCATCCGGTCGGATTCTAAGTTCACCGCTCCCGAGCCGGAGCTAGCCGTGATTTTGGGCAGCAGCGGGCATGTGATGGGCTACACCCTTGCGAACGATGTGTCGGCTTGGGATATCGAGCGGGAGAACCCTTTGTATCTGCCGCAATCCAAGATGTACACCGCCTGTTGCGCGTTGGGTCCGGTGATTGTCACCGCGGATGAGATAGCAGATCCTTACAATCTGCAGATGACCTGCACTATCACACGCGGCGAGCAAACAGTCTTTTCCGGCAGCGTGTCGACTTCCCAGTTGAATCGCCGCATCGAGCAGTTGACCGAGTATTTACTGCGTGCCAACCCGGTTCCCGGCGGCTCCGTGCTATTGACGGGAACCGGGATCATTGTTACGGAGCAGGCGGCTCTAGTAGCTGGCGATGTCGTGAAGATCAGCATCCCGGAAATCGGCGAACTGTCGAATGTCGCTGGCGTGGTGCAATAGTCTCGGCGCTACTTGCCGCCGACGATTTCACCGTGCGGCTTGCCTTGCGTGATCTCCTCATAGGTGTCTTTCACCTGAGTAGCCAAGCCGTCGCCAGTCCAGTTCTTGACCGATTCCGGCAGCTCGATCGTTGTGGAAGGCTTCTTTCCCTTCTCCATGGTCACCAGATCTTCCAGCTTCTTCCCTTGTTTCACCGCGGCCTGGACTTTGTCCACCAGCTCCGTGAAGAAGCTCATTTGGCCTTCGAATAGCTCCTTGCCCCCGGGACCGCCGTGGCCGGGCAGAATGTAATCCGCTTTCAATTTCTGGGCGGCGCGCAGCACGTTGTTCCAGTTTTTGATATTCGCCTGGCCCACGTAATTATACGGACCGTTCACCAACGCGTCCCCGGTGCAGAGCACTTTCTCCTTCGGCAGATATACAAAGCCATCCCCACGGGTGTGAGCCCAACCGAAGTGATGAAATTCGACGCGCCGCTTGCTGTCCTTGAGCACGAACGGGCTCTTGTCAAACGTCTGTTTCGGGGGCTCGGCGGTAGCCAGCTTGAGTTCCGCAACATCTTCCCTGCTTTTCGCGCTGTTTTGCCAGCCTGCCGGCTCGTAACGTTTCAATTCCTGAATGACGCCGACATAAGCGAGCGTAGTGGCCCCGGCCTGAGTCCACACGGGATTGCCGTAGGCGTGGTCGCCGTGATGGTGGGTATCGAAGACGTATTTGATGGGTTTCGAGGAAAGCCGCTTGGCATCCGCCATCGCTTTGCGGGCGCCGCTTGGAAAGTTAGCATCCACGATGATCAGGTAATCGCTCATCTCGATGATGATGTTGTTGCAGTGGCCTTCGTTTGCAATGTCCCCCTCTCGGAACCACACGCCGGGAACAATCTGCTTCAAGGTGTTCGGTTGGCCATTGCTTTTTGTGGCTATGAAGCCGGCAAGAAGCAGGATGGCGAATATAGCTGCGGAAGATATACGGTTCAGCTTCATACAGTTGCGAGTAGTCTATCGCATAATCGGTCTTGTGGGAAGGTACAATGGATAGTTTCTGGAGGTTTCGAGAATGGCAGCACATCCGCGCCGGAGATCCGTGGCGGTCAGCGTCGGCGGGGTAAAGGTGGGCGGCGGGAATCCGATCGTGGTTCAGTCCATGACCAACACCGATACGGCCGACGTGGCGCAGACCGTCAACCAGGTGATGGCGCTGGCGCAGGCCGGCTCTGAGATTGTCCGTGTGACAGTGAACACCGACGAAGCGGCGCGGGCCGTCCCGAAAATTGGCGAAACCCTCTACAAGTTTGGCGTCCGCGTTCCCATCGTCGGCGATTTCCACTATAACGGCCACCAGCTCCTGAAGAAGTATCCGGATTGCGCGCGCACCCTGGCCAAATACCGGATCAATCCCGGCAATGTGAATATCGGCAAAAAGCACGATGACAACTTCCGCACCATGATCGAGGCGGCCGTAGAGTATGACCGACCGGTCCGCATAGGCGTGAACTGGGGCTCGCTCGATGGCGCGCTGCTGACCCGGATGATGGACGAGAATAACCTGCTAGCCGAGCCGCTGGACGCGCGCGAGGTCACCATGAACGCCATTGTGGTGAGTGCCCTGAAATCGGCCGCCGCCGCGGAGCAGTACGGGCTCGGACGCGACAAAATTATACTGAGCGCGAAGGTGAGCGGGGTTCAGGACCTGATTGCCGTCTACCGGGATCTTGCCGCCAAATGTGACTATGCGCTGCATCTCGGGCTGACCGAGGCCGGCCTGGGCGCCAAGGGGATTGTCGCCACTACGGCGGCATTGTCCGTGCTGCTGCAAGAGGGAATTGGGGATACCATCCGGTCCTCCTTGACTCCCTTGCCGAACGGGGATCGCACCGAAGAAGTGATCGTCTGCCAGCAGATCCTGCAGTCGCTGGAGCTCCGCAGCTTCACCCCGCAGGTGGCTGCCTGTCCGGGATGCGGACGCACAACCAGCACGTTTTTCCAGGACATGGCCGACCAGATCCAGAACTATCTGCGGCAGCAGATGCCGGTTTGGAAAGAGAAATACACCGGCGTGGAGGAGATGAAGGTGGCGGTAATGGGCTGCATCGTCAACGGCCCGGGCGAATCGAAGCACGCCAATATCGGGATCTCCCTGCCAGGCACGTTTGAGGAGCCGAAGGCGCCAGTTTACGTCGACGGCAAACTGGTGACCACACTCAAGGGCGACGCCATTGTCGAGGAATTTATCGGCATGTTGAACACGTATGTGGACAAGCGGTACACGGCCGTCGAAACCGCGCACGAGTTCTCCGCATCTCTTTAATTGCGCAGGGACAGGTTATACTTTGGTTGCGGCTGGTACGCCGCGTGTTGGCTAGAAAAGGGGACATGCCGATGGGTTCACCTAAGATTCAAGTTGTAGACTCAAACGCTCCCGCGGAAAATGCGGCGCAGCCGGCCGCGCAGGGGACGTACAAGGTCTTCAACCGCATTGTGGACTGGATCACCAACGATCGGATGCAGATGTTGAACATCACCGATCGTGTAAATGAACTGGTTCGCAAGAGCGGTGTACGTGATGGCATCGTCCATTTGCAGAGTCTGCACACCACCACGGCTGTCTTCATTAACGAATGGCAGGACGCCCTGGTCCACGACGTCAAAACCTTTTTCGATGAGGTAGTCGACCGGGACCGCTACTACCGCCATAACGACCCCGAGTTCTCCGACTGTGAGCGCAGGAACGCCGACTCGCATATGCGCGGCATGCTGATGGGGCAAACTCTCTGCCTGCAGGTTCGCAATGCCACGGTGCTCCTGGGCACTTGGCAGAACATCATGTTCGCCGAGTTTGACGGACCGCGCAGCCGATCATTGTCCGTACAGATTTCCGGCGTCTAGCCAGATGCCGCGTTACTTCACGCTGGCAAATGCCGCGCAGGCCCTCCCCCAGGTCGAAAAGCTTATTCGGGAAGCGCTGTTCCTGAAATCGGATTGCCAGACTGCCGGTGACGAACTGACAGCCACTACCCGGCACATCATGATGATGGGAGGTGTGCAGGTGGACTCCAATCGCTTGAACGCCGTGAAGCAGACGCGCGACCGATCGTTCGAGCGTCTGAAGGGTATCCTCGAAGAAATTCAAGAGACTGGGTGTCTGGTAAAAGACCTGGATATCGGTCTGCTGGACTTCCCGACACTCTATCGGGGCGAAGAGGTCTACCTCTGCTGGAAACTCGGAGAATCATCGATCAACTTCTGGCATCCGGTACACGAGGGCTTTGGCGGACGCCGGCCCATCGACCAGGAATTCCTCGACAATCACGCCTCCAAATAGGGCTGGACGCTTTTCCTGACCATGATTAAACAGGTTGAGTTCCCAGCGGTCTATTCGACGCACGGGACGAGGTTCGATTGGACGATTCGCTGGTCCGACGTCAGCAGCCGGAGGCGATGGATGCGGGCCGTCGCAACTATCACCCGGTCCGCCGGGTCTCTCAGTAAGTCACCCAGCGCCGCAACTTCCTGAGCGATGTCCGACGCCAAGGGGAATATTTTGAAAGCGGGATTTGTGTCCAGTTGATCGAGCAGCTCATGCAGGCCGGCGATCGGTTTATGTCCCTCGGCAAGCAATGCAATTTCGAGGAAGGTAATGGCGCTGACTCCTATGCGCTCGCCATGCCGGATGGCTTCGTCGAGCAGCCGGCTTTGCTCCCGGGAAAGTTTCCTGGGAGCGGACAGCCAGCGGATCACTACATGGGTGTCGAGGAGCATCCGCGGATTCAAGAGGCCGCGCCCTCAATCCCGCCGCAACGCATCCCAAAGCTCTGAGGCGCCGGCATTCACGATATCTCCGGTAATTTTCACCTTCCCCGCCAGAATTCCTTTGGGAGATTTCCATGCGTGTTGCCTGGCAGGTCCGATGGTTGCTACGGGACGCCCCCGCTTGGTAACCGTAATCGTGCCTCCTTGGTCGTCGATTTCATCGATTAAGGACAAGCACTTGGCCTTGAACTCGGTAGCGTCGATGAGCCGGGTCTTCATGGCTTCATAATACCCTCATATGGAATGTTATCTGACCAGTACCAGTGCAGCAAGCAAATGGTGGGCCAGGAAAAGGTCTCACCGCAACGCATACTCTGCCGGTTCCCGGTCCCAGCCAATTGCTCTAATTTGACATATATACGGGACATCAGTACACTAACCGGAGGTTATCAGGAGCCCAATCGCTCAAGGATGCTTCTCGCCCGCGAATTTGTTGCCTATCTGTCTCGCCAATTAGTTCAGAGACTTGCACCGCAAGTAATTGAGACTACCGATCCGCCGGCCACAGTCGAACTGATCACTGAGGTCATTACAGAAGAGTTGTCCTCGGAAGACCGTCTCAACGACGAAGTGCGTGAAATTCTCAGCCAGTATAGCGATTACATGCGGCGGGAAGGCGTCAGCTATCAGGAGATGTTTCGCCGCATCAAGAATACTCTCGTCTCGCAGCGGAAAATCGTCAAAGCGGCCGGCCGTGATACCGGCGACCAGATGAAGCTTTCCCGCGACAAGCTCACGGATATCTCGCATAAACTGGTGGCGTCGCTGCGCAAAGCACGGCAGGTGCGGGTCCGGAAAGATCAGAATGAGGTCCGGCTGCAAATCCTCAGCGCCATGACCGAGATCCTCATGACCGAGGAAAAGGTAGATCGAGCCGCCCGCGCCAAAATCAAGACTCAGAAGAAAGAAATCCCGGAAGGCAGTGAGGAGTGGGATCTGCTGCACCGCCGCTACTACTCGGAAGAGTTGAAAAAGCTGGGCATTGACCTGGGCAGATGACCCCGGCGCTGGTCGTCCTGGGAAGTCTGAACATGGACTTCGTAGTCGCTGTCGAAACCCTTCCGGCTCCGGGCGAAACCGTACTGGGCCGCCATTTCCAGATGATCCCCGGCGGAAAAGGCGCGAACCAGGCGTGCGCCGCGGGCAGGCTGGCGATAGATACTCCAGTCAGAATGGTGGGGCGCGTCGGGCAGGATCTCTTTGCCGATCATCTGAAGGCAAGTCTCGCGTCGGCCGGTGTGGATGTGTCGGCGGTCGCTGCCACGCGCGCGCAGCCCACGGGCGTCGCATTTATCGCGGTCGACCACACCGGGCAGAACTCTATTGTGGTAGCCTCCGGCGCGAACCACGCGTTTCCGGCGGCGGATGTGGCAGGCTCCCGCCGGTCCTTCCGGGCCGCAGGCTTTGCGCTTTTCCAACTGGAAACGCCGCTTGAAACGGTGGCTGCCGGACTGAAAATTGCCCGGGAAGAGAGCGCGCGTACCATGCTCGATCCAGCCCCCGCACAACCCCTGCCAGCGGCCTTACTAACCCTGGTGGACCTCCTGACTCCGAATGAGAGTGAAGCCAGTCTATTGACTGGGCGTCCGCCCTGCCGGGTCAGTGTAGCCGATGCTCCCGGAATGGCGCGCGCTCTGCTGGGCCTTGGTGTGAAGGCCGTGGTCTTGAAACTAGGCGAGCAGGGCTGCTTTTATTCGGATGGCAGCATGACGCTGCATTCACCCGGCTTTTCCGTCAGTGCCGTGGACGCGACTGGCGCGGGCGACGTATTCAATGCTGGTCTAGCGGTGGCTTTGAATGAGGGGGCGGCGCTGGACACGGCACTGCGATTCGCCAACGCGGCCGCCGCCATCTCGGTAACGCGCTCAGGAGCCCAAGCCTCAGTCCCCTCCCGCCGGGAAGTGGATCAGTTCCTGGGCGGCCGTACGTCGTAAACCAGGTACTTGGAGTTTTGATATAGCGGCTGTGCGTCCGGTTGGGGATGCAGCGCGCTGAATACTACATAATCGATACCAAGATCCCGGTAAACCGGAAGGGGCTGCGGCTTTTCCAGCCTCTGCCATCGCTCCCACCAGACGGACGAAAATTCCTTCAGGAAGTTCACTTGCCCGCCGGATTTCCAATCGACATACAGCGCGCGTAGGGAGCGGGCGCGGAAGATTCCGGGCGTAAGATTCTGGCCGGCATCGGCAAATTGAAATAAAGCGTCCTTCGAAGTAGAACTGCGCGCCCAGGCGGCGAGTTCGTTCAACTCCCGATGATGGACGGCAGCGTAGTTTCGCACCTGCCCGAATTGCGGGATCAAAAAAAATGGCAGCAGGGCGGCCAGGGTTACGACGGGTCCAAATTTAGGGCGCCCGCAGCCTATGGCGATAGCGACGGCGCCGGCGGAGAGCCCCAATATCAGCTCGATGCGGTGCATCACGGCCATGTTGTCCCACTTCCCGAGCACAACGTCGAAGATGTTGTACTGCATGGGCATCGCGAAGGGGACCAGGAAAAACAGTAAGGCTTCCAGGTAGCGCCGCCGCTGCGCCGCCACAATACCCGCCATCGGACAGAGAATCATAGCAAATAGCGGCACGTACAGAAGGTACCGCCCGGGCTGAAACTGCGAGATCACAGCTAGTTTCAAATTCTCCAGCAGAATCCAGGAGAGCGGCAGGCTGAGAATTCCGATGAGCGGTAGTCCGGCCAGGAGCAGCAGCATGGTGGGCCTGATGCGCTCGCGTAGGCGATACAGGGCGACCATTCCAACAATCCATAGAAAGGCATATTGGGAAGCCCAGGCACGAATCCAAATGGATACCCAGTTGTAGCTCGCCCGCATCCGCTGTAGTTTCTCGAGCTCCGGAGAAAGGCGGCTAAATACGCCCAGGTGATCGGCCACAGGAGGCTGCGCCAGCACAAAACCGGTCATAATCGCAGCTGCGGCGGCCAGTGGCCAGATTGCCTGGTATTGCCGCTTCCAGAGAATCAGGCCGAGCAAACACAAATAAAAAGCCAGGGCGGTAGGTGGATGGAAGACAAACGCGACGGCAGTCGCCAGGGCGGCCGCTTTCCACCGGCTGTGGGCCACCAGGCCGAGCGCGAGTACCAGACAAGGAAGTGCGAACCCTCGCGGCACTGGCTCATATTCCACCAGGATCACGGCTGGACCATTTACGAATGTACTCAGAGAGGCGATGCAGGTGACCAGCATGGCGGCTCCGGTGGAGAAGCCGATACCTGTACCAAGCAGATATAGCCCTGCTATCCCGGCGGCGCGGAACAGAAACTGTTGCGCCATTAGAATCGGCTCGAATTCCGCTCCCGTAATTCTGCGCAGCGCAATTGCCACCTCGTCGTAGACGGTGAATGCCACGTGAGGATGCAGGGCCATAATGTCTCGCGTGAACAGGGATTGATCCCAAAGCCGCTCGAGAATCGGGATGTAGATCTGCGTGTCCGATTGAAGAATTGTATGGCCGGGGAAGTGAAAAAAGCTGACAGCAGTCAGCAGCACAATCCACAGAGCAAGCAGTAGCTTGTGGATCATTACTTCGCTGGAATCTTTTCCAGTTGCTGTTTGGCCCAGAGCCGGTTCGGGTTAAACTCCAATGATTTCGCCAGAGCTTGGCGGGCTTCGGCATCCCGCTTAGCCTTACGCAGGGCAACGCCCAGCCAAAGGTAGGCTTCCGAAGACTTAGGATTCAATTGGATTGCTTTCTGAAAATCCCGGATAGCAGGATCGACGCCGCCTCCGAACGCGGGTGGAAGATAATAATTCCCTACTCCGCGGCTCACGTAAGCCATGGCGGATTTCGGGTCGATTTCAATGGCCTTGTTGATGGAATCCTGGGCGCAGCGGCCGTACTTCATCCCGAGCAGCACATTCGCCGGAATCACCTGACCGCAGAGGGTGCCCAAAACGCGATGATACTCCGCTACATTTGGCTTCAAGGCCACTGCTCGCTCGGCCGCTGTAATTCCCGCTTCAGCCGCGGTTTTGGCAAGGTTTTTATCGCGCAATTCGATCGCAACCTCCGCCAGGAGCGACTGCGCGGAAGCCAGCCGGAATTGCCCGGCGGGATCCTGCGGCTGCCTGGCTGCCGACGCCGACAACTCCGCAACTGCTTTCTCGAGCGCGGCCTTATCCTGGCGATCTCGCGCGCCTTCGAGATCCGCGCCCGACGCGAGCGAGATCGTGAAAAGTGCAATACCGGCAATTCTTCGCATAACTTTCATTTTAGAGGTGCCCTACTCGTCTCTGAACCAGCAAAAAGAAAAGTCCAACCAGGACCAGCAGCACACCGTTGGCTGCCAGGACCGTTCCCACGCTGGTTTCTTTGATGAGAGCGCCGGAAATCAGGCTGCCGATCGGCATACCGCCTCGAAACGCAACGTTGTACACGCTCATGACGCGGCCACGCATTTGATCCGGCGCGATCAGCTGCACAAGCGAACTGATCATCGCAAACACGCCAATCAAAGCCGCGCCGGCCAGAAAAAGCAGGACGCAACTGAGGGTCAGGTTACGTGAAAGCGCGAACGCCGCCATCAGCGTGCCCAGGCCGATCAGCGTCATCAGGGCAACCTGTCCTTTATTGTGAACGTGGCCGAGTGCCGCAACGATCAATGCGCCCGCGACGGCACCCGCTCCCGAGGTGCACAGTAGCAGCGTGAAAATCTTAGGTCCCATTACCGGACCCATGTGGAATACGTCCTGTACCACCACCGGAAGAAATGTGATCAAAGGAACGCCCAGCAGGGTCATCAGAAACGCGAGACAGATAAGCGGCTCCATGGCCGGCTGTTTGCGAATGAATGCAATTCCCTCTTTCATGCTCTTCAGGATGGAATCGCCGCTTCGGGGAGGGATAGGTCTCATCTGCAGCGCAAGTAGTGAGACGATAACCGCGATAAACGAAACACCGTTCAATGAGAAGCACCACGCAGCTCCCAGTTCCGTGAGTGCAATGCCGCCCAGCGCCGGCCCCACCACGCGTGCCAAATTGAATTGAATCGAATTCAGTGCGATGGCGTTGGGCAGATCCTTTGCATCTACCAAAGTGGGGATGAGCGCCTGATACGCAGGGCCGCCGAATGCCTGCGCCAGGCCCACAACAAACGACAACGCAAGAATCTCCCACACCTGCACATGGAAGTAGGCGAACATGGCCGCCAAGGAAAAGGCGCAGGTCATCTGAACGACCTGCGACCCCACCAGCAGCTTGCGCCGATCCATCCGGTCGGCGATTACCCCGCCCAACAAGGAAAACAGGAAAATAGGTATCTGTCCCAGAAAGGAGTCCAGCCCGAGCATGAACGCCGACTGGGACAGCCGGAATACCAGCCAGCTTTGCGCCACCGTCTGCATCCAGGTGCCGATGCTGGAGGTGCAAGCGCCCACCCACAGGAGCCGGAACTCGCGATACTCGAATGCTTTGAAAACCCGTTTCAGCAATTCGCTGTTCCGTTATGTATTTGGCGGGAAATGGCGGTGCACTCCAGGCGGTCGCAGGTCTAACCCGCTACGGCAGCGGTTGCGGACGTTTGATCAGGTGCAGGATATTGCCGTCGCAGTCGGAGAAGAAAACCAGTCGATTCCCCTGGGTAACGAAAGGCTCACCCAGGAAATGGACGTTCCGGCTCTGTAAAAGCTTGTAAGCCTCATCGAAATCGTCGACTTGCACGGCAAGGTGCCGGATGCCGGGATCCCGCATCTCCTGGGGGGCGCCTTCGCCCACAGAAGGAATAATCTCCAGCATCGAACCATCGGCCGCTCGGACGAAGAAGTTCCCGTCATACTGAAAGTTGATGCGAAACCCGAGATTGTCAACGTACCAGTTGGCCAGCTTCTCAGGGTTCGGAGTGGCGATCGCCGTGTGCTCCAATCCTTTGAACATAAAGGGATTGTAACAGATGGCCTATCTGCCCAATCAGTAAACTTCGAAGCTGAAGGTGGCGTTAGATCCTTCGGGCGATAAGCAGTACTGCCCGTTTTCCAGGGGTTGATCTACCTCAATCTTGTAAAGCCCTCCAGTCAACGGAGTTACATTGAGAAAAATCGGCCGGGCTGAGTTTTTTCCGCGCTTCAGGCCGATTGTCACCTCGCGGGTTCCATTCTTCACTTCGAGCTTATAGGCCTGGATGCGCTCCGGAACCAGTTTCTCGGCGCGCAGGATAAAAATGGGCTCCGCTAAAGGCGTACGCGCTTTCGAAGCGTTGCCCGGGACCACGGCTACCGTCGCGTCCTTCCGCGTCTCCTCACGTGCTTCTGACACCTCGGTTTCGATCAGATTATCGGCATGCATCAGGTACGGTAGGTCAGCCTTCGCCGGATGAGGCCCGGTGTATTTTTCGGCCGCGGCCAGAAGTGACACACTCGCAATTACCGCAATCCACAGATAACGCATTTTGCCTCTAGCCTGTAAGACGAGGTGGCGGGCGCTGAAGTTTCCCGTCATTTGCCGGTGGGAGACTCCTGACGCGCCTCGATGCTCGACAGCAGCCGTTCTACTTCCTTTTCTTCGATCGGCTTGCTCAGGATGTAGCCTTCGCTGCCCCGGAAGGCGCGCGCAAGGTCCGCGTCATAGCCTTCCGTTAACAGCACGAAGACGCCGATTTGCCGGCGTATCCGTTCAAAAAGCTCGACCCAGTTAATCCCAGGCAGGCGGACAGAACTGAACACAGCGTCAAATCGCAAACGATAAACCAGGTCAATTGCTTCTTCTGCTCCGTTGACAGGGACCGCCCTGTGCCCTCTGGAACTCAGCATCGACAGAAGCTTCCGTTGGATCGCGAGGTCCGGTTCCACCAGAAGGACGGTCATCGGCTGGGCGGCGCGCGGGACCGGCGACGTCTCATCCACCGGTTGCGGCGACGGGCGCGTGGGAAGCTTGATTTCAAAGCGTGAGCCCGACGGTAGATCGCGCAGCAGCCGGATCTGACCGCCATGACTCTGGATGATTGCCCGGCAGACTTCCAGGCCGAAGGCGTCCCCCCGTTGTTCGCTCTCGAAGGGATCAGACGATGGCCCCGATGGTGTGCGGTCACTATAGTCAATGCTGATCAAAGCTTCCCGCCCGGCGCTGCGTGTGGAGACCGTTATATTCCGTTCGCGCGAGTCCACAAGAGATTGCTCGGCGTGGACCAAAAGATTCAGCATCACCTGCTCGAATTGGCTATGGTCGCCTTCCACGATTAAGGCGGTTGCGGATAAGTTGCTCCGCGACTGCACGCCCTTCAACGTCCATTCCGGCTCACGGAATTCCAGCAGGCTGGCAAACACCGCATTGATGTTCAGAGGCTTCGATTCGCCGGGGTCGAGTTTCGCGAAAGAAACCACGCGCCCCACGATCTCCGACCCGCGTTGCGCCTCAAACGCGATTTCGCGCAACTCGGTTTTCAGGGTAGACTCCGAACACGTGGCAAGAAGGCTGTCCACCGTCCGCTTAATGGAGTTCAGCGGCCCGCGCAGTTCGTTGGCCACGCCGGAGATCAGTTGTCCCGCCGCCGCCATCTTCTCACTGCGGAGCAACTGCTCGCGCATCGACTGTTGTTCCTGCAGCTTGAGTGAAGTCGCAATCTGGTTAGCTAAATGTTGCACCGCGGCCTGCTCATCGCTGGTGAGAAATTCGCCGGCGCTATCAAATTCAATCGCTAATGCTCCGAGCAGTTCTGACTGAGCCAGGAGAGGCGCAAAAGCAGCGGACCGCGGCAAATCTTGCAGGCGCTCCTGTTTCAAGACGGGGTTCTTGCGGGTATCCGGAATATACAGGAACGCCCGGTTGCGAAAGGCGAGCGCCAATGCCGAGGACAGCGGCCCCACGGGCGCTGTCAAGTCGATGGAGATGGCCTCGGGCTCGCTGGCGCTGGTGACCCGGTCCAGAGTGCCCGTGCCTCGATTGAAAAGGTATAACCCAACCTTGGATGCCCGGATCAGGGCTGGCAGCGCGGACAACAGTTTTCGCGCAATCTCCGATGGCGTAGCCGCGGCGATCACATCTTCGGAAATCGCAGTCAATCCCCGCAGCCGGTTTCGTTGGGCGGACATGGCGCGTTCCCGCGCCCACCATATGCCGAGGGCGACCAGCAGCGCCAGTACTACGGTCAGCAGCAGCGCGGGCGAAATCAGCCATCCGCGCTCCAACAAGATAACCGCGGAAGGATCGCCGACAATCACCTGGAACGAGCGGTTGAAGGGGGCAACGGGACAGTATTGGGAACCGGCGCCCATCACCCGCACACGATCGCCCGGCGCGAAAGCGGTCAGTCCGGGTCGGGCAGACGGCCTATGTCGCGGCCAAAAAATGCGAGTCGACATCTGCCCCGGCGCTCCAATCAAGAGGATGTCGCCGCCTGAGTTTTCTCCGGATGTAATGACGGTTCCTTCAACCGTGATGGCTCTCCCCAGGTATGCGAAAGAGTTCACGTCTGAAATCTTCACTTTTTGTGGGGCAGGAGGCTCAACCGCGCCTTGCTTACGAATATTCTTTACCCGAAGCACGGGCAAACCAGCCCGGTTGGAGAGGATCCCTTCCGCTCCGATTACGTCTCCTGGATGGAACCATCCGAGCGTAGCTTCATCCGATTCCAGCGTTAGCCCGTTCCCCTTGCCGTCCTGAATCGGAATATGGCTGTACTCTTGCAAGCGGGCGATGGAGGAGCAGACGACCCCTTCGACCGCAATGGATTCCCCCTCATGCGCTGGTGCGTAATCCGGCGCCTTCCGGCTTCCCGCCTGCTCGAGGGTGAGATGTGTCTGCCCGTGAGCGCTAGATAGCGCCAGCAGGCCCGCGGCTGCGATGCCTAAGAGTAGGTGAGATGGCCAAGCCATGAACTTAACTGGGGCTCCCGGAAATCGGAGATCATAACATCAACGCCTGCCAGCTGGCGGATAGTAGTCGCGACTCCAACTACACGCATGCCTGCAGCTTTGGCAGCCTGCACGCCCACCACGGAATCTTCAAAAACAATGCAGGACTCCGGCGGCACTCCAAGAAGGCTGGCCGCCCGCAGGTACACATCGGGGTAAGGCTTCGGACGCTGCACGTCATAGCCCGACACAACACAACGGAAATATCTCCTAAGATCGGCCGAATCGAGAATAAAGTTTACATTGGCGGCCTCGGCGTTGGTAGCCAACCCCATCGGCAAGTTTTGATGCGCCTGCAGGAAAGCCAGAATTCCCGGCACCATATAGGCCGGCAGGCTGGGCCCGATCAGACTCCGGTAGAGCTGTTCCTTGCGGGCGCCGTGCTGCGCCACCTCGGCCTGGTTCATCTCCACTTCGTCGAAGAACTCGCGCACAATCTCATCGTTATGCTTGCCTAACATTCTGTGCTGGAGAGACGGAATCCGTTTCCCGTACATTTGGAGATACTGATTCCAGGCTTCGGTGTGGATGGCGGTGGAGTCCACAACCACACCGTCCATATCGAAAAGAAGAGCTAAGTCTCCACTCTCAGAGAAAATGTTCCCCATAGTACCTGTGCTACAAGAGTACCGTATATGTAAGCGGTCACGCTCTGCCGATTCCGCGCTGAGAACACTTCCGCTACGGCCTCGGTTGGGCATATGATATACGAGGTTTCAGCAAAAGGAGTCCTCAATGGCTACAACTCAAACTCAGATCAATTCCCAGGTCGATCGTTTTCTCGCCACCCCGCGCCGGATGATGATCGGCAACAAGTGGGTAGAGGCACAGACCGGGAAGACTTTCCCCGTTTACAATCCCGCCACTGGTGAAGTGATGGCACAGGTCGCCGAAGGCGCCGCCGAAGACATCGACCGTGCGGTGAAAGCAGCCCGCAAAGGCTTTCAAAGCGGGATGTGGCGGACCATGACAGCTTCCGAGCGAGGTAAGCTCCTGTGGAAACTCGCGGACCTCATCGACCAGAACCTCGAGGAGTTTTCGCTTCTGGAATCCCTCGATAAGGGAAGCCGCTTACTATCGCGCGAGCCGCCGATGTCCCTCTGGCGTCCGAACTGTTCCGCTACATGGCGGGCTGGGCGACGAAAATAGAAGGCAACACCATTCCTCTTTCGGTCCCATACACTCCCGGCGCCCAATATCACGCCTATACCAGTTGCGAGCCTATTGGCGTGGTGGGGCAGATCATCCCCTGGAACTTCCCGTTGCTGATGGCCGCCTGGAAACTTGGGCCGGCGCTGGCTACTGGATGCACCGTGGTGCTCAAGCCCGCCGAACAGACGCCACTCTCGGCCCTTCGCTTGGGTGAGTTGATTCTGGAGGCTGGTTTTCCTGAAGGAGTAGTCAACATCGTCACCGGCTATGGAGAGGCGGGCGCCGCTCTCGCGGCACATCCCGATGTGGACAAAATCGCGTTTACCGGCTCGACGGAAGTAGGCAAGTCAATACTGGGCGCCGCCCGGGGCAATTTGAAGAAAGTTTCCCTTGAGTTGGGCGGCAAGTCACCGAACATCATCTTCCGCGACGCGGACCTCAGCACCGCCATCGCCGGCGCCGCCAGCGCCATTTTCTTCAACCAGGGCCAGGTCTGCTGCGCCGGCTCCCGCCTGTATATCGAGAAGGAAGTCTTCGATCAGGTGGTGGATGGAGTGGCCGAGCAGGCGAAGAAAATTCGTGTCCGTCCCGGCATCGATCCGGAAAGCGATATGGGTCCGCTGGTTTCCCAGGAACAGTTGGAGCGGGTCTCGGGCTATTTAGAGGCTGGTCTGTCGGAGGGCGCGACGGCGCTCACTGGCGGCAAGCGCCTGGGCAGCAGCGGATACTTTGTGGAGCCGACCGTACTTGTGAATGTTTCGGATAACGCCAAATGTATGCGGGAGGAGATTTTTGGCCCGGTAGTCACCGCGGCGCCGTTCACCGGCGTTGAGGAGCTCATGCCGCGGGCTAACGATTCCGTCTACGGTCTGGCCGCCGGCATCTGGACCTCCGACATCAGTAAGGCCCACCGCGTCGCTTCGGCGCTGCAGGCAGGAACGGTCTGGATCAACTGCTTCAATATTTTCGATGCAGGCTTTCCGTTCGGCGGCTACAAACAGTCCGGCTGGGGACGCGAGATGGGGCACGATGCCATTGAGATGTATCTCCAGAAAAAGGCAGTTTGCATTCAGATTTAAGCTGCATCACTTCGCGGCGGTTCCTGGTACAGGCCGATGACGTTCCCGGCCGGATCCCGGAACCGCGCCGTGATCTCAGGGGCGTCGGCGCCCATCGGCTGCACAATCTGTCCGCCGTTAGCCAAAATCACATCCAGCATTGCAGCCACACTGTCCACCATCACATAGAGGAGGAGACCAGGCTCTACAGCCGGGGGCCGCCCGACTGCCCATGTTCCGCTTACTTGGCCTGTTGTGTCGTCGAAAGCGGTGTGCCCATCTCCCCGCTGCCGGACGCGCCAACCAAAAACTTGCTTGTAGAAATCAACGGAGCGCGCCAAGTCGGTAGCTGGAATTTCGATATAGCAGATCTTCCCGTGTGACATAGTTCCTCCTCACTTCACGGTCACAACATAGTAGGGCATTTCCACATGCGGATCCGGACAGAACCATCCCGTTTTCTCCGTGTTTAGAATTTCAAAGTAGTACATCAGGTCCCATTTCGCGGAAATATCGGATGCCGGAATTTCAAATGGCTGCCCCGGCAGCGCTTCCAGCGTCTTGAAGGCCGCTAATTGATTCACCGGCCGGTAATGGAGCCGCACGGCTGTTACAAACGTGGAGGGCGTAATGCTAAGCGTCAGCTTCAGCGGCTGGCCGGCAGCTATCTCCTCCGCCGCCGTGTGGGTAAAAACAGGCTCCGGCAGCGGTGTAGGCCAGTGCTCGGGTGCATAACTCTCCGCCCGTTTGTCCTTCTTCACCACGAGTCCGCTGATATTCCATTCGCCCTCCGGAAATGCGATATCCAATAGCCCGCGGCGCGTCCGCACGCTCCTCGCCGAGAGGGTTCTGTCCGGCTGCAAAAAAGTAACTTCGTAGGTTCCGGGTGCGGCTTTGACACGAAACACCTGCGGACCTGTTCCTTTGATGCTGTCACCGAACAGAGTATTTGCAGGCAACTGTGTGGCCCCGGCGGCAACCGAGCGCACCGTGTGATAAGGGGAGAGTGCGAGGCTGACATCTTCGCGAGGTCCTTCCGTAACCCAGCCAAAGCCCGTGGCGGGAGTGTACCTTGTACGCGCATCCACTGGCTGAAACCGGGGCTCTCCGGTGTTGCGCATCACATACGGATCGCTCCGGTAGGACGCGCCTTTCGCAGGCGGAAGAGCACCACCGAAATCAAATCCCCAGTCGAAAACTCCGAGCAGTTCATAAATAGCGATTCGCTCGTTCAGCAGCGTCACATCATGCCGGACGTAAGGCAGTTTATCTTTCCAATGTCCCTTGTCATCGGGACCGAAGGACATCGCGTCCGGATAAACGCCATCAGTCAGCTTCACCAGCCGCTCCCAAACGCGCTCCGCGCCGATTAGCTCGCGCCGGGCGGCGTATAACCCCGCATCGTGGGCCGTCTCATAGAAGTACGTTAGTTGGTCCGCCGCCATCACTTTGCGTGCATGATACTGCGCCAGTGCCGCAAGTACCTGAAAATCGCTCTCGGTGGACTTCCACTCCTTGTTGCCGGCTTCAATAAATTTGCTCACGGCGGCCGCGGACTTCTCGATCTCCCCGGCGAAGCCATGCAGCATCGCTGAGGTCGCCAGAGGCGTCTGCTTAGCGGAGGCGATTCCCTGCACCCGGTTGTGAACCGCTTCCGATATTTTCGAGATGTAACGCCAGTCGCTGGGCCGGACTTCCCGATATGCCTCAATCAGTCCCCCCGGATTGATCTCGGGCCAGATATACATGTTCGGATCGGCAAGGTGCGCGGCCACAATCTCATTCAAAATGGCGCTCGCCGCACGGTAGCCGCCGAGCACGTCCGGGGCGGCGGATCCGAACCGGCGCTGCAACTCCTCCATCCAGATTTTTTCGGGAGCGTCCGGATCGTAGCTCAAACGCCCCCACAGCCGATAGAACAGCCAATAGCGCTCGAACTCATATTTCCAGAAGATTCGATCGCTTTGCGAGGGAGCGAAGACGCCCCATGCTCCCGGCGCATTGCCGAAGCCTTTTTGTGCCAGCGGAGGATCGATTTCAAACCCCTGGGTCTCGGACATGGTGAACGTGGGGACGGCGCGCTTCACATATTCCGGATCGCCCCACAGCAGCAGGCGGTGCGATCCAAGGCCCCAGAGCTCCCAGTAAAACTCGTAAGCGCGCGGCTTCTGCAGAAGATTCAAATAGCTGTAGCCGGGCCACGTCTCCGCCGGCTGGTAGGGGCGTCCCAGATCTTCCGCCCAATATTTTGACGACATGCGTAAAGGAACGCCGGCATTCTTTGCGGCATCCATCAGGCCTGGGTTCATGGCCCAACCGCGGAGATCGAGTTTCACCAGGCGCCCCGCATCTTTAATGGCGCGGAACACAAAATCGCGATAAAACTCCACCTGCTGGTCATTGGGGATGCCGGATTCGCTATTAGTCCGCATCTGGACGCTACGTATCGCCGGACACTCCGCCAGAATCGTTTTCAATGCCGCGTAGCTGTACGGGCCGATGTTGTCGCGGGTCAGCCCATCGACGGACGGCTTCATCGATAGCTGAATATTGTGCTCCCAGATTCCGAGAGTGAACTCGATCCCATGGCCGGCTGCCGTATCGGATATATAGCGCAGCATCTCCAGGTTATGATTCTGCCGCTCTGGCGTAAGGTTGTGCGCCCGTACTCCCGGGAATTCGCGAAGCGAGATCCAGTACGGATAGGGGGGCGCCATGTAATCGGTCTGGTGCGCGAACACCAGATTCAACCGGTTGAAGCGGTTGCGCGCCAGCATCTGGATATAGGCAAGCCAGTAATCCTTGGTGCGCTCCTTCTCCACCTCATCGCTGTTGACAAAAATTCGGATACCCCGGATGGGAGTCGCCGGACAGCCCTCTGCCGGCGAAAGACGGCCGCTGGAGCGAATCTGTTCCGCCGCTTCCAGAAGACCATACAGGATGCCCCGCAGGTCCCCTCCGAATACGCGGCTACCTTCAATGCGATAGCATTCCGGGTCGTCGGTGCTGACTTCGGTGATCAGATGAATTTGCGAGGAGCTCAATCCTCGTGCGGCCAGAGCAGCAGCCACCTCGGCTTGCCCAAATTCGATCGGTCCCGCAAGGCTGCGGGCGCCGAACCACAGTGCCGCAAGGACCGCACGCTTCCACATGGCTAGTCGACCACGGAGCTCCAGCCTCTTCGGGAAAGATCCCAATAGATCACCGCCCCGGCAAGCAGTCCGATGCCTAGCATGCCGAAGCCAATTGCCGGCTCTTTTAGAATAATCTTCCCGACTCCGAAAAGAACGCCATAGACCAGCACGCAGCCGCAGAACCAATCGAGCAGATTCGATAGGCCGTCGGTGCGAGGCTTCACATCAGGGGCGAGAGCCGCAATCGGACGCCAACCAGTGAGGGAGGGCGAAGTCCGGCGGTAGAAAGAGACCAGTATTTCGCGCGGTTCGGGCGCGGTAGCGAACGTTACCGCCAGCCAGATCGCTGTCGTGATGGAGACTGTAATGATCATGATCCACGCAAAATCCGCGGGTCTGTCATTGTCCATGCCGAAAAACTTCTGCAAAACAACGGAAACGATAAATGCGGAGACCATGGCGGACACCTCGCTCCAGGCATTGATTCGCCACCAATACCAGCGGAGAAGGAGTACTCCTCCTGTGCCTGCGCCGGTGACGATCAGCAGCTTCCAGGCGCCGCTGATGGAATCCATATAGAAAGTTACGACGGCGGAGATCAGGGTGATCAGCACCGTGGCATACTGTGATGCCGTCACATAGTGCTTGTCGGTTTGAGTTTTATTCACAAAGCGCCGGTAAAAGTCGTTTACCAGATAGCTGGCGCCCCAATTCAACTGGGTCGCAATCGTCGACATGTAAGCGGCTGCGAAAGCTGCCACCATGAGCCCTCGCAGCGATGGCGGCAAATGGTCGATCATCACGCGTATATAGCCGGTCTCCGGATCGGCCAGATTCGGATAGAGGATGAGAGAAGCGAGAGCCACCAGGATCCATGGCCAGGGTCGAACTGCGTAATGAGCGACGTTGAACCAAAGCGTTGCCAGCAGGGAATGTTTTTCATCTTTGGCGCAGAACATGCGTTGCGCGATATAGCCGCCGCCCCCCGGCTCTGCCCCCGGATACCAGGTCGCCCACCAGTTGACGGAAATATAAACGAAGAAAGTGATCAGCGGCATCCAGGCGGAGCCTATATCCGGCACGAAGCTTAAAACCGAGCCTTTTCCTCCAGTCTCCAGGCCCCGCGCGATGTCGATGGCCGCCAGTTTTACTTTCATGGCATCGATGCCGCCGCACGCCCGAACGGCAACCACCGCCAGAACAATCACCATCCCCATCTTCACGAAGAACTGGAATACGTCGGTCACCAGAACACCCCACAATCCCGAGAGAGTAGATATCAGGCTGGTGAACACGATCAGGCCCATGACGATGGCCAGCGCCTGCAGCTTGTCCACGCCTAGAATGAGTTGCAGAATCTTGACCATCGCCAGATTGACCCAGCCGAGAATGATGCAGTTGATGGGAATGCCC
The DNA here is from genome assembly GCA_035526665.1 of Bryobacteraceae bacterium. Lineage (GTDB taxonomy): Bacteria > Acidobacteriota > Terriglobia > Bryobacterales > Bryobacteraceae > DATLBY01. Next base: position 24,574 of record DATLBY010000179.1, read on the forward strand.
AGATAGAGGGCGCGGAAGCCCCGCAGGAAGGCAGCGGGCTTCCCCGAGTAGCGGATTTCGGAAAACTCGATGTCCGTCATCACGCCCGAGCGCCTCCACAGCCGTGCGTAGAAAAAAACCGTCATCATGCCGCTGGCGAGAAAGTTCCACCAGAGCCAATTGCCGGCGATTCCCATTCTGGCTACCATCCCGGTGACAGCCAGCGGGGTATCGGCGGCGAATGTCGTCGCTACCATCGAAGTACCGGCCAGCCACCAGGGAACGTTTCGCCCCGACAGGAAGAACTCACTAACGCTGGCTCCGGCCCGCGACTTGTAATACAGACCGATGCCGATGTTGAAGGCGAAGTACAGCGCTACGATGAACCAATCAATCGCGGTGAGTTTCACGGAGCGATTATAGGCTATCGATTGTTGCCCTGTCTTCGGAAGTGAATACTAAGCCGGTGTGCTGCCGGCCGCGGCTGTGCGGGAAGTGGCGGCGCGGACATCTTTCAGAGTGGCGCACCAGGGCTGATATCCCCGGTCGCGGCTGTAGGTATCCTCTTCCAGACAGATGGCGGCGTCAACTCGCGATCCGGGTGCGATTTCGTCGATCCGCTCCGCGAAATTCCAGGCCTTCAGCGATAGTGTGCGGCCGTTCTGCCGGATCCTGAGCTTCACGTGCTTGTCTTTCCAGAGCACCGGCTCGCCCAGAACTTCCGCGTCGTTCACTAGGAACAGCGGAGCGGCATTCCCGCATCCAAAGGGCGCCAACGCTAACACCTGCTCTACCGCCTCATCGCTCAGCTCGTGCAGCGGAAGCAGGGCATCCACTTCACGGGTGGCGCGGAAGTCCTCGGGCGCCAGCCGGCTTGCTGCGAAACGGTTGAAACGCTCGCGGAATTCGGCTACGTTCTCGATGGCCATCGTCACTCCCGCGGCTTGACGGTGTCCGCCAAACTTGACGAAGAGCTCCGGCATCGTTTCCAGGGCTTCGAGCAGGTGAAATGCGGCAACACTGCGTCCGGAACCAACGGCGGTACCGCTTTCCGTGTCCTCGCACAAAACAAATGAAGGGCGGTGATAGCGCTCCACGATGCGGCTGGCCACAATCCCGACCACGCCGCGATGCCACGCGTCGCCGGAGAACACTAGCCCGGCCTGATGGTCCGCCACCGGTATCCGCGAGCATTCCTCGAGGATCGTTTTGACGATGTCCCGCTCGGTCTCCTGCCGTTCCTTATTGAGGTCATGCAGTTGGCTGGCGAGCGCGGAGGCCCGATCCTGCTCCCCTGTCAGAAACAGCTCAATGACGTCATCCGCACTGGCCATACGTCCTGCCGCGTTGATTCGCGGCGCGATCCGGAAAGCCACCTCAGTGGACGTCGGAGAATATCCATCTTGAAAACCCGCAACCCGCATCAGCGCTCTCAGCCCTGGATTGCGTACTTTATGGAATCCCTCCAGCCCCCGCTTGACGATTACACGGTTTTCGCCGCACAGCGGCACCACGTCGGCGACAGTGGCCAAAGCCACCAGCTTGAGAAACGATTCCACCATGCGGCGGACTCTATCGCCCGGCCAGTCGAGCCGCTGCAGCAGCGCCTGCACCAGCTTGAAGGTAACGCCGGCGCCGCAGAGGTTTTTCTCCGGGTAAGTGCAATCGTGCCGGTTGGGGTTAATTACGGCCACGGCCGGCGGAAGCTCCGCCTCGGGTAGATGGTGATCGGTAACAATCACATCGATGCCCAAGGTGCGGGCATGAGCGACCACCGCCGCGGCGCGGATGCCTGTATCCACGCTGATCACAAGGCGGACCCCGGTTTGCGCGGCCTGATCGATGACCTCCGTGCGCATGCCGTAGCCGTCCCTCAAGCGGTGAGGAATGTGGAACTCACAAACGCCGCCTGCCAGCTCGATCGCCTTTTTCAGGATGACGACCGAGCAGGTGCCGTCCACGTCATAGTCGCCGTAAAGTAGAATCTTTTCGCGTAATTCGATGGCGCTATGGAGGCGCTCCACCGCGCAATCCATATCTTTGAGAGCCAGCGGATCGAGTAGGTCTTCGAGTTCGGGCGAGAGGAATCGCCGCGCCGCTGCGATGTCGGTATAACCGCGCGAGGCCAGTACCCGGGCCGCGGGCATACGGATCCCGAGGCCTTTTGCCAGCTCCTCGCACACACTCAGGTTTTCTTCAGTAACCAGCCACCGGGCGGGCCGTCGCATTCAACTCTCAATTCTTGGAATAGTAGCCGCCAAGCGGGTCTTCATCGTCTTCCTGGTCCTCCTCGGATTCATCGAGCTCTCCCAGAATCTCCATGAACTCCGTGTACCACTCGGTCTGCAGATCGAAGACGTAGATGGAACGCTCATGCTGGAAGGAGAGTTCAATCGTACAGGTGAAACCGTCATAGACGGTCAAATCCCTGAGGCGCTTTTCATAAGCCCGCTGCTCGTCGAACTCCAGGCCCGCCGAGGCGATGCTTTCAATATTTTCTTCAATGGGCTCCGTCGAAAACTGGTGATCGTAAAGTACGATCACTTTTGCGCCTAGGCCCTTGGCTACGTTGAGGAAGGCTTTGTAATCCTGATTTTTGGCGGTATTCCAGACGGTCTGAGGCTGGTTCTGGTACCGGCGGGAATAACCTTGAAAAATAAGAAAGCCATTGTCTTTCAGGTATCGCTCTATCTCTGTTTTGAGCGTATCGAGGTTTAGTCTCATCAAAGTCACTTCTTCTGCGGTCCGGCCTTCTGCGCCACAACGAATACATCGTGCTGCGTCGCCAGATCGCGGGCAGACGGAGTCACAATCGTTCGTGGGCCGATGTAGATTTTTTCCGACTTGTTCATCGCGGCCCGCACATCATTCTCGCTGACAAAATCCACAATTTGGACCGCGGGTGCCGCTGTCTCGCTGCATTTCTCCGCCGGCGGCGGAATTGGGCAAGCCACTACGCTCGCTACCGGCCGCACTTCCCTGCCCCGCCGCGTACTCAGGAACCGGTCCACTACCGCTGCTGGGGACCCCGCCGTTGCCGTTGCCGTCTTCGGTGGAGCGGATGGAGCCGTCGCGACACCCCTGGCGGCGAGATATTTTTCGACTGCCGAAACCAGTTCCTCGCGCGAGACCGCCGCCGCTGGCTGGGCAAGGGCGCTCTTTTGCAATTTTGGGGGCTCCGGAGACATTTCGAAGGCGTCCTCCACGTTTCTCACTGCATAGGCGAGACGCTTGATGTTCATCAGGTGCTGCGGCCCTATATTATCACCAGTGCTGTTTCCTGCAACCGCCCCGCAGCCCAAGGTCATGGCGGGGAATAGATTGGTGGTGATTCCGGTGGATCCCTGCGGTGTCGGAGTGTTGCATAGGACGCGCATCGATGGCATTCTGAGCGCATACTGCCGTGCGCGCGCATCATCTTTGGTATAGATAGCGCACGTATGCCCCAAACCGCCGAATCGCAAAATGCTCTCGCACGTGTCCAGCGCCGCGGCAAAATCCTTCACGAAAAATAACGACAGCACCGGGGAAAGCTTCTCCGCGGATAGAGGGTGGTCCTTGCCCACACCTTCGACCTCGACCACCAGGATCGATGTTTCCGCGGGTACGCTGAACCCTGCCATGGTGGCGATCACGCTCGGCGCCTGCCCCACACATTTCGGGTTTACTGTCCAGTTCGGCGGAGTGAGCAGCACCTTCGCCAGCGCCTGTTTTTCTGAATCGCTGCAGATGTATGCTTTCCTGGATTTCAATTCCGCCAGTACCCGGTCGCGCAACTGCGACTCGGCTACGATCGCCTGCTCACTGGAGCAGACCGTACCGTAATCGAACGACTTGCCCTGCACGATCTTAGCGATCGCATCCGGCAGATCGGCGCTGGTGTCCACCAGAACAGGCACGTTGCCGGGCCCCACGCCGAAGGCTGGTTTTCCGCTGGAATAGGCAGCCCTCACAATGCCACTCCCGCCGGTGGAAAGAATCACTGCCGTGCGCTTATGGCGCATCAGCTCATTGGTGGATTCGATGGTCGGGTTATTAATGCACTGGATCAGATCTTCGGGGGCGCCTGCCGCGACGGCGGCGCGGTACAAAATCGCAATCGTTTCGCACGTGCAGCCCTTGGCGCGTGGGTGCGGGCTGTGCACAATGCCGTTGCCTGCCTTCAACGCGATGATCGTTTTGTAAATCGCGGTGGAAGTGGGATTAGTGGTAGGAAGTACCGCCGCTACCACCCCGACTGGAACCCCGATCTCGACTACTTTTTTTTCCTGATCGTCCCGCAGAATGCCCACGGTCTTCATGCCCCGGAGTTGGCGGGGTAAAACATCGCAGGCGAGGAGGTTTTTCGCAAACTTGTCGCGCGCATTGCCGTAGCCTGTCTCCGCCACCGCGAGCTCCGCGAGATGGAACGAGTGTTCCCGGGCAGCCGCCGCCATGCGCTCGACAATCGTGTCGATCTGTTCTTGGGAGAATGCCCGGTACTTCTGCCATGCCGCCCAAGCCTTATCGACTTTGGTACGGACCTCTTGCAGAGCGAGCAGGTCTGGGTCTTGCAGCATCTGCTTCTAGAAGGGGGCTGCCCCCAATGGCTAGCCCAGCGAGCCCGAGGCCTTCTTTGCGCCGGGCAGAACCTTCTCAGTGTCTTCGTGAGGATTCGGAATCACGTGCACCGCCACCAGTTCGCCTACCCGGCGTGCCGCTGCCGCGCCGGCGTCGGTGGCCGCCTTCACTGCTCCCACATCGCCGCGAACCGTAACAGTAACAAAACCCGCGCCAATGTATTCCTTGGCCTGCACTGTGACCTTGGCCGTCTTTACCATGGCATCGGCGGCTTCAATAGCTCCGACAAGGCCCTTTGTTTCAATCATGCCCAAGGCTTCCATACACCCTCCTCGCACTGTAAAGCGAAACTCCAAAGTATCACATGAAGCAACTGCCGCCGCAGCGGGATGCCGCCTGTTCCGGCGAATTTTCTAACGAAAGTTAACGGAGACAGCCGTAACTTGCGGCACGGCGCCGCCATCTATGACAAGCAAAAAAGGAAGCGGATGGAGGAGACGCTCCATCCCCTGCGCGCTTCGACCGTTTTAAGTCCTTGCACTGTAGCTGAGAACACTGCGCTCTTTGCCCTTCGCCTTTGTAGAAGGATCTTGTGGCGGAAGGGAAATCGCAGTCCAGGCCGAGCATAGCGAGCCGCAGGGGTAGCCCTTCTAGCGGAGGTAGTGAGCGGTTTGCCGAGGCAGTTTCGCGTGTCTAGAAAGGCCGTTGCCGGGATCCCGCGCTCAGTGTCCTTCCCGGGCGACAGATCCTGGCTTACATGGATGCAGATCATCCTCGGGCCACGCGCACGGTTCACTTGACATACGGCGGTCAACGCTGTGATATATACGTCTGATTGCAGGAGTGGAGGAATGAGTTCACCTCGCATCGTCGGCGATGTCACGCAGCTGCTGAAAGAGTGGAGCAAAGGAAACCAGAGCGCTGCGGAAACACTGACGCACCTGGTCTATGCAGAACTTCGCAAGCTGGCATGCGGCTATATGCGATCTGAGCGGGACAACCATACTCTCCAACCCACAGCGCTGATACACGAAGCCTGGGTGCGTCTGGTGAGCCAGGGCCAGCCAGACTGGCACAATCGATCCCACTTTTTTCGCTTCGCCTCACACCTGATGAGGCAAGTCCTCGTAGATCATGCCCGGTCGCGGCGAGCGGCCAAGCGCGGGTCAGGGCTGCACCCGGTCACCATAGAGGCGGTTGCGGACGCACAATCCATGACCACCGTCGATGTGCTTGCTCTTGACAAAGCACTCAGTCGACTCGCTTCTTTGGACGAGAGCCGCACGCGCATTCTCGAAATGCGCTACTTCGGAGGGCTTACCGAACAGGAAATCGGTGACGACATGGATCTATCGATCGCAACTGTCCGACGTCATCTGAGAACCGCTGAGGCGTGGCTCTTCAAGGAGCTTTCCGCAGAATCGAAGCGCCTTCGCACCGAGGAGCCGACGCGCTTATGACGTCGGAACGCTGGAAGCTGGTGGAGCAGATTTTCG
>DATLBY010000180.1:0-4828 GCA_035526665.1 Bryobacteraceae bacterium
AAATCCGAGCGCCGTTGTGCCAGCGACCCTACCGGGCGAAACTCTTTCTCCTGCAAAACGCGGAGGAGCTTGGCCTGCATATCCAGGGGAAGCTCGCCGATCTCGTCCAGGAATGCGATGCCCCCATGAGCCAGTTCAATCAACCCCAGCTTGGAAACGTTTGCGCCGGTGAATGCGCCTTTGGCGTGCCCGAATAGCTCGCTTTCCATCAGCGGACCAACCAGCGAGGAGCAATCGATGGTTACAAAAGGCCCGGTAGCCTGCACCTGGTGAATCGACCGGGCCACTACTTCTTTGCCGGTCCCCGTCTCCCCCAATATAAGGACGGGCCAGCGGGTCCGCCCCAGCTTTTCTATCTGGCGGAAAACCTGCTGCATACGCGGAGATTGCCCAACGAGGGCATAGGGGAACTCGGATGGCTCGTTGAGCATCTTAAGAGGGATAGTGCATGCAGCACCCCCGCGCTCTCAGCTATTTCCGATTCGGTTCGGCCTGGGACGCCGGCTCGTCGATCCTGACGACAATTCCGGTGGTACCTGCGGCGCGAAGCTCCTCTGCGAGCGCCGAGGCCTCTTCGATACTTGCCTTTTCGCCAACCAGGACGCGCCACAAAGCTATGTTGCCCTGGCGCAGGACGATCCTAGCCGATCCGTACTTCTGCTCCATACTGACCCGCAGTGCCTCGGCGCGTGAGCGGTCCTGGAAGGCGCCGATCTGCACTGCGAAGAGCTCAGTCTCGACCACCGCAACCGGAGGAGCGGATACGGCAGCCGGAGTCTCCGGGAAAGGTGTGGGACGCGTCCGGCGCGGCTCCGCCGGCCGCTCAGCAATAATCTCGGGCGGCGGAGGCGGCGAAACGGGCTCGTGTTTTGGCGGCTTAATGACTGTCAGGCGGACCTTCGCCGTTCCCGGCCCGATCATATCGACGGCACGCGCCGCGGCGCGGGAGAGATCGATGATGCGTTTATCCACGAAAGGTCCTCGATCCTGAATGCGGACATCGATCGACTTGTCGTTCGTGAGATTTTTAACGCGCACCCAGGTGTTGAACGGCAGAGTGCGATGAGCGGCGGTGAGCCGCTCCATGTTGTAGATCTCGCCGTTGGCGGCGCGGCGGCCGTGGTACGGGACTCCGTACCAACTCGCGATGCCGTTCTCATGTGACCCGATGCGCGCCGGCTTTGCGGTCCGGACTTTCTTGCGTCCGCCGCAGCCGCTGATGAGCAGGGCCAGCTGAATACAAAATGTAACAAGCAGCCAACGGGAAAAATTCCGCATCTGACCTGATGCTAACGTGCCCAACCCTAAGCGGGCAACACTCGCGCGGCCGAAACAAATTACGCCCGTCATGTTTTACTGATTTGCGCGAGGCGGCGGGCGGGCTGAGGCGTGCTCCTTTATGCATTTTTTTCTTGACTTTCTTTTCAAACAACTTTATATATGGATCACACTGCGATCTTTCGAGATCGCAAATTTTTGATGTTAGGGAGAATCAATCGATGAAGAACGCAACCAAGAAAGCTGCTAAGAAAACCGCCGCCAAGAAAGCCCCGGCAAAAAAGAAGAAGTAGTGGGCGCGCCTCGATAGAGGCTGGCAGCATAAAAGGTTCCTCACGGCTCCGAGCGATCGGGGCCGTTTTTATTGGTGTTCAACCTCTCCTGCACTGCTCCTGCACCAGCACACGAAACGTTTCGCCCATCCCAAACAGAAGAGCCTTCAGCTGCATGCGCAAATGCAGCGACTCGCCCTCGCCGCTTGCTCTGAGGACGGATTCGAAGTTGTCTGCCTTGCCCGCCCGGACCAGAACCTGCCCCAGCGTTTCGAAGGATCGCGTTGTCAAAGAAAGTTTTTCGCCTGCCTCCTGCAGGTCGGTGAATGACACGTGCGCCGTGATGTCCCGCTCGCCGGGATCCGAGAGAACATCCTCCAAGGCTTGGTGGCGGTGATAACTCATCAAGCTGCCCGAGCGGAAACGAAGCTGCTCGCGCCGTGTGTACCCATAGTCAACTGTGATCACGAAACCTTTCGTAAGGCACGTGCTAATCCGTTCTAGCCAGCGCTCCGCCTCCGGACGTATTTCAACGATGGTTCCATCTGCGAGTCCGGCCTCCTCCCGAATGTGCACACCGTCGACGAAGGCGAGGCGGGTATCTATGACCCCGACATTGCGCTCGAAGAGCCGGCCGCCCTTTACCACGCGCAGGTCCACGGGTAGGGCATCGAAGAACTCATTCGCAAATACGACGCCCTGGAACGATTCGGGCAGCGCACCGTAGGCCAGGTCCACAGGGATGTAACGAAACTCGGAAAGATACGGCTCCATCTCTTTGCGCCCCGCGCCCAGTTCTACAACGGTGAGATCGGGAGCGTCACCAATCTCCGAGGCAAGCAAGTGGATCAACGAGCGGATCAGGCGGCCGAATACCGGTTGCAGTTGCTCGGCGGTATAGAAGTCGCCTTTCCTGCCGAACGGATCGTGCGCGCGCCGGTAGTAGCCGAACTCGGGGTGATAGAGTGCGACCGACATGAAACGGCTAAAAGGAATGGGGCCGGCGGCGGCGATCTCTTCCCGTAGAATCTTCTCGGCCGGTGTCATCGCCGTATTGTATGATGGCGCCAAGTGTTACGAAGACAATTTCTGCAAGCTGCCGCTGCAATCACCGGCGTCAGCTCCATTGCGAGGTCTCAAATGCAGGCGAATGGCATACGATTGGGCTTCGATAGCTACTCACTCCGGGCATTCCACTGGAAAGCCATTCCCCTGATCGAGTATGCCGCGGCGCAGAAGCTGGATGCGATCCAGCTATCCAGTCTGGAGGATTATGAGAGCTTTGAGCCCGCTTATCTGACGAGTGTCCGGGAGGCTGCCGCCCGGCTGGGCATCACAATTGATGCCGGCATCGGATGCATCTGCCCTTCTTCTAAAAGTTGGAACGCTAAACATGGGAAGCCGGACGAGTACATCCTCAAGGGCCTAGGCGTGGCGAAGGCAATCGGAGCCTCCTCCATGCGCTGCTTCCTGGGTGCTGCCGCCGATCGTCTATCGCCGGGCGGAATCGACCGGCACATCGAGAATACGATTCGTATCCTAAAGCCTTTGCGGTCGCGTGCGCTGGACGTTGGCGTCAAAATCGCGGTGGAGAATCATTCGGGCGATATGCAGGCACGGGAACTGCGAACCCTGATTGAACAGTCGGGCAAAGACTTCGTGGCCGCCTGCATGGATACGGGGAACCCGATGTGGGTTGTCGAAGATCCCTTGGTCACGCTCGAGATCCTAGGTCCTTACACAGTAACGACACACATTCGAGACTCCGTGGTGTTCGAGCATCCTCGCGGCGCGGCCGCGCAGTGGGTGGCGCTGGGCGATGGCGTGATCGATTTCAAAAGGTTTGTAGCCAGGTTCCGGGAACTGTGTCCCCGATCCACCATGCAGTTGGAGAACATCACGGGCCGGCCTCCGCAGGTCCTTCCTTACCTGGAACCAGAGTTTTGGAAAGCCTTTCCAAACGCAGTCGCCTCCGAGTTCTCCCGGTTTGTCGCGCTTGCGAAATCGGGACATCCATTTCTGGGGGCCATGGTCATCGAGGATGTGGCGGGGAAGCCCCCGGCCGAGTATACGGCCGCGTTAAAGGCGCAGCAGCAATACGATCTGGAGCGTGGCTTCGAATACGCCAGGAAAACTCTCGGTGTGGGCCTGCGCTGGCGGACGTGAGCCCCGACGATCCGGTGCGGGTGAAGATCAGCTCAGAGGCAGCCGAATCGATCGCCCTCACTCCGGTCGTTTCACAGGAGATGAACGTCCGGGAACTGATCCGCTATGTGCTCCCGCTTACCGGCAAAGATGCGGAGCGGGTGGCGGAGCTGTTAACCCGCGGCTCGCTCGTGAGCGGCGGCTCACGCTTCCGGTGGTCCGGCCTGAAGCCGAGCCTCGCCGATGTGGACTCTGCTTTCCAGTTGTTTCCCGACCCTGAGCCTTCCCGCAGGTTTGACCCGGCCCGTTGCATCCAGGTAACCCTGCAGGCAGAACACTCGCAGATTGTAATTGCCAGGGAAGTGGGGGCAAAGAAGCGTCTGTTTCGCCGCCGAAACTTTTGGGATATGCTCTTGGAGTTGGCCCATGCTCCCCGCTACGTACAGTATTCCTATAAGGAAGAAGCCGATCACTATCGGGTATCGCTGGATGCCACGGCCGCGGAGGCGCTTCGTGCCGCAGCCCGCCTGCTAGCCTATTCCACCCTGGAGCGGCGAGTGCAGGGCCAAAGGACCACGTTTATTGACCTTCTTGTGCAGCGCTGAGAAAGATTCGATACGATACAAGCCATGAGCCAAGTAGCCGCCCCCTCTGCAGGGTCGATTGACCACCACGCGCAGTACGACAAGAAGCGCATTTTCATCCTTAGTGTGATTGCTCTGGTTACGGCCGGCGTCAGCTTCGCGATTCGAGGCAGTATCGCGAGCGATTTGCAAACGACTTTTTTCGATCCGATTGACAGGCTTCGTTCCGCCGAGATGATCGGCGCCGTACTCGGCGTAGCTTTTCTGGGATTTGCTTTTACCATCGCAATCGGCAGCCCTTTGCTGGATTTTCTGGGCATGGGCCGCTTGCTGGCGCTGTCGAGTCTCTGTTTCATTTCCGGCACTTGCATTGTGATTTTCGCGGGCCACATTGCCCAAGGAGCCGCCATCTATCGGGTTATCTGGTTTGGCATGGTAATTACCGGAATCGGGTGGGGCCTGGTGGAGACGGTAATTAATCCGCTAACGACGACGCTTTACCCCGACGATAAGACTCACAAATTGAATGTGCTGCATGCCTGGTGGCCT
>DATLBY010000181.1:0-3850 GCA_035526665.1 Bryobacteraceae bacterium
ACCGCCTGCTGCATTACCAGTATCGGGCGCCTTATAAGCTGGCTTAATCGCGCCCACAGCGCTTTAGGCCACTCCAGCGACGTCCAGCACGACCCGGTAGCGCGCGCCATTCGCGCGGACGCGATCCAGTGCGTCGTTCACCCGCTCCAGCGGAAACCGTTCGGTTTTAGCCGCGATGCCGTGCCGAGCGGAAAACGCCAGCATCTCAGCGATCATCGCCGGGCTGCCGATCGGGCTGCCACACACCGATTTCTGTCCTGCGATCAACGGAAATCCCTGGAAGTGAATCTCGCTTTGTGGAACGCCCACCACGCATAGCTTACCTTTCGGACGCAACGCGCCGAGGTAAGCGCCCCAGTCCAGATCGGCCGGCACTGTCGAGAGTAGGAAATCAAAATGTCCTGTCAGCCGGGCCAAGCTGCCTGCCTCGCTGGTATTTACAAAGCGGTCCGCTCCCAACGCCATTGCCTCCTCCCGTTTGTTGTCGGAGGTCGAGAACGCCGTTACCTCACAGCCCCACGCGCTGGCGTATTGAACCGCCAGATGTCCCAGGCCGCCCACGCCAATCACTCCCAGCGCCATGGGAGGGCGAACATCGTAGGCGCGCAATGGAGTGTACACTGTAATTCCGCCACACAGCAGGGGAGCGGCATTCTCCGATTCCAACCCTTCGGGAATCGGAATGGAAAAACGGCTGTCGGCGCGGACGGAATTGGCAAAACCGCCATGGCGGCCCACGCACGTGGCCGCCTGGTTAGCGCACAGATTCTCTTCCGCGTGTCTGCAAAACTCGCAGCCGCCGCAGGAGCCGGCCTGCCAGCCCAACCCGACACGCTGCCCCTCCTGGAGAGTTGTGACGGCGGAACCCTTCTTCACAATGGTTCCGACCACCTCATGACCAGGCACTAGGGGGTATGTGCTCATTCCCCAGTCGTTATCCACCAGGTGAATATCACTATGACAGATCCCGCAATGGGAGACTCGAATCTCGACGTCGTCCTCGTGCAGAGGACCGGGCTCGTACTCGAACGGCGTTAGCGGACTCTTCGGATGTTGTGCGGCAAAGGCATGTACATGCATAATTTTTTACCCAAGAATGTCAAGCGCTGCCTGCAACTCACTTCTGGTGTGCATGTCACCGGTGCGGGTGGTCACCTCGATTCCTTTCTCATACATCGCCCGGGCCTCGTCAATTTTCCCGAGCTTCTCAAGCGTGCGCGCGCCATGATAATACCCCGCCGCGTAATCCGGATTTACGTCCAGTAGTGCGCGATAAGCAGCTACCGCTTCGTCCAACTGCCCTGAATTGGCATACTCCATCGCGAGACCATAGCGCGCAAAGGAATCGTTGGGATTCTGCTCCACCATGCTCTTCAAAGTTTCGAGTCGGTTCGACATGCAAGCCCATGTTAATATACCCGCTAATGGCGTGTCCCTACTTCTACCCCGTGGTACGCTCGCAAACGGCTACCGCGCCGGCCAGAGCTCCCCTGGGTGCTTTGTATGAAGGGTATTGCCAGGCTGTACCGCATGCGCCGCTACACGAGAGCTGTAATTTCGGCTACGGCCGGAGTTGTTGCACCCACTTTCCGCTTGTCCCGAGCGGCGATGCAGTTCGTTTCACCACGACTGCCGAAGGGAAGCTGCTTTACGTGATTGAGACAAACTATTCGCCCAGCGAACACGGTTCTGCCGATTCTCCGCACCTTCCGGGCGCCATCCGCCGCCAGGCAGAGGTATTCCTGGAAAACTGGAAGCGCTTCGTATGATCGACATGACCCCGCGCCGGGTCAGTGAGTCGGCTTCCGAATATTCTGAAATCGCGTTACCGAACGATGCCAATCCGCTGGGAAATCTGCTGGGTGGACGCGTTATGCACCTGGTGGATCTGGCGGGCGCAATCGCCGGAACCCGCCATTCGCGCTGTGCCGTGGTGACGGCATCCATCGACTCGATGACGTTCCTGCACCCCGTTCACATCGGACAGCTACTTATTTTGCGATCTTCGGTAAACCGGGTGTTCCGTACCTCGATGGAGGTAGGCGTGAAGGTGTGGGTGGAAGATATGCGGACCGGTAGCAACAAGCACACCTCATCCGCTTATCTGACATTCGTCGCTCTCGATGCGCACGGGGAGAAGGTCCAGATCCCCCCGGTGCTACCGGAAACCGAGGAAGAGAAGAGGCGATACCGCGAGGCGGATGGACGCCGCCAATACCGTCTGGCGTTGAAAGCCGGCGCGAAAGCCTGATACGGTCAGGCCTTGTACATGTATTTAATATTCGGCTTGAAGACGAGGAGATTTGGACCCTCGTCCCGATTGAACTTCAGACAGGTCTTGTCGTACCACTCGATTACGCCGTGTAGCGTTTCGCCATCCTTCAGCACAATCACCATAGGAGTCTTCGACTGCATCTGCTTCATGTAGTAGAAGTTCTCGGCGTTGGTCTGGTCGGGGGGCACTTGTTTCTTCACATTGCGACGCTCCTTGACCTCGGTCAAAGCCGGCCGGATTAACTTGCGGTTCCCACCCTCCAAGACGGTACTCCTTTATGGAAAATAATTAAGTGATTTCAGTTACTTATAACTGTCTGTGACCTGAGCGGTTCTTTTACGACGTACGCCGACAGATATGGTCCCATTGAACCACACGCCTAGAGTGCTCGCAAGCCGACGGCCAGAGCATCCAACGCAATGCTTTTCTGTATATTGCGCCGCAACAGCTCGGCGAGTTCATCCACTTTCCTAACGGCGGCATACAGCCATTCAAAACTCACCGCCGGAGCGATGGCTTCCAGCTCCCGGCGTATATCTGAATTGCGAATTTTTCCGCCCGTGTGATGCAGGATCAGAAGATCCTCTAGCAGAACGTAAAGAACTTTCAGATAATATTCCAGCTTCTCAGATTTGCTGGCGCCGATGGATTCCGAATACTTCGTCCATTTGGCGAAAGGCGCACCCGACGACGCCACCTGCAGCAAGGTCAACATCGCCGCGCGCCGCTTCTCGTACGCTTCCAGATCAAGCGAGAGAGCTGCTCCCGGGCTCCCCGAGGCGAGAGCCATCCGGTGCGGAGCGTCCGTCAGTCCTCGCGCCTGTGCGAATGCCTCCATCTCCTGCTCGCCCAGAGGATTCATCTGAAAGATGACGGCCCTCGACCGGATGGTCGGCAGCAGGTCGTAGGCATTTTCAGCCGTCATGATCAGCACGAGGTGAGACGGCGGCTCCTCCAGAGTCTTCAGCAATGAGTTAGCCGCCTGCTCATTCGCGCGGTCGATGTGGTCGATCAGGAACACCCGCCAGTCCCCGCGCAAAGGCTTATACTGCGCGCGTTCCTTCAGCAGGCGCATCTGCTGGATGGAGATTTGCCGCAGCGGACCATCTGGCGCAAACGTCACGAAATCGGGGTGGGAGGCGAACAGCAATGGATCTTCGTTGCGCTTTTCCGCAGTCCATCTTTCGCGCTCCGTGATCACCGAGGCGTTTTCGGACAGGAAAAGATCGTCCCGCTCGATCTTTGCCGGGTCACCCAGCAGCGCGGCCGCAAAGCGCCGGGCCAGCGTGGCTTTCCCCACGCCCTCGGGGCCGGCCAGCAGAATTGTCTGCGAGATCCTGCGGTCGCGGATCATATGGTCGAAGACCGCGGCCGCCGCCGGGTTGCCTAAGAAATTCTCGATCACGCATTCTCCGGCGGTACGATTATCCCTGAGACAGCGTCCCAGACGCGCGTCGAGACCAGTTCCGGGTGTGCATTGCCGTCAATCATGCGGATGCGCTCCGGAAATTCGTTCGCCAGCTCCCGATAGGATTGCCGGACACGCCGGTGAAAGTCCGTGGCCTGTTCGTCCAT
>DATLBY010000182.1:0-7964 GCA_035526665.1 Bryobacteraceae bacterium
GCGTTGAACAGCTTCAAGGCGTTGTACTCGGGAGGATTATGCGACGCGGTGAGTGCGATGCCTCCTCGCGCCCGCGTGGCGGCGGTGAATATCTGAATGCCGGGCGTCGGCAGTATGCCTACGTCCACCACTTCGCAGCCGGCCGACAGCAGCCCGCAGTGTACCGCATGCTGCAGCATCTCGCCGGTGCTCCGAGTGTCCCGGCCCACAATTACTCTTCCCCGCCCTACATAAGTCCCAAACGCCTGGCCGAAGGCGTTTGCCAGGGAGGGGGTAAGGAACTCGCCCACCACACCCCGTATGCCGGAAACCCCAATTTTCAATAAGTGTTCACGGGCCATTAGGCGACGCTCCTCACCTGGTCCAGCAGCGATTCGAAGAGCGCCGTCGGCGGATCGCCGCGCTGCTCGGCAATTACCCGGATAATCGGCTCGGTCTGGCTCACCCGCACGTGAAACCAGTGGTCAGGCCACTCTACCCGCAGCCCGTCCTGCACGTTGATGAGTCCGCCGGCGTTCCTCCTCTGAAGGTCGGTCAATAGCGCCGGTATCCGCCGCGATGTCAGGGGCAGCTGTTCCTTCAGAATGGAGTAGCGCGGGTAACTACCTAGAATTTCGCTCAGTTTTTGTTTCCGTTCGCTCATCATCGAAAGAATTGCCAGCATGGACGCGATCCCGTCGTACACAAATTCAAACTGCGGCATCATCACCGCTCCCGTCCCCTCGCCCGCGATGGCGATTTGATCCCGGCGGTAACCGGATAAGGCATCGATGGTGGCCTGCCGCCCCACTGGAACCCGAATCACGGTCCCGCCATGCTTTTTAGCGACCTCCTCGGTGAGGGCCGTGCTCGACAGGTTGGTGATGACCAGTTTGCCCGGCCCGCGCGGCAACAGGTAATCGGCCAGCAGCGGCAGAATCATCTCCTCCGAAATCGCCGTGCCCGCCTCCGTGGCTATGCCGAGGCGATCCGAGTCGACATCAAAGAGAAATCCCGCATCGGCCTGCAGTGGCCGCACCAGCGGCGCAAGCTGCAAACTTAGAGTCGCCGGCGTAATCAAGGGGTCGTGCGCGAACGTGATCCCGTTGAGGCCTTCGTTCAGCAGAATAAATTCGAACCGAAACCGCTCGTTCATCCTGCGGAGAATCACCGACGATGTGCCGTTGCAGCAATCCACCACCACGCGAAACTTCCGCAGTGCCTCAAAATCGTATACCGCGGCGAGATCGTCCAGGTAGCGGTCCACCGCTCCCTCCCGGCTCTTCAGCGAGCCCACCTGCAGCCAGTCGCAATAGCGAAACTTCTTCAGGTGGTAGATGTCGAGCAGCTCACTGGCTTCCGCGGTGGAAAGATAGGTTCCCTGGGCGCCGAAGAATTTCAAGGCGTTCCAGGACGCGTCATTATGGCTGGCGCCGATCGATATCCCGCCCGCCGCATCCGCATGCCGGATCGCATGCTGGATCACAGGCGTCGAAACGATCCCCAAGTCCAGCACTTCATGACCGCAAGCCAGCAATCCGGCGATCACGCCCTCCCGCAGCATCACGCCGCTGGCCCGGGGATCCCGTCCAAGCAGCACCGGCTTGCCCGGCTCGATAAACGTACCGAAGGCGCTGGCAAAATCCAGCACATGGCCGGCCGTCAGCCCGCCTCCCACCACACCGCGCAAGCCTACGTGGGAAATTCGCAGTGCTCTGTTCTCTGGCAAGGACTCACCTACCCTTTTTGCCTTTACTTGGGCGCGAGCACAAGTGTGCCGAAGGCCTCCGGCACATGATAGGAGGCAGCCCCGGTCTTTTGCCATGCGATTCCCACTCGCTTGGGCCCCGGACCCTGGATGCGGTAGAAGTTGATTCGCATTTCATTGCCTGCCCGCGGCTTGCGCGTGTCGATGCCGGCCATTGGTATCTTCATCTCGCCGTACCAGATCTTTTTCGCCTCGTCCAATCGCGCTTTGACGGTAAATCCGGAATTCCACATCCAGCCGCCCTCCGGCAGGGGATGGTCCCGGTCAATATCCAGATCCACCCATTCGCCCTGCGGCGAAACCTGAAACTCCCTGTAGTGCCGGATGCGCTCGAAATCCGTCCCGATAAAGGCCTCGGCGACATCCCAGTCCCACAACTTGTTCGTCTCCTTCGTTGTGGACGGCTGGGGCTTCAGATTCAACGCCTCATACGGGCAGATGAACAGCAGATACAGATTCTTGTCCGTCCAAAGCGACCGGACCTCTGTATCGTGGTTCTTTACCGGCGCGCCGAACCCATCGTTCGATGCAACAATTCCTTTCACCTTCTTCCAATGCCTGGCTTCCGGATTCGCCGTCAATCCGTAGTCGCGCTTCGAATAATGGCTTTCAATCCGGCCGTCACCGCCGGCTAACAGGGCGGCCCCAATGAAAAAAAACGCACATAATCTCATTTCCTTCTCACTATAAGCTCTAATAGCTTTGTATGCGGAATGTGTGTTTTCTCCTGGGCGTTTTCGCCCTGTGGTTACTGGCCCAGAACCCCGCGCCTTCAGTTATTCCGGATTCGATCTCGGTAGAGACGGGCATCCCCTATGATCAGTATCCTCAAACCGTCCTGGACATCTTTCAGCCGAAAGCTCCTTCCACCGGCAAGCGTCCCGGCGTGCTGGTGGTCCACGGCGGCGGCTGGGTCAACGGCTCCAAGGAATCCGTGGTGGAAAAATTTGTTCTCCCGTGGGTGGAAAAAGGTTTCGTGGTTGCGAATGTCGAGTACCGGCTGGCATCCGTCGCCCCCGCGCCCGCTGCCGTCAACGACGTCCTCAAGGCGGCCGAGTGGTTTCACAAAAACGCCCGCCGCTGGAATGTGGATGCAAAGAGAATCGTCGCCACCGGTGGATCGGCGGGCGGACATCTGGCCCTTATGGCCGGGATGACTCCCCGTTCGGCTCATCTCGGTCCGCCCGGCGATGTAGCCGCGGTCATCAACTTCTATGGAATCACCGACGTGGAAGACCAACTCCAGGGAGAGAACATGCGCAAGTACGCCGTCACGTGGGTTCCCGAGCAGGCGGGGCGTTTCGAGCTGGCCCGCCGCCTCTCTCCCATGACGTACGTGCGCAAGGACGTCCCTCCCATCCTCACCATCCATGGAAACTCCGACGAGACGGTCCCCTACGAGCATGGCGTCGGCCTGACCAAAGCCTTGCGCGATGTGGGCGCCGACGCGGAAATGATCAGCGTACCCCATGGCAAACACGGTTTTCCCTTGGAGCAGATGAAGCAGCTTTACCCGCAGATCTTTCAGTTCCTGCAAAAGCGCGGCATCATCAAGTAAGTATGTCCATTTACCAGGATCGCCGTGAGGAGCTGGAAAACTATGAAACTCAGATGGGTTTTGAGCGCGGCCGGCTGGCCGTAACGCTCGATCTGCTAACCGATGCTCTGGTTCTGGCAGGGCAGCATGGCGTCTATTGCCAAAGCGCCCGCCAGCCGGGTGGGCCCGCCATGGATATTCAAGGCATCCTGCACAGCCTAAGCGGCGCCAAGGAACTGATCGCCAGCGTCATGGAAGAGATCAAACGGAAGAGATTGGCCGCCTCCTAGCCCCGCTAACTGTTTAGTAGTTGGCCCCGCACGAAACCTTCTCCCTTTGCGCGTGTCCATAGTCAGAACCGAGAGGAGTCCTAGCCATGCCAATAGACCTAGAGAATGACTATCCCGAACTGCTGTCGTACCTGGCAGCGGACGTCGACGAAGAAGAGGACCAGGATCTCGACGAGGATGAGATCGACGAAGACATCGAGGGCGAGGCCAGCGATGAGGACGAGGATGAGGATGAGGAGATAGAGGACGAAGAAGACGAAGACGAGGATGAAGAAGAGTAAGCTCCCCATTGCAGGCTGAAGAGCTGTTCGATGTCGTTATCGTCGGGGGCGGGCCCGCCGGTTTAAGCGCTGCATTGGTGCTGGGCCGCGCCTGCCGCCGCGTCCTTGTGTACGACGCAGGAAATCCCCGCAATGCGCGCTCCAGAGCTGTGCATGGTTTCCTGACGCGCGACGGAGTTTTCCCTGGAGATCTGTTGGCGGTGGCGCGCGAGCAACTCCGTCCTTATGCTGTGGAAATCCGTGACGCTACGGTGATGAGCATCTGCCCGGAAAACGGCTGTTTTCGCATTACCATCTCCGATGGTAGCGGTGTCCTGTCCCGCAAGGTGCTGCTCGCTACAGGTGTCGTGGACCGGCTGCCGCCGCTCGAAGGAATCCAGGATCTCTACGGGAAAAGCGTGCACCATTGCCCCTATTGTGATGGTTGGGAGCACCGGGATAAGCCTCTCGCCGTCTACGGCCGGGCCTCAGCCGGCGCCGCGCTGGCCCTCTCCATGAAAACCTGGAGCCGGGACGTGGTGCTCTGCTCCGACGGCCCGGCCCGCCTGCGCGATGCCGAGCGAAAACTTCTGTCTGATAACAAAATTCTGCTCCATGAGCAGAGAATCAAGCGTCTGGAAGGGTCCGGCGGCCTGCTGGAAAACATCGTTTTCGAAGACGGTAAGACACTGTCTCGAAGCGCGTTGTTTTTCGGCACCGGAAACCTGCAGCGTTCCGAACTGCCGGTCGATCTCGGCTGCTCGCTAACCCCTAAGGGAGCCGTCCGGACCGGCAAGCACCAGGAAAGCAACGTCCGCGGCGTGTATGTGGCCGGCGATGCATGCTTCGATGCCCAGTATGTAATCGTCGCTGCTGCCGAGGGCGCGAAAGCGGCCATGGCCATCAATGCCGCGCTTCAGGAAGACGACGGCAACTCAATCCACCGCCTCAGGCTCTGATCGTTTGCAGCAGGCTGCAATTGTATATCCTGTGAATTGGCTCCTCTCCCGGCACTCCTCGGCGTCTTCATCATACTGATCATCGTCTGGGATGCCTTTGAAACCATCGTGCTTCCCCGCCGCGTCACGCGCCAACTCCGGCTGACGCGCCTGTTCTACATGCTTCTCTGGCGCTCCTGGAAAGCGGTGGCGGGTTATATACCACCAGGCAAACGGCGGGAAGGGGTGCTCAGCCTGTTCGGTCCACTTTCGCTGCTTCTGCTGCTGGGCATGTGGGCCGTCGCTCTGCTCACAGGCTTCGCTCTGCTGCAATTCTCCCAGGGCAACGTGATAAGGGGACCCGACTCGCACAACGTCTTCACAACGTATCTTTATCTCAGCGGAAGCACGTTCTTCACGCTGGGACTCGGCGACGTAGTGCCGGTCACACCGCTCGCTCGCTTTATTAACGTCCTCGAAGCAGGGACGGGCTTCGGTCTGCTCGCCGTCGTGATCGGTTATTTGCCGGTCATCTACCAGTCGTTCTCGACCCGCGAGCAAGCCATCTCCCTGCTGGATGCCAGGGCGGGATCGCCATCCAGCGCAGGGGAACTGCTCCGCCGCCATGGCCAGGATGGTCAGTTGGAGGCGCTGGTTCCATTTCTTGCCAGTTGGGAGGATTGGGCCGGCGAGCTCCTGGAAAGCCATCTCTCCTATCCGGTGCTCGTGTATTACCGTTCTCAGCACGATAACCAGTCCTGGATAGGGGCTCTCACCACCATCTTGGATACTTGCTCGCTCATCATTTCGAGCATTGATTGTTCGGCCAAGTGGCAGGCGCGCATGACCTTCGCGATCGCCCGCCACGCCATCGTAGATCTGTCGCAGATTCTCGAAATTCCACCTGAGCCGCCAGCCCGGGATCGCCTCCCGGCCCCGGATATGCAGCGGCTGCGCACTATGCTGGCGGGCGCGGGCGTACCGCTGCTGGAATCCGCACCGCAGCAAGCGAAGTTAGCTCAGTTGCGCGCCATGTACGAACCCTATGTGAACGCGCTGGCCCGCCGCCTGATGTTTACCTTGCCCAGTTGGATCCCCGGCGAACGCGTGATACAGAACTGGCGCACCAGCGCCTGGGAGAAGTCTTCCCAGGGCCGGGAGGCGGACGCCATGGACGACGAACACGCCTGAATTTACCGTTTAGGGCCGGTGCAGCAGGGCCAGAGCTTTCGGCTGGGGACCGGGGAAGTACGCAGTCTTGCGAATAGCGCCGGCGTTGGAGCGATCGATCAGCGACGATCCCGTATCGATCACGGACGGCAGCAGCGACTGCAAATCCTGGCTCCAGTTCACGTCGAGCTTCGCCGGCTTATTGTGATGCAGATCGTCGAGCGCCCGGAGCCCGTAGTACGCCATGGTGAACGGCTTCTGCGCAACCGTCGCCGCGATGCCGCCTTTGTCAATCCAGTCCAGGGTGCCGTCATCGGTATCCATCGCAATTATCGTTTTGCCTTGCACTTTACGCCGCGCCAGCACATCTGCAACTTCTTTTCCTGCCGTGGCCTCCAGGCAGACAAATCCATCCACATTCAGTTTCTTGCTGTCGATGATCTCGATGGTTTTGTCGAAGGCAAGGGCGGGATCGCCGCGAATGTCCACAGTTTGTAGCACCTTGATCTGTGTATCCGCGAGCGCCGCCTCATAGCCACGCAGCCGCTCGGCCAGATTCACCTGTGCGGGAATGGTGAAGACGACAACATTGCCTTTCCGATTCATCCGCTGCGCCAGCACCTGTCCGCCCGTGATGCCCGCCTGATAATTGTTCGTTCCAATGAAGAACAGGCGCTGGCTTCCCGGGGCGTCCGAATCGATTGTGATCACCGGAATGCCGGCGGCGATCGCAGCGTTGATTTCCCCCTTCATCAGCGCCGGATCCGCGGCGGAAACCATAATTCCAGCCGGCTTTTTGCCCACCACCGTACGGAACATGTCACGCTGCTCGGCCGGGTTGTATTTGGCCGGACCCACCAGTTCCGCTTTCACCTTTAAATCGCCCGCGGCGCGGCTTAGTCCAGCAAAGGCAGCCTGCCAGTACGGGAGCTTGATGTTGCTGGCGACCAGATAGTACGTTTCGGTAACCTCGTGCCGGGAGCTGGAGCACCCCGAGGCGAGCAGTAGGAGCAACAAGCCGCTCACGGTACCGAGCGGGACGGATCGGCGCAACATAAAACCTCCTTGGCAGCGTGTGCGCGGGACGCACCGGAGAAAGGCGCCGCCATGCAACACGATTTTACCGCCAATTCGATTCCAGCTTTTTCGTTTCATGCTGGGCTGGCGAATGCAGTCACATCTCAGTAGAATGTTTCCACGCGCTATTGTCGCCATGAGAAAAATGAAGGCCGCTCCCGGCAGCGTCGAGGAATATCTCGCGGCACTCCCCGAACCCGCCCGCCGGACCCTCATCAAAGTCCGCTCCGCGGTTCGCTCCGCTGTGCCTCCGGAAACCACGGAGGATATCAGCTATGGAATGCCCACCTTCCGCTACAAAGGTCCTCTCGTGGGATTCGCCGCGTTTGCGAAACATTGCAGCCTGTTCCCGATGAGCCTTTCCGTGATGGACGCCTTCAAAGAACAGCTCGCGGGCTTTCAAACATCTAAGGGAACAATCCGCTTCCCGGTGGACAAGCCTCCATCCGCTGCTCTCGTGAAAAAACTTGTGAAGGCGCGCGTCGCCGAGAAGGTACAGAAAATACACTTCGGCAGATTGCGAAAAACTACACCAGAGCCAAAATGACCAGACGATCTTTTCTTGCGGCCACAACGGCCGCCGCCGCTGCCGGCATGGCCCAGCCGCAGAAGAGGCCCAACATTCTCTTCCTGCTGCCGGACCAGTTGCGGGCGCAGTCCCTGGGCTTCATGGGCAACTCCGAGGTCCGCACACCGCATCTCGATAAGTTGGCCGACGGGAGCCTGGTGTTCACCAATACGTTTGCGAACACGCCCGTCTGCTGCCCGGCGCGCGCGAACATTTTGACGGGAAAATATGCGCATCGCAATGGCATGGTCGCAAATGACCTGCGCTTGCGGGAGTCGGAAATCACGCTGTCCCAGTTGCTCGCCCAGTCCGGCTATCGCACCGGCTTCATCGGCAAGTGGCATCTCGACGGAGGCAAGCGCCTACCGGGATTCATT